>DASRHU010000178.1:0-21527 GCA_035650335.1 Gemmatimonadaceae bacterium | reverse complement strand
GGAGGAGCGCGAGCTCACGGTGATGCTGGCGATCGATCTCTCGGGGTCCGAACGCTTCGGGACGCACGCACGGTTCAAGAGCGAGCTCGCGAGCGAGCTGAGTGCGGTGCTCGCGATGTCGGCGGTGCGCAACAACGATCGCGTCGGCGCGCTCCTGTTCACCGATCGTCCCGAGCACGTCGTGCCGCCCGGGAAGGGCCGCCGTCACGCGCTGCGCCTGGTTCGTGACGTCCTCGCCTTCGAGCCGAAGGGGCGGCGCACCGACATTGCGGCCGCGGCCGAGTATCTCGCCAGAATGCTCTCGCACCACGCGATCATCTTCCTGATCTCCGACTTCATCGCCCCCGACATCGAGCACCCGCTCAAGATCCTCGCCCAGCGGCACGATGTGGTCGCCGTCACAATGGAGGATCCTCGCGAGATCTCGCTGCCGAACGTCGGGCTGGCGCGCTTCGTCGATCCGGAGAGCGGAACGACGGTGACCGTGGACACGAGCGATCCGGGCGTTCGGTCATCGTTCGAAGACATGGCGGGTCGCGAGCGCAGCGAGCGCCGACGTCTCTTCCGCCGCCTCGCGATCGATGAGATCGTCGTTCGCACCGACGTCAGCTACATCGAGCCGCTGCTCAAGTTCTTCCGGTCGCGGGAGACGCGCGGCCGCGGCCGCCGGCGGTGACTCCGCTCTCGCTCGCGTTGCTACTGGCATTGCAGGCGCCCCTGCAGCCGTCGCAAGGCGCCTCGCCATCGGCGCAGCTCGGCATCGCGGTCCGGCCGGAAACGGTCACGGTCGGAACCCATTTCATCGTCGCCGCGCGTGTCCGCGCGCCCGAGGGTGCCACGATTGCGTGGCCCACCGCACCGGATACGTCGGAGACGGTGGAGATCGTCAGCTCGCGCATGGTCGATACGACGAGCGATTCGCTCGCGACCGAGGAGACCGCGCGCTGGCGGCTGGCCGCGTGGGATACGGGCACGATCACCATCGTGTTCGAGGATGCCGTCGTCGCCGCGCCGGACCGTGAGCAACGCGTGGCGCTGCGCGCCCACGTCTACGTCCGAAGCGTCCTTCCGCCTGACACCGCGCTTCACGTCCCGAAGCCGCCGCGTGACATCATGGCGGCCGAGCCGCCGTGGTGGCGATGGGTGCTCATCGGGCTCGTCGCCCTGGCGATCGTCAGTCTGCTGCTGTGGTGGTATCTCCGTCGGCGGCGCCGAACGACGCCGCCCGCGCCGGTGGACGCGATGCAGTACGCCGAGCGCGAGTTTGCGCGCGTCGAACGCATGGGACTGCTCGAAGCCGGCGAGCGGGGTCGCTTCGTCGCCCTCATGGTGGAGGTTCTCCGCGACTACTTCGCGCTCCGCCTGACGGGCGCCACGACGTCGCTCACGAGCAGCGAGCTGGTGGCATTTCTGCGCACGCACCGCACGCTCCCCGTTCAACGCCTGGCCGCGATACTCGCCGAGGCGGATCTGGTGAAGTTCGCGCGCCGTCCCGTGACGGCGGAGCGGGCGCGCGAGATCGGGCAGGAGGCACGCGCGATCGCGCGCGATGTGGAGAAGATCACGGCGCGTGAACGAGCCGCGGCGGCCGCGAAAACGGAGAAAGCGGCATGATCCGCATTTTCGGCCTCGAGTTCGCCGCGCCATGGGCGCTCGTGCTGCTCCTCGCCATCCCGCTCTGGTGGTTCTGGCGCCGCCGGCGCCACGCGCCCGCCATCGTGTTTTCGCGCACCGACGTGCTCGCCCGCGGGCCGCGCGCGGGTCGCGGCGTGGCGCGACTCCTCGTCACGTTGCGCGCCCTCGCCATCGCCGCCCTCGTGATCGCGCTCGCGCGACCCCGCTCCGGCGCGCGCGCCGAGACGATCACCAGCGAGGGAATCAACATCGTCCTGGTCGTCGACCTGTCCAGCTCGATGCTCGCCGAGGACTTTCAGCCGCAGAATCGCCTCGAGGTCGCGAAGGACGTCGTCAAGCAGTTCATCAATGGGCGGCGCAGCGACCGGATCGGCCTCGTTGCGTTCGCGGGAGAGGCCCTCACCCAGGTGCCGCTCACGCTCGATTACCCGGTGATTCTGGCCGCCGTCGATCACCTGCATGCGGGGTTGCTGGAGGACGGGACCGCGATTGGCACGGCGATCGCGACGGCAGCCAATCGTCTGCGGGACGCACCGGGATCATCGCGGGTCATGATTCTGTTGACCGATGGCGAGAACAACCGGGGAAACATCGATCCGCGCACGGCCGCGCAGGCCGCGGCCGCATACGACATCAAGATCTACACGATCGGTGCGGGCACCGAGGGCGTCGCGCCGGTGCCGGTGGGGCGGGGACTCACCGGCCTTCGCTACGAGAACCGGCCGGTGCGCATCGATGAGCGCCTGCTGACCGATGTGTCGCGCGCGACGGGCGGTCGCTACTTCCGCGCCCGGGACGCCGTCGCGCTTCAGCGGATCTACGAGCAGATCGATCGTCTCGAGCGTGTACCGGTGACGACACGTACGTACACGCAGTACACGGAACAGTACCGGTGGCCCCTCGGACTGGTGCTGCTCGCGATCGCGGCGGAAATGGCGCTGCTCGCCTGGCGGGGGCCGCTTCCATGATTCCGTACTTCGACATTCCCTGGGCGCTCGTCGCGGCGCCGGTGCTCGCCGTCGCGGTCGCCGCACTGCTGGTGATCGCATTCCGCAAGCGCCAGCGGCGTCTCACCGCGTTAGGCCAGCGGGGCATCGTCGCGCGGCTGATTCCCGCGTCGGCCACCCGATCGCCCACGGTGAGAGTGATTCTGCTGTCGCTGGCGGCCGTGTTCGCCGCGGTGGCCTTCGCGGGGCCACGATGGGGAACCGAGCGCGCCATCGTGCGTGCTGGCGGTGCCGACGTGGTGCTTGCGCTCGACGCCTCGCTGTCGATGCGCGCGACCGACGACCGCCCCGACCGTCTGGAGCGTATGAAGCAGGAGGCTCGGCGCTTTCTCGCCGCGTCACCCGGCGATCGCTTCGGGCTCATCGCGTTCGCCGGCCGCAGCTACATCCTGACGCCGCTCACCGTGGATAAGGGCGCGCTCGAGCTCTATCTCGACAATCTCGACCCGAGCGTCGTCGGCCAGGCGGGGAGCTCCCTGTCTCGCGCCATTCGACAGGGGACCGATCTCCTGCTCACGTCGCGTAGCGGAAGCGACCGCGCGCTCGTCATCATGAGTGATGGCGAAGCGTTCGAGCCGGAGGGCGACGTGGTGGATGCCGCGCGTCGTGCCACCGACGCGGGCATCACGCTCGTGGCGGTTGGGTTCGGAACGATGGAAGGCGCGACGATTCCCGAGCGTGGGCCGGGAGGGCGGACGTTGAAGCGAGACGAAAACGGCGAGATCGTCGTGTCGCGGCACAACCCGGCGCTGCTGCAAGCGGCGGCGCGCGCCGCGAATGGCGTCTACATCCCGGCGACGGCCACCGACAAGGCCGCCAACGTTCGACGTTCGCTCGCCACGCTGCGCCGCCAGGGCCGCATGGCGCAGGCCGGCGCGGAACGTCGGCCGCGCTTTCAGCTCTTTCTCATTCCCGCGCTGCTGTGTCTCCTCGCCGACACGCTCCTCGCCGAACGCCGGGGCGCCCGTCGTGGCGCGCCGGCAGCGGCGCGCACGGCCGCGGCCGCGCTGTTGCTCGCGATCGCCCTGCCGTCGCCGGCATATGCCGCCGACACCGAGGGTGACCAGCTCTTCCGCGCACGTCGTTATGCAGAGGCCGCCGAAGCCTACCGGCGCGAGATCATGCGCGGCGATCGGTCGCCGCGGCTGCAATACAACTACGGCACGGCGCTGATCCTCGCCGGTCGGCCCGAGGAGGCGATCGAGACGCTCGAGCGGGCTGCGCTCTCCACCGATCTCGAGACGCGATACCGCGCGCTCTTCAACCTCGGCTACATCTTCCTCGAGCGCGGCCGGTCCCTCGAGGGCGACGCGGCGACCCAGGCGTTCGCCGCCGCCGTCGACGCCTACAAACGCGCCTTGCGCGCGCGTCCCGAGGCGCTCGACGCGAAATGGAATTACGAGCTCGCACGTCGACAGCAGCGTGCGGGTGGCGGCGGCGGAGGCGGGGGAGAATCGGAGGATGAATCACCGCAGCAGCCGGCTCCGGCGCGCGAGCAGCTCCCGCGCCCGTCCGGAAGCCTGTCGGATCGTCAGGCGGAGCAGATCCTCAATAGCGCGGCGCGCGACGAGCAGGACGTGCAGGGCCGAAAGCAGCGCACCGCTCAGCCGGACGTTCCCCCGCGAGGGAAGGACTGGTGAGGCGCGCTCCGGCCCTGCTGGCGGCCGTTGCGGCGCTGACGCTTCTGCCGAGCGACGGTGCGGCGCAGCGACTGCAGCGACGGGACTACTCGCGCGCGCCCGCCATCACCCGGAACCCGGTGCTCGATACCGTGTCGCCCGTCCAGGTGCGCGCGCTCGTGCTCCCGGAAACTGTCTACGTCGGACAGCAGGCGACGTATCAAGTGGCGGCATTCTTCGCGCGCTCGATCCGCGATCGCGTTCGCCGACCGGAGTTCTTCGCGCCGGAGATGCGCGGAATGCTCGCGTACGAGTCCCCGTCCGATCTCCCCGCGTACACGATTTCCTCCCGCGGGAAATCGTTCGAGGCGTTCGTATACCAGCGCGCGATCTTTCCCGTCGCGGCGGGGCGCTTCACCATTCCATCGGCGCGACTGACGTACGCGCTGCCGCTGACGCCGAGCTTCTTCAGCCGCGACGAAAGCTACGAAGCGCGCAGCGACAGCATCGTCGTCGTCGCGGTGGATCCGCCCGCCGCGGGCCGCCCGCCCGATTATCAGGGCGCCGTTGGCTCGCTCAGCATTGCCGCCGATCTCGACAGCGGCCAGGCGCGCGTCGGCGATCCGCTGCTGCTTCGCGTGCGGGTAGCGGGGATCGGGAACGTCAAGCTTCTGCCGCGGCCGGCGCTGCGTGTGCCGTGGGCGACCGTCGTTCCGGCCGATGAGCGCGTCACCGTCGCCACCGATCGGGACACCGTGCGCGGCGCGAAGGAATTCGACTGGGTGCTGACCCCGACGCGGCCGGGGATGCGCACGCTTCCGCCGGTACGCTACTGGTACTTCGATCCCTGGACAGAAAGCTACCGGCTCGCCGAGGCTGCCCCCGACTCGATACTCGTCGCCCCGGGCGCGCTCGCGAGCGCCGATACCGGGTCGGTCGTCGTACCGCCGCTGGCGATCCGCACGGACTATCGTGGTGCACTCCCGCGGTCGCCTCACGAGCGACGCGAGTTCTGGCTCCTCCTCGGGCTCGCGCCGATTCCGGCGACGGTCCGACGCCTCACGAGTCGCCGGAAGGTCCGCACCCGCCCCGTCTCCGCCTCTCGCGATCTTCGCGCGCTGGCTCGTCGACCGCGCTCGGTCTCCGCTCGTGAGCTGCGGCGCACGTTCGTGCGTGCGCTCGCCGACCGGCTTCACGTCCCCGACTCCACGCTCGGCACCAATGGCGCGCTGACGCGCGTCGCTCGCCGCACCGGCGTGTCGGCACCCGTGGCGGCCGACGCCGAGACGCTGCTCGCCGAGCTGGATCACGCCGCCTTCGGTGGTGGGGCCGGCAACGTCAAGGAGGCCGCACGCCGCGCCTGGCGGATCTATCGCGAGATCGATCGCGAAGCGCGCTCACGCGAGTCGCTCCGCGCGGCGCTCACCGGGGTGGGACTCGGCGTCGTGCTCCTCGTGCTCGCGCACAGCGCGTTCGCGACTCCGCTCGACGGCCTCGATCCCGCGCGGCGATTCGACATCGGCGTCACCGCCTATCGAGAGGGACGCTATCTCGATGCCGCGCGCGACTTCAACGCGGTCGCCACCGCGGTCCCGCGCGCGTCCGATGCGTGGATGAATTACGGAACGGCCTCGTGGCAGGCCGGTGACACCGCGCGCGCCGTGCTGGGATGGCAGCGGGCGTTACGCCTCGAGCCGCTCGCCACCGATGCGCGCGACGCGCTCGTTCTCGTCGACCTGCCCGTCGATGAGTCGCTCGGCGAGGTGCCGCCGCTCCCGGTCGGAGCGCTCGCCACCATCGCGGCGGCGCTCTGGTACATCGCCTGGTTCCTGGTCACGATCCGCGCGCGAAAGGCCGGGGCGGCCGCGGTTGGCCTTGGCGGCATCGCGCTCTCCCTCACCGTCGCCGCGATCGCGTTCACCGCCCATTCGATCGTCGCCGGGCGAGGGTTGGCGGTCGTCGATGCCACCGGCGCGCTCCGGATGCTCCCGGCGCTGGCCGCGGAATACGGAGCGACGGCCCGGGTCGGCGAGGTGGCGCGCGTCGAAGAACGCCGCGGTGACTGGACGCGCGTGACGCTCGCTGGCGCGCGGGAAGGTTGGGTCGAAAACGCGCTCCTGGTGAAGCTCGCTCGCGATTGACCGCTCGCGGCGGGCGCGCGTAGCTTCATGCATGCCGCGCATCGCCGTCCTCCCGCCGACCGTCGTCGATCAGATCGCGGCTGGCGAGGTCATCGAGCGGCCGGCATCGGTCGTCAAGGAGCTCCTCGAGAACGCCCTCGACGCGGGGGCTCGCTCCATCGACATCGATATCACCGACGGGGGACGCGCGCGCATCCGCGTCGCCGACGACGGCGTCGGGATGACGCGTGACGACGCGGTCCTCGCCCTGGCGCGTCACGCCACCTCCAAGATCCGGCGCACCGACGATCTCGTCGGTGTCACGACATTCGGCTTCCGCGGGGAAGCGCTCGCCGCCATCGCCTCGGTGTGCGCGATCGAGATCGAGACGGCCGCCGAAGACGGGGCGGGCACGCTCGTTCGCGCCGAAGGTGGCGAGATCCGCGACGTCACCAGCTGTAGTCGCCGACGTGGGACGACGGTCACCGTCTCACGCTTGTTCGCCAACGCGCCGTCGCGTCTCGCGTTTCTCCGGTCGCCGCGATCCGAGTGGCGCGCGATCGGCGAGGCACTGACGAGCACTGCGCTCACCCGGCGCGATGTTCGGCTCACCGCCACACACGACGGCCGTCAGACATTTGCGCTCGCCCCCGCGTCATCGCTCCGCGCGCGCGCGGCGGCCCTGTGGGGCGGAGTGCATGCCGATGCGCTCGTTGACGTCGACGATGTGAGTGGGCCCATTCACGTCTCCGGTCTCATCGAGCGTCCCGGAGACGCGGGCACCACCGCGCGACGGATCTTCCTGAGCGTGAACGGGCGAGCCGTTCGCGATCACGGCATCGTGCGCGCGGCCGAGGCGGCGTATCGATCGACGATTCCCGCCGGCGTGCGACCGTCGCTGCTTCTCGAGCTCACCGTCCCCGGCGATCTCGTCGACGTCAACGTCCATCCGATGAAGGTCGAGGTTCGCTTTCGCGATCGCTGGCCCCTCGAGCGCGCCGTCGAAGGCGCCGTGCGCCGCGCGCTCGGCGCACCGGCGAGCGCGCCCGCGATGGGCTACCGCGCGTGGTCGTCCTTCGGCGGAGCAGGCGGCGTGGCGGCCGTGGCTCCGGTGGACACCGAGCTGCTGCGACGCGCCGACGACGAGCTCGGTCCCTTGCTCGACGACGCCGACGGTCAGTCACGCGAGACGGCTCCGGTGCCGGATGGCACGAGCGTCCCGCCGCTCGTTCAGCTGCGCGATACGTATCTGATGTTCGAGCACGAGGGCGGGCTCGTGCTCATCGATCAGCACTCCGCGCACGAGCGTGTGCTCTTCGAACGATTTCTCGGTACGCTCGAGCGTGGTGAAGCGCCCTCGCAGCGGCTGCTCTTTCCCATGACCCTGCACCTCGGGCCGGCCGAAGCGGACGCGTTCGAGGAGCATCAGGATCTGTTCGCGGCGCTCGGTTTCGAGGTCGAAGGGTTCGGAGGACACACGCTGATCGTCCGCGCTGTTCCCATGCCGCATCCGCGATTCGACGCCGAGCGCTGCATCCGCGAGACGCTCGACGCGCTCGCCGGCAATCGGCTGGCGAGCGCCGCTCCGCGACACGAGCGTCTCGCCGCGACGGTCGCCTGCAAGGCGGCGATCAAGGCGGGTGACTCGCTCTCGCCCGGAGAAATGCGCGCGCTCTACACCGCGCTGAGCGCGACGACGCTTCCCGCCCACGATGTTCACGGGCGCGCCACGATCGTCCACGTTCCCTGGGACGAGGTCGATCGCCGGTTTGGCCGACGCTGAGCTCCGCATCATCTGCGGCCCGACGGCCGCCGGGAAGTCGGCGATCGCGCTGGCGCTGGCCGCGCACGCGCCGGCGACCATCATCAGTGCCGACTCGCGTCAGGTGTATCGACGCTTCGACATCGGCACCGCGAAACCCACGGCCGAGGAACGCCAGCGTGTTCCGCACCGCGGGATCGACATTGTCGATCCGGAGCAGCGATATTCGGCGGCGGCGTGGGCCCACGACGCATTGGGGTGGATTGCCGAGGCGGCGGCGGAGCATCGGCGACCGGTGGTGGTGGGTGGAACCGGGTTCTATCTGCGCGCGCTGGCGATGCCGCTGTTCGAGGAGCCGCCGCTCGATCCCGATCGTCGGGCGGCGCTCGGCCGTCTCCTCGACGCGATGACGACGGCCGACCTTCGCCGGTGGTGCGAACATATCGACCCGGCGCGCGCGCACCTCGGTCGCACGCAACTGCTCCGCGCGATCGAGATTGGCGTTCTGACGGGACGGCCGATCAGCGAATGGCACCGACAACGCGCGCGTGCGCCGGCGGTGCGGGCGCGGTGGCTGGTCGTCAACCCGCGCCCGGCCGTCCTCGCGCGGCGTATCGAGGAACGGGCGGAGGCGATGTTGCGGGCGGGGTGGGAGGAGGAAGTGCGTGAGTTGGCGCAGAGCGTGCCCGAGGACGCTCCGGCCTGGAACGCGAGCGGCTATCGAGCCGTGCGAGATCGGGTGCGCGGTGCGCTCACTCGTGAGGCGGCGCTCTCACGCATCGTCGTCGAAACGCGCCAGTACGCGAAGCGCCAACGCACGTGGTTCCGGCATCAGCTTCCCGCCGATCGTGTGACGTGGGTGGACCCGACGGAGACAGGAGCGCTCGACGTGGCGAGAACCTGGTGGATGGAGGGAGCCGCGCAATGAGGATCGGAATCAGCTGCTACCCGACATACGGCGGCTCTGGTGCCGTGGCGACCGAGCTCGGGATCGAGCTCGCCCGCCGCGGGCACCTCGTGCATTTCATCACCTACCAGCAGCCGTTTCGGCTGCCGCTCTTTCTCCCGCGCGTCTTCTTTCACGAGGTCGAGGTCGGGAGGTACCCACTCTTCGAGTATCCCCCGTACGATCTCGCGCTCGCCGTGCGCATGCACGAGGTCGTGCGCACGCACCGCCTCGATCTGCTTCACGTGCACTATGCGATCCCACATGCGACGAGCGCGTGGATCGCGCGTGAGATGCTCGAGGATGGCGGCTCCTCGGTGCGCGTCGCGACGACCCTTCACGGCACCGACATCACGCTCGTCGGGCAGGATCCGTCGTTCCACGCGATCACCAAGTTCTCCATCGAGCGGTCCGACGCGTTGACGGCCGTCTCGGAGTATCTGCGTCGCGAAACGTTCAAGGCATTTGGATGCACCGGCTGCGCGGTGGACGTCATTCACAATTTCATCGATCCCGACGTCTACGATCGGGCGAAGTATCCAACCACCATTCGCGACCAGGTGCCGGCGGGGAGAAAGGTGCTCATGCACATTTCGAACTTCCGGCCGGTGAAGCGGGTGCGCGACGTCATCCGCGTCTTCGCCCACGTCGCGCGCTCGATGCCGAGCGTCCTCGTCATGGTCGGCGACGGGCCCGAACGTGTCACGGCCGAAAAGGAAGCCGAGGTTCTTGGCGTGTCCGACCAGACGCTCTTTCTCGGCCGACTCGACGCGATCGCGCCGTTGCTCGCGGGGGCGGATCTCTTTCTGTTGCCGACGGAGCGCGAGTCCTTTGGGCTGAGTGCGCTGGAAGCGCTCGCGTGCGGGGTGCCGGTCATCGGGACACGTGCCGGGGGTCTTCCGGAGGTCGTGCGCGACGGCGTAACCGGCGCGCTTCGTGATGTGGGCGATGTGGAAGGCATGTCGGCGGCGGCGGTCGACATCCTCTCGTCTCCGGACAAATGGCGGGCGATGAGCGAGACCGCCGCCGCGGATGCGCGTGAGCGATTCTCGCAGGCGGAGATGGTCTCGAAGTACGAGGACTTCTACGCGCGTGTCCTCGCCTGACGAGTGGCTGGCGCTCGTCCGCTGGCGCAACGCCGCGATGTCGGCGGGCGGCGTCGTTGCGGGAGCCTGGTGGAGCGCGGGGCGTCTCACCACGCACGTTGCCCTGGCGGCGGTGGCGGCGATCGCGCTCACCGCGGTCGCGAACTCGGCGAACGACCTCGCCGACATCGAGATCGATCGCGTGGCGCACCCACGCCGCCCGCTGCCGTCCGGGGCGATCTCTCCGCGCTCGGCGGCTCGCTTCGCCATCGCGTGCTCGGCGATCGCGCTCGGGCTGACGGCGCTGATCGACGTGCGACTGACCGCGCTCACCGTGGGGGTGCTGGCGACGATGTGGATGTACAGCGCGCGTCTCAAGCGCCATGGCATCCCCGGAAACGTCGCCGTCGCGATACTCGGTTCGCTGCCGTTCTTCTACGGCGCGTACGCCGTCGGCGAGCCTGCCAAGGGCGCGCTGCTGGTGACGGTGGCGGCTCCGCTCCACTTCGCTCGCGAGGTTGCCAAGGACTTGGACGATGCCCGGGGAGACGCGTCCGCCCGGCGCACCTTGCCGGTGACGCGCGGTGCAGCGAGCGCGCGCGCGGCGGTGGTGATCGGGGTGGTGGTGTATGCACTTGCGGTCGTCCTCCTGGCGAACCCGTACCCCCTCTTCGCGATGCTGCTCCTGCCCACCATCTTTCTCGCCGCCCTCGCTGTCAGACGGCTCTATCGCGCCGCCGGTGGGACGGCCGGTCTGCTCAAGGCCGCAATGGTCGTCGCCCTCGTAGCACTCATCATCAGTCGCCGGTAACGCCGGCGAGTCGCTGCACCGGAGATTCAGATTGACCATACTGCAGGCCATCGTCCTGGGCGTGCTGCAGGGGCTCGCCGAGTTCCTGCCGATCAGCAGCTCGGCGCACCTGGCGCTGACGCCGTGGATTCTCGGATGGGAAAGTCCGGGGCTTGCCTTCGACGTCGCCCTTCACGTGGGAACGCTGGCGGCGGTGCTCTGGTTCTTTCGCGCACAGTGGGCCGCACTGGTGCGCGCGGCGTGGCGTATCGTCCTCACGCGCCGCGCGGACACGGATGAGGAGCGACGGGTGCTGTTCCTGATCATTGCGACGATCCCGGGTGGTATCGGCGGACTCCTGCTCGCCGACTACGCGGAGACGGTGTTTCGCACCCCGGCGCTCATCGCGACGACACTGATCGTGATGGGGGTCATCCTGTGGGCCATCGACCGGTTCGCTCCGCACACCCATCAGCTCGCGGGAATGCGGTGGACGCACGCGCTGTGGTTCGGCCTCGCCCAGGTGCTCGCGCTCGTCCCGGGTGTCTCCCGGTCCGGCTCGACGATGACCGCGGGACGCGCGATGGGCTTTCATCGCGAGAGCGCCGCGGTGTTCGCGTTTCTCATGAGCATGCCGATAACGGCGGCCGCCGCCGTGTACGAGGTCCCGAAGGCGATCGCGGAGGGTGGGCTTGGCGCCCCGATCGCCGCCGGCATCATTGCGTCGGCGGTGAGCGGTTGGCTCGCGATCAGCGTGCTGCTGAAATACGTCGCGCGCCACGGGTTCGGCGTGTTCGCGCTCTATCGGATTCTGCTGGGCGTGGGCGTGCTCCTGCTGGTGGCGGCGCGGTCGTGAGCGCGATCCCGGCGACGTGGGAGGGGGAAAGTGGCGAGACGCTCGCCCGAGTTCTCGATCTCCCGCGTGTCGAGGTTCGGCGGTCGGTGCCCTCGACCATGGACATCGCTCATGAGCTGGCCGGCGCGGGGGCGGCCGCGGGAACGCTCGTGCTGGCCGATGAGCAGACCGCGGGGCGGGGGCGCGGCGGAGCGCGGTGGCACTCGCCGGCCGGCTCGGGCATCTGGATGACGCTCATCGAGCGCCCTAACGACACGCGCGCGCTCGAGGTCCTGTCCATTCGCCTCGGGCTGAAGGCAGCCCCGGTGCTCGAGCGCCACGCCGATGCCCCCATTCGGCTCAAGTGGCCTAACGACGTGCTCGCGGGTACGGGGAAGCTCGGCGGCATTCTCGTCGAGTCCCGCTGGCGGGAGAGCTTCGTGGACTGGGCGGCGATCGGCATCGGCGTCAACGTGGAGCGTCCGCCGGGCGGGGAAGGGGCGTCGCTCCGCTCGGGGACGCGTCGGCTCGATGTGCTCGCCGAGCTCGTTCCGGCGCTGCGGGCGGCGGCGCGAGCGCGCGGTGCGCTGACGGCGGCCGAGCTCGAGGCGTGGGCAGCGCGCGATCACGCCGCGGGGCGTCGCTGCCGACTGCCGGTGGCCGGTCGCGTGCGCGGGCTGGCAGCGGACGGATCGCTGATCGTGGAACGTGACGGTGCGACCGCATTGGCGCGCACAGGTTCGCTCGTGCTCGAGGAGGAGCCGTGATCATCGTGCTCGATGTCGGGAATACGGAGACGACCATTGGGATCTTCGACGACGGCGATGCGCTCCGCGCGCACTGGCGAATCACCACCGGCGTGACGCGCACCGCCGACGAATACGGGGTGTTGCTCACGGCACTCGTCCGGTCGGCAGAGGTCGCGTCCCAGGAGATCCAGGGTGCGTCGATCGCATCGGTCGTTCCGTCAGTGACGAGCCCGCTCGCGGAGGCGTGCGAGCGATGGCTCGAGACACCGGTCACGCAGATCGATGCGCGCAGCCAGCTTCCGATCACGCTCGATGTCGAGGAGCCGTTGACGGTCGGTGCCGATCGCATCGTCAACACCCTCGCGGCGAGCCGCCTGTACCGGAGCGATTGCATCGTCGTCGACCTCGGCACCGCGACGACGTACGACTGCATCACCGCCGATGGTGTGTTCCTGGGCGGTGTGATCGCGCCGGGTGTCACGACGTCGGCCGACACACTCGTCAGGCGCACGTCGAAGCTGCCGGCGACGGAGCTCGTCCCGCCGGCGCGCACGATCGGCCGGCGCACGGAGGAATGCATTCGCGCGGGTGTGATGCTCGGCGCGGCCGACTCGATCGACGGGATCGTGCGGCGGATCAAGCGCGAGTGGCCGACCAGGGCCACGCCCAAGGTCATTGCGACCGGCGGTCTCGCCGAGGTGCTGACCCCCCTCTGCACCGAGATCGAGCTTGTGGAGCCCTATCTGACGCTGCACGGCCTTCGAATGGCCTTCGCGATCGTGAACGAGCGGCGGGGCTGAGAAAATACCTGTCGGCGAGGGCCATTTGGGAAGGGGCAGATGTCGTCGCGTAAGTCTTTAGTGCAACTAGATTTACTGTATGTCATTCCCCCTCTTGACGTCGGGTTCCGGGGCGCGTATCTTCGCCCTGTTAGCACTCTGGGAATATGAGTGCTAAGTCCAGTCTTTTCGGATCCATTGAACCCTAGAACCGGAGGGGCGCTCGTCATGGCCACCAAGAGCACCGTCAAGGTCAACCCGCTGGCGGATCGCGTCGTCGTCAAGCCGCTCGAAGAAACCGAGCAGATGCGCGGCGGTCTCTACATCCCCGACACCGCCAAGGAAAAGCCCCAGCAGGGCGAAGTCATCGCCGCCGGACCAGGACGCTTCGAGAAGGACAAGCGCGTCCCCATGGAGGTCAAGGTCGGCGACAAGATCCTCTACGGAAAGTACAGCGGCACCGAGGTCAGTCTCGATGGCGACACGTACCTGATCCTTAGAGAGTCCGATATTCTCGCCATTGTTGGATGAACGGCAAAGACATCAGATGTCAGAATACAGAGTTCAGAATTCAGCAAAGACCTCTGAATTCTGAAATCTGAAATCTGAACTCTGACGTCTCTGCCTTATCGAGAAATAATCCCAGAACCCACAGAGGGCTCAGAAATGGCTGCCAAAGAACTCCACTTCAACGTCGATGCGCGCGCGGCGCTCAAGCGCGGCGTCGATCAGCTCGCCGATGCGGTGAAGGTCACGCTCGGCCCCAAGGGACGGAACGTCGTCCTCGACAAGAAATTCGGTGCGCCCACCGTCACCAAGGACGGTGTCACGGTCGCCAAGGAGATCGAGCTCGCCGATCCGCTCGAGAACATGGGCGCGCAGATGGTGAAGGAAGTCGCCACCAAGACCTCCGATCTCGCCGGTGACGGCACCACGACCGCCACGGTGCTCGCGCAGGCGATCTTCCGCGAGGGCCTCAAGAACGTCACCGCCGGCGTGAACCCGATGGCGCTGAAGCGCGGCATCGACAAGGCCGTCGCCCAGGTCGTCGAGGAGCTCAAGAAGATCTCCGTGCCGACCGCCGGCAAGAAGGAGATCGCGCAGGTCGGCTCGATCTCCGCGAACAACGACAAGGAGATCGGTGACCTCATCGCCGAGGCGATGGAAAAGGTGGGCAAGGACGGCGTGATCACCGTCGAGGAGGCCAAGGGCCTCGAGACCACGCTCGAGACGGTCGACGGCATGCAGTTCGACCGCGGCTATCTCTCGCCGTACTTCGTCACCGATCCGGAGAAGATGGAAGCCGTCCTCGAGGACGCCTACATCCTCATCCACGACAAGAAGATCTCGTCGATGAAGGATCTCCTCCCGATCCTCGAGAAGGTCGCGCAGATGGGCAAGCCGATGCTCATCATCGCCGAGGATGTCGAGGGTGAGGCGCTCGCGACGCTGGTCGTCAACAAGCTGCGTGGCACGCTGCGCATTTGCGCGGTGAAGGCGCCCGGCTTCGGCGATCGTCGCAAGGCGATGCTGCAGGACGTCGCCGTCCTGACGAACGGTCAGGTGATCTCGGAGGAAGTCGGCTTCAAGCTCGAGAACGCGGTCGTCAGCGATCTCGGTCGCGCGAAGCGCATCGTCATCGACAAGGACAACACGACGCTCATCGACGGCGCTGGCGAGGAGGACAAGATCCAGGGCCGCGTGAAGGAGATCAAGACGGCGATCGACAAGTCGACCTCCGACTACGACAAGGAGAAGCTCCAGGAGCGTCTGGCGAAGCTCGCCGGCGGCGTGGCGGTGATCAACGTGGGTGCCGCGACCGAGTCGGAGATGAAGGAGAAGAAGGCGCGCGTCGAGGACGCGCTGCACGCCACGCGCGCGGCGGTCGAGGAAGGCATCGTCCCCGGCGGCGGCGTCGCCTTCATTCGCGCGCAGAAGGCGCTCAAGAGCCTCAAGCTCGACGACTCGGACGAGCAGATCGGCGTCGAGATCGTGCGTCGTGCGATCGAGGAGCCGATGCGCATGATCGTGCAGAACGCCGGCGGCGAAGGCTCGATCGTCGTCGAGAAGGTTCGCGGCGCGAAGGAGGCGAACTTCGGCTACAACGCGCTGACGGACAACTACGAGGATCTCGTGCAGGCTGGCGTGATCGACCCGACCAAGGTGACGCGCACGGCGCTGCAGAACGCCGCCTCGATCGCGGGGCTGCTCCTCACCACGGAAGCGATCGTGGTCGAGAAGAAGGAAGACCGGCCGGCTCCCGCGGCACCGGGCGGTGGCGGCATGGGCGGGATGTACTAGGAGCCAGGACGGTCGAAGGCGATCGAAGACGGTCGAGGCGACCGAACGGAAGGAAAGCAAACGGCTGCGCGAGTGCGCAGCCGTTTGCTCATCTGACGAGTGGCGGCCCGTACGCCCGTCGGTCGTCGTCGATCGCCGTCGACCGTCCTCGATCGTCCTGGTCCTACAACTCCAGCCTCAGCTGCTCGACGCGCCCTCGCCGGACCTTCGGCTGAAACGGGCCGACCACCGCGTCCTGCGGCGCCGCGTGCACCGCCCCGGTGAACCGCGTCGCCGCGAGCCCACGACTCACGGCGCTGCGCGCGAGCGATGGCTGGTTACACTGGTCGCTCAGGTGGGCGAGCACCACGTGCGCGAGCGCCGGATGCGCCACCTCTCGCGCGACCTCGGCCGCCGCACGGTTGCTCAGGTGTCCGCGCCGCCCGGCAATCCGCTCGCGCACCGACGGTGGGTAGGGACCCGCCCGCAACATCCCCTCATCGTGATTCGCCTCGAGCACGAGCACATCGAGGTCGCCCAGGGCGCGACGGAGCGCCGCGCCGGCGTGGCCGAGGTCGTACACGATCCCGACGCGTCCGCCGCGATCATCGGTCGCGATGATCGCCACCGGCTCCTCCGCATCGTGCGAGATCGAGATCGACTGGAGCTCCATCGTGGAGAATCGCAGTGTCGCGCCGGCGTCGAACGTCCGCACATCCGCGTCCCGCAGCGATGGGTACGCCTCGACGGTTCCACAGGAGGCGTGGAGCGCCCACCCCCACGCGCGCGCCGCCGCGCATGCGCCACGCACGTGATCGTGATGCTCGTGCGTGACGACCAGCGCCTCGATCGATTCGCAGGCGACGTCGATCGCCGCCAGCCGCTGCTCGAGTGCCTTCGAGTGAAATCCGGCGTCGACCAGCACGCGCGAACCCTGATGCTCGAGCAGGACCGCGTTCCCACGGCTGCCGCTGCCTAACACCCAGACTCTCATCCCGGCTCCCGGCGGGCGCGCTCGAAGGCGCGCTTCAGCTGCATGCGCTCCCGCTCACCCAGCGTGATCTGACGGCGCGACATCGCCTTGGCGGTGACATCGAGAAACTTATCGAGCTGATAGCTTCCGAGCGACCGACCCTCGCCCCACGAGAAGGGCCGCACGTACTTGGGGGGCATCTCCGAGCCGAACACGTTCGACCCGGCGCCGAGCACCGACCCGGTGGTGATGCGGAGCCCGATCCCGGTCTTGACGTGGTCGCCAAAAAATGTCCCCAGCTTCTGGTGCCCCGTGTCGCGCGGGCCATCCGGCGTCCAGAGCGTTACCGTCCCGTAGGTGTTCTTCAGGTTGCTGGTGATGGTTCCGGCGCCGAGGTTCACCCATCGACCGAGGTACGAGTGCCCCACGAATCCGTCATGTACCTTGTTCGCGTGGCCAAGCACGACGGTCTCGCTGATCTCCCCGCGAATGATGCTGCGCTCGCCGATCGAGCAGCCGTGAACGCGGTCGCCGAGGATCGTGGCGCCGCTGGCGATGGCACAGGGCCCGACGAGCCGCGTGAACGCGCGAACCACCGCACCGCCGCGAACGAGCACTGGGCCGGCGGTGACGTCCACCACGACGTGCGGCTCCACCTCGGCGCCACGCTCGACGAAGACAGGGTGCGAGCCCATGACCGTGACGTGCGGCGGCGTCTCACACGAGAGGGAAGGGCCAATGGCGAGGATGTCGTCCCGAAGCTGCGCGAGCAAATCGGTCACCAGGTTCCAGACGTCGTCGAGCCAACGACCGTTGATCGTCGCCACGCGTCCGTCGTCAGGCGCCAGCTCCTCGAGAGGAACGCGCCCGTCGGCCAACACTGCGCCCCTGGCGTCGCGCGGCAGCCGCACGGCCGCCACGCGGCCATCGCACATCCAGACGTCCGCGTCTCGTAAGGCATCCGTCGGCGAGATGGCGCAGCGCGCGTTGGCGACGATCGCCCCGCCGCGGAGGGCCCCGGCGATCGGCGGGGAACCTTCCTCGTCGAACTCCTCGAGGTGCGGTGCCACGATCATTCCCTCGGCCGGCGCTCCAGCCGCCGCTGCCCACCGGTCTCGGACGAGGAGCGCGCCAACCCGCAGGGCGCTCACCGGCCTCGTCAGCGCGAAGGGCTCGAACGCTCGCGCCTGCGCGTCGTCGTACAGGTAGAGCGCGGTCATGACAGGTCGCGCACCGAGTGAGGAAGGCGCTCGAGCAACGACTTCAGGTCCGACGCGCGATCCCGCGTCGTCACGAGCACCAGCTCTCCACGGGTGACGACGACGAGGTCCTTCACACCATACAGCACGACGTTGCCCGACTCTGCGTGCACGACGTTTCCCGTTGCGTCCACCGCGTACACCGCGCCGGCGACCGCGTTGCCGCTCTCATCACGGGCGCGCACGCGGTGCAACGCGTCCCATGTCCCGACATCATCCCACCCGAAGTCACCGGGAATGACCAGCACGCGGGCACTTCGCTCCAGCACCGCGTAGTCCACCGCGATCGGTGTGACCGATGCGAAGAAGCGCTGGATGTCGCCGGCGACACCGGACTTCATACCGTCGGCGACTTCACGCGCGTGCGCGCGAACCTCCTCGAGAAAATCCTTGACGCGCCACACGAAGATCCCGGAATTCCACAAATACCCATCCCGCACCATGCGATCGGCCGCCGCGCGATCCGGTTTCTCGACGAACCGTGCGACGCGCCGCGCGCCATCCACCGACGCACCCGGCTGGATGTATCCAAGGCCGGGATCCGGACGCACCGGCACGACGCCGACCGTGACGAGCGCGGCGTGTCGCTCGGCGACCTTGGCCGCGGCCTCGAGTGTCGCGCGAAAGCCATCTTCATCGCCGATGGCCCAGTCCGCGTGCACGCAGAGCATCACCGCCGTGTCCTCGTCGCGGCGCGAGATCTCGAGCGCTGCCCACGTCAACGCCGGGGCGGTGCCCGCCGCGCGCGGCTCGGCGATGATGTTCTGCGCCGGGAGCGTCGGGAGTAGCGTGCGGACGGAATCGGCGAGACTCGCGTTCGTGATCACCAGCATGCGCTCGGGAGGAATCGCGGGCGCGAGCCGTCGAACCGTGTTGACGAGGAGCGGTGCGTCATCCACGAGAGGAAGGAGCTGCTTCGGCCGCTGTGGTGTCGAGAGCGGCCAGAACCGCGACCCGACGCCGCCCGCGAGGATGACGGCCCAGCGATTCACCGCTCGCTACCGCCACGCTCCGCGCCTACCCCAGCCAGCTCCGCGGCGCGCGCGTAGAGCTTCTTTGGGCTGAACGGCTTCGTGAGGAAGTCGCTCGCGCCGAGCTCCAGCGCGAGTCGATGCTGCTGCTCCTGACCGGCCGCGGTCAGGATGATGCAGGGAAGCGATTTCCATCGCGGATCGGCTCGCATGGTGCGAAGCACGTCGAGGCCGCTCAGCAGCGGCATCATGAGATCGAGGAGCACGAGCGCGAAGTCGTCGTGACGCGCGAGCGCGTCGAGCGCCTCGCGGCCGTCGTAGGCCAGCGTGACACGAAACGCGCCCTGCTCGAGCTTCATCTTGATGATCCGCCCGATATGCGGCTCGTCATCGGCAACGAGTACGTGAAGCTTGTCCATGGTCTCAGGGAGTGGCGCGTCGGCGCCGCCGATCAGACGAGCGCCGAAATGTGCTGGCGGTTACGACGCAGCTCGAACAACAGGGCGCCGACGTTGGCATCGGCCCGCGCGAGAACCAGCAGCACGGCCTCGGCCGACAGAACCGACACGATCGCCAGACCGCGTGCGAATTCGAGAACGACCGTCGTCACGTTCCCGTGCGTGCTGTCTCGTCCGAATTCATCGGCCGCGTTGACGATCGAAGGAACGAGCGCGGCGACGCTCTCGACATCGATGTTGGGTACGGATTGTCCATCGATGACCAGCCCGTCACGGCCGAGCACGATTGCGGCGTCAACGCCATCGCGTCCACGAAGGGCGCCGACGAGGTCGCGGATGGTGGCCACCACTGCGCTCCGGATGAAGTGGTGCGAAGCATAGCGTCGACAGCATCGAAGTCAAGCGATGCGAATCACTTGAACTCATCGTGCACGAGCGGTATCATGCCGCCGATCCCCCGTTGTGCCACACCCCGGGCATGCCCAATGACAGTCAGAATGTTCGCGCTGGCGATCGTGGTGTTCACGGTCGTCGCGTGTGAAGACCTCACTCGCAGCATCGAGGCGACCACGGACGTTAGCGAGGACACACTCACCGTCTTCCCGCTGCGTGGCAGCCCCCTGAGCGCTCCGACCGCATTCGATCTCTTTTCGCTGCGGCCTCGCCGGGTAGGCGATGCCGCCACCGCCTACGACGTGGCGGTCGATACGGCGGGCGGGGCCGCGATCCTCCATCCGGCGCATCTCGTCGAGAGTGGATTGCCCAAAACGGCGATTCTCGAGACGACGACGCCGTTCGAGTCGATCACCGAGGCGCCGACATCCGGCTACCAGGACACTGCCGCCGTCACCATCGGAATTGGCGAGACGGTCATCGTCCGGGCGCGCAACGTGTGCGCCGGGAATTTTACCGGGCGCGACATCTTCTACGCGAAGCTCCAGCTCATCGAGTTCGGCAGCTCCGACGGCTTCACGACGGCGCGCTTCCGGATTCGCACGAATCCGAACTGCGGTTTCCGCTCGTTCGCGGACGGGCTGCCGGAGTTCTGATCGTGCACGATCTCCGTGCGCTGCGAGACAATGCCGACGCCATTCGCGATGGTCTGAGACGACGCGGCAAGCTCGACGCGCTCGGACCGATCGTGGACCGCGCGCTGGCTGCTGACGTCGAGCGGCGGACGTTGATTCAGGCGGTCGAGGAGCGTAAGGCGGCGCGCAACGCCGCGAGCCAGGAAGTGGCTCGGCGCAAGAAGGCGCGGGAGAGCGCGGACGATCTCATCGAGCAAACGCGCGCCCTCGGTGCCGAGATCGCTCGTCTCGAGACGGAGCTGGCGAGCGCCGAAGCCGAGATCGAGCGGATGATGTTCGAGCTGCCGAACTCGCCGCTTCCCGATGTGCCCGCCGGTGGAGAGGATGACGGCCGCCTGCTCCGGGCATGGGGCACACCGCGCGAAGGGAATGCCCTGAAACCGCACTGGGACCTCGGGACGGCGCTCGGCCTCCTCGATCTCGCGCGCGGTGCCAAGATCGCGGGCTCGGGCTTCATCGTCTTCCGCGGAATCGGCGCTCGCCTGACGCGTGCGCTGCTCTCGATGATGATCGACGTGCACGTGCGCGATCATGGGTACGAGGAGGTCTGGGTTCCGTTTCTCGTCAACCGCGCGACCGCGACGACCACTGGCCAGCTGCCGAAGTTCGAGGATGACATGTACGTCGTGAAGGACGACGATCTCTATCTCGTCCCGACGGCGGAGGTGCCGGTCACGAGTCTGCACCGCGACGAGATGCTCGACGCCGCCGAGCTGCCGAAAGCGTACGTCTGCTACACGCCGTGCTTTCGTCGTGAGGCGGGCGCACACGGGAAGGACACCCGCGGGCTGCTTCGCGTGCACCAGTTCGACAAGGTGGAGCTCGTCCGCCTGACGAGTCCCGAGGACGCCGCCGAGCAGCACGAGCTGCTGACCTCCCACGCCGAGAAGGTCCTCCAGCTGCTGGAGCTTCCATACCGCGTAAAGCTGCTGGCGGCCGGCGACACCGGCTTCTCGAGCGCGAAGACGTATGACCTCGAGGTCTGGGCCCCCGGCGTTCGCGCGTGGCTCGAGGTTTCCTCGTGCAGCACGTTCACGGATTTCCAGGCTCGCCGTGGCGGCATTCGCTACCGCCCCGCGCGCGGCGAGAAGCCGCGTCTCGTGCACACGCTCAATGGCTCGGGACTCGCGCTCCCGCGAACGATCGCGGCGTTGCTCGAGCATCACCAGCG
>DASRHU010000177.1:0-2428 GCA_035650335.1 Gemmatimonadaceae bacterium | reverse complement strand
ATTCAGAGCAGGAACTACGCGTTCGGCGAGGCGACGAAGCACTTCTTCGTCAACGACCGCGAGCATCCGTACATCAGCGAAGGCGGCGGCCAGAACTTCCGCTGGATTCGCGGCTACCAGCTCGGCGGACGCAGCCTGCTCTGGGGACGTGGGTGCCTTCGCTGGAGCGATCTCGATTTCGAGGCCAACCTTCGCGATGGACATGGCGTCGACTGGCCCATTCGTTATGCGGAGGTCGCGCCCTGGTACAGCCACGTCGAGCGCTTCGCGGGCATCGCCGGTGAGCCGTTAGGCCTCCCGCACCTTCCCGACGGCGAGCTGCTCCCCGCGTGGGAGCTCAACTGCGCGGAGAAGGTCGTGCGGGAGCGGATCGAGCGCGCGTATCCCGGGCGTCACATGACCATCTTCCGGGTGGCCAACCTCACGCAGGACCACAACGGGCGGAGCCGCTGCCGGGCGCGCAATCAGTGTCATCGCGGGTGCTCGTTCGGCAGCTACTTCAGCAGCCTGAGCGCGAGCCTTCCCGCCGCACTGAAGACCGGGCGTCTGACGATCGTCACCGATGCCATCGTCGAGAGCGTGCTCTACGACCCGAAGAAGGACAGAGCGTCGGGCGTGCGCGTCATCGACGCGAAGACGAAGCAGGCCCGCGAGTACTTCGGCCGGGTCATCTTCCTCAACGCATCGACCATCGGCACCGCGCAGATCCTGCTCAACTCGAAGAGCCCACGCTTTCCGAACGGGCTCGCCAACTCGAGCGGCGAGGTGGGGCACAACCTGATGGACCACCTGTCCAAGGCGGGCGCGCGCGCGGTCGTGCCGGGGATGGAGGACGAGTACTACTACGGGCGTCGCCCGACAGGATGCTACATCCCGCGCTTCCGCAACCTCGGCGCGACGCCCGACCGTCAGGTGAACTTTATCCGCGGATACGGGATACAGGTTGGCGTGGGCCGGAGTGGCTGGGGGCGAGGTGCGAGTGCGCCCGGGCTGGGCGTCGACCTGAAGCGGCAGTTGCGCGATCCGGGACCGTGGTTCATCTCGATGCAGGGCTACTCCGAGTGCCTGCCGCGACACGAGAACTACGTCGATCTCGACCCGGAGCGAAAAGACCAGTGGGGCATTCCCGTTCCGCGCATCCACTGGTCATGGAGCGAGAACGAGAAGGCGTTGCGCGAGGACGTGAAAACCCAGGCGGCAGAGATGCTCGAGGCCGCCGGGTGCAAGGACGTTCAGATCTACGATGACGACGCTCCCATGGGCTTCAGCGTGCACGAGATGGGGACGGCGCGCATGGGGCGCGATCCAAAGACCTCGGTGCTCAACGCGCACAACCAGGCGCACGACGTCCCCAACCTCTTCATCACCGACGGTGCCTGCATGACGAGCTCGGCCTGCCAGAATCCGTCGATCACGTACATGGCGCTCACCGCCCGAGCCGCCGACTACGCGGTGCGGGAGATGACCCGCCGCACCCTCTGATGGAAGACACGAGCACCTCGCCCACTCGGCTCCGCCATCACTGGGTCGTGCGCATCACCCACTGGGTGAACGTGCTCGCGGTCGTGCTGATGGTGGCGAGCGGGCTGCGCATCTTCAACGCGTATCCGCAGTTCGCCCGGAAGGGTGAGACGTTCTGCTGCTATCCGTTCGAGGGCGATCCGATTCCCGCCTGGCTCACCTTCGGCGGATGGCTCGCCGGCGCGCGCAACTGGCACTTCGCGGCAATGTGGCTTCTCGTCCTCAACGGGCTCATCTACCTCGCATTCATCTATCTGCATGGCGAATGGCGAGAGCTGGTGCCGAGGCGTGGGCATCTTCGTGACTCGTGGGAGATGGTCAAGTTCTATTTCTTCCTTCGGCAGGACCACCCGCGGCAGGGAAAGCATAACGCGCTTCAGCGCGGCGCCTACTTCGCGATGCCGATCGTCGGCCTCGTGCTCGTGCTCACGGGGCTCGCCATCTGGAAGCCGGTGCAGCTCGGTCTGCTGACCTCGGTGTTCGGCGGCTACGTGTGGGCGCGGTACTGGCATTTCGTGGCGACGTGGCTGCTGGTGCTGCTCTCCGTCATTCACGTCTTCATGGTCTTCGCCGTCGATCCGTACTCGCTAGGCGCGATGGTGACGGGCCGCTACAAGGAGTCGTGGTCCCCCGAAGCCCGCAACGCGCGCCCATTCGTGCGTCTCCGTCCGCGTCGATCTTCAACAGGCGAACAACCAGGATGAGCATGAAAGACGACGACACGCGACGCGCCCTCGATCGCCGTTCGTTCATTCAGCTGACCGGCGCCGCCGTCACCACGGCATTGCTGGGCTGCGACGGACGCGGGCCGAAGGATGCGCAGAAGCTTTTGCGGTGGGCCGAGTCGCGGAACGAGGGAGTGGAGCGCGCCTTGTTTCGGCACACCGCGATCGATCGAGCGTCGCGA
>DASRHU010000176.1:0-3492 GCA_035650335.1 Gemmatimonadaceae bacterium | reverse complement strand
CATCCGGAACGACAGCGGCCCGTCGCTGTTCGACGTAGCCGACTCGTCGCTGCAACGCGCGCTGAAGCTGCGCGATGATGACGCACGCTACGTCCTCGCGCTTGGGCGCTACCGGTGGTCGTCGACGAACGGGCTCACGCGTCGGCGGGCGCCGGGGATGTTCGATCGAGCGTTGCGCCTCGCGCGCAAGCAGGGCGACAGCGCCACCGTCGCGGAAGCGCTCGCGGCGTTAGGCGTCATCGCGTGGCGGCGGTACGAGACCATTGCCGACCGACACATCTACAGCGCGATCTTCACCGACCCGGAGGCCGAGGGGTTGGTGGACGACGAGCGGGCGATCGCCTACTTCATCAACAACGCCGCCAAGCTGACCGCGTCGAAGCACTGGTCGGGCCAGCGGGAGTACGACGTCGCGTGGAGACTGTTCAGGCAGGCGCTCGACGCCGATCCGGGGAATCTCCGCGCGCGCGCCGGCCTGTACATGATGCTCGCCGATCGTCAGCGCTGGGAGGAAACGCGCCACGAGGCGATGATGCGCGTGCGCGTCGCGCCCTGCGAGGCGATCTCATGGCTCGCCCGGGGACTCGCCGCGCACCGCCTCCGCGCGGACGATGAAGCGACGGTCGCGTTCGACAGCGCGCTGGCCTGTCTGCCGCCTCACGAGCGCGAGCACATCGATGCGCTGGCCCGCGTCCTGTCCACCAGCGAGGGGAAGGAGCACGAGCAGCTTCCGGCGGCCGAGCGTGCGTTCAGCGAGCGTTTGTACTGGCTGATGTCCGATCCGCTCTGGCTCACGCCGCCCAACGAGTATCGACTGGAGTATCTCAGTCGCGTGACGGCGGCCGAGCTGCGGTGGAGCGTCGAGGAGCTGGACCTTCGTGGCGCCGATACCGACCGAGGCGACGTCTTCGTCCGGTACGGTCCGCCGCCGGCGATCATCTCCTTCCCTCCGGATCCGGAATACACCCAGGAGCTTCGCATTCGGCTCCTCTGGTGGTACCGCGATGGCGTCGCGTTCATCTTCCGAATGGTTCCCGGGTAC
The DNA here is from genome assembly GCA_035650335.1 of Gemmatimonadaceae bacterium. Classification (GTDB taxonomy): domain Bacteria; phylum Gemmatimonadota; class Gemmatimonadetes; order Gemmatimonadales; family Gemmatimonadaceae; genus JAICNG01. The sequence goes on along the minus strand of DASRHU010000176.1, from coordinate 2,450 downwards.
GGGGTGGCGACTCTGCGCACCGAATACGCGCGCTACATCCGCGAGCTGCGGGACACGATTCCCGTTTCCTGGTCGAACCTCGGCGTCGAGAACGCGGTCGACACGATTCCCATTCAGACGGTTCGGTTCCGGGGCGCGGGCGACTCGACCGACGTTCTCGTGGTCGCCGACATTCCGGAGGACTCGCTGGTGCGAGGGATCGACCTCACGCGCGTCGCGGTTCAGGTCGGCCTCAACATCTTCAACTGGCGGGCGGAGCGCGTCGCGCGTGACTCGACCCGCGAGCTGATCGACGTGGCACGTGCCGATCAGATCGAGACGCGAGCGTGGAGAAAACGTCTGCCGGCGGGGATCTATCTGTATCGCGTGGAGGCGCTCCAGCCTGATGCACTGCGCAGCGCACGCGCGACGAATCGCGTCGAGCTGGTGGCCGACAGTGGCTTCGGGATGAGCGATGTGCTCGCCGCGAGAACGCTCGAGCCGAAGCCCGGCTCGACCGGTGCGCGCTGGTCGGATTTCCGAATGCTACCGATGACGGGCGTGCTGCGCCGAAGTGAGAAGCTCGCGCTGCTCTGGGAGACATACGACCTGGCCGCGGAGAATGACGTCAGTCGATATCGCGTGTCGATCACGATCGAGCAGCGCGACCGGCCGGGCGCGTTCGCGCGCCTCGGCGCCGCGATTGTCGGCGGAGTGCGCTCGGCCGTGGGACGCTCGTCGCGGGGTGAAGGGCGCGTCACGCTCAGCTACGACCGCGATCTGCCAGCGGGGCCGGTGGCGCTGGACTATCTCTCGGTGGATGTGAATGAGCTCGAGCCCGGCTCCTACACTGTGACCGTCGCCGTCGAGGACCTGATCGGGAAACGGCGTGTCACGCGGTCGAACACGCTCTACATCGTCGAGTAGGCCCGACATCAGCGACCCAGGCACTCGCGGGACGCGGACGAGCGACTACGACTTCACGCTCCCCGCCCACCGGATCGCGCAGCATCCGCTCGCGCGGCGGGATGAGAGCCGCCTGCTGCTCGTCAGGCGTGAAGGCGGCTCGATCGAGCATCGCCGCTTTCCGGATCTCGTCGACCTGATCTCGCCGGGCGATGCGCTCGTCGTCAACACGACGAAGGTGTTCCGCGCCCGGCTGCTCGGCAAACGGGCCTCTGGGGCGGACGCCGAGATCCTGCTGCTGCGGGAGCTGGGCGACGGGAAGTGGGAGGCGATGGTGAGTCCCGGCGGGAAGGTCCGTCCGGGGAGAACGGTGAGCATCGCGCCGGGATTCGACGTCGAGATTCTCGAGATTACCGATCGCCGGACGCGAATCGTGCGGCCGAGGGTGAGCGGCTCGGTGATGGAAGCGGTCGAGCGGTACGGGCACGTGCCGCTTCCCCCGTACATCGCACGAGCCGACGCGCCGGCGGATGCCGATCGGTATCAAACCGTTTACGCGCGAGAGGCCGGCTCGGTCGCCGCGCCGACGGCGGGGCTTCATTTCACGCGGGAGCTGCTCGACGCCCTCGCCGCACGCGGGGTGCGGCGCGTGGATGTGGTGCTGCATGTCGGTGCGGGGACGTTCAAGCCGGTGGAGGTGGAGGATCCCGCGAAGCACGACATGCACGAGGAGCGGTTTTCCGTGGCGGCCCAGGCGGCGGCGGCGCTCAATGACGTTCGCAAATCGGGTGGAGCGATCTGGGCCGTGGGCACGACGTGTGCGCGGACACTGGAGAGCGCGGTCGGTGATGACGGAACCTTTACGGCGCGAGAGGGAGAGACGCGTCTGTTCATCCGGCCCCCGTATCGCTTTCGCGCCGTGGACAAACTGATCACGAATTTCCATCTTCCCCGCTCGACGCTCGTGATGCTCGTGGCCGCGTTCGCGGGATACGAGCTGACGATGCGGGCGTACCAGGAGGCGATCGACCATGGGTACCGTTTCTATTCGTACGGTGACGCGATGGCTGTCGTCTAGCGCCGTCGTGGCGATCGTCGCCTGCACGATCACCGAGCGGTATTACACGCCGGCGCCCGACCAGCCTCGCCTGACGATCGACCTCCTGCGCGACCGCGGCCACAACATCGTGCGCGCGGAGTGTCAGCGATTGATCGGCGTTAGGCAGTCGGTGACGGGGGTCGCCCACATCACGGTCGATGTCGAAGCGGATGGGGAGATCCGGCGTGCGGTCATCGAGCACAGCTCCGGGGACGAGCGGATGGACGAGATCTTCGGCGGGCTCGCGGCGCAGCTGAAGGTCGATCCGCCGGCGAACATGCGCGGCGAGACGATCCCCGGCACGATCAGGATTGGGTATTCGTGCTCGCCGTCGGCTGGCACGATCACGGTCGAGGGAGTGACGCTCACCGGATGAACGACCGAGAGTTCGCGTTCAGGATCGACGCGACCGCCGGCGCCGCCCGCGCCGGCGTTTTCTTCACGCCGCACGGTGCGGTGGAGACGC
>DASRHU010000175.1:0-4656 GCA_035650335.1 Gemmatimonadaceae bacterium | reverse complement strand
CCGCGACGGCAAGCCTGACGAGGCCTCACGCATCCTCGACAACGCGACGGGCTACGCGAGCTTCGTGACCGCCTGGCTCGAGGATCTCGCCAGACCACCGCGCGACATCCCCATGCGAGGAAAGTCGCGCCGCCGCTGAGTCCTCACCACGGCGTTTGGAACCGCAGAAGCCGCAGAGGCCGCAGAAGCTTTCCGCGGCCGCAGATGAACGCAGAGTACGCAGATTGGCTCCAGCGACGGGACTGATTCCGCGCAGCAGTTCACAAAAGCTATGGGAACTTCATCTCGGCTGGAGCTTCCCACGTGCCGATGAGCGATCTGCGTACTCTGCGTTCATCTGCGGCTAGTCAAATCCTCTGCGGCTTCTGCGGCCTCTGCGGTTCCCGAAGGTCTCTCAAGGGACTCACCGCGACGCCGTCGGCGCCCGGCCCGCCAGAATCAATCCTCGCGCCTTCTCGACCACCGGGTGCGCTCCCCTCGAGTAATTCGACATCACCGCGAGCGTGTAGTCATCCTCGACGACGATGTCGAGCTGCGAGCTGATGCCGGGGAAGCCGCCACCATGCCCCACGATGCGCCCATTCTCCTCGATCCCGAACCCGTATCCATAGCGCGGTGACGAGAGCTCGGGCTTCGGTGTCGTCAGCTGCTTGACCGCCGCGCGGCTCACGAGTCTCCCCTCCACCAGCGCGACCGCGAAGCGCGTGAGATCGCCCGCGGTCGAATATCCTCCCCCCGCCGGTCCGCCGCGCAACACATGATAAAACGTGTTGGGCCGATACTCCGCGCCCTGCGGCGTGCGCTCGAGGTCGTAGCCGATCGCGAGGTTCTTCACGACGCGGTCGAGCTCGTAAGAGTCGGTCGACGTCATCCCCGCCGGCTTGTAGATGTGCTCGCGCACGTACTCGAAGTAATCCTGGCCGCTCGCCGCCTCGATGACCTTGCCTAACACCAGCATGCCGGTGTTGCTGTACGCCCATCGCGTGCCCGGCTCGAAGGCGAGCTGCTCATCCTTCACCAGTCCCATCCAGTCATCGACGCTCCGAAAGAGCGTGCGCGAGAGGCTGTCCCATCGCGGACTGAAATAGCTCCCCATCCCCGACGTGTGCGTCAGCAGGTGCTTGACGCGCACCTTCGACAGCACCTCCGGCCGCATCGTGCCGGCCTTCAGGAACTTCCCGAGCGTATCGTCCAGCGAAAGCTTTCCACGCTCGGCCAGCTGCATCGTCGCCACCGCGGTGAACATCTTGTTCATCGACCCGAGGTTGAACTTGGTATCGATGGTGTTCTGGACACCGTAGTCCTTGTTCGCCTCGCCGAACGCGGCGCTGTAGAGCGGACGCCCGCGCTTCGCGAGCAGCACCGTTCCCGAGAACACATCCCGCTTCGCGAGTCGCTCGACGAACTCCTGCAGCTGCCGAACGATCTCGGCATCGGTGAGCCGGGTGGTCGGCGCATCGGGGGCCGAGGTCGGACGAATCCCGATCCGGAGAACGCGATGCGGCGACGCGGGCTCGAACATCATCGTCATCACCAGCCACTGCTCCGTTCGCGACGATTGCACGGTCGCCGCGACCTCGCTCGCGCTCGAGGTATCGATGCGCGTGATGGTCAGCGTTCCGAGATCCGATGCGAGCCCCGAGAGTCGCTCTACTCGCTCCGGCACCGGAATCGCTCCCTGTCCCGAGACGACAAAGCGCGCCTCGACGAATCGGCGAAGTGAATCCTGATTCTGTATCGCCATGACGCGGACGAGCTCGCGGAGCGCACGCGCGGCTTCGGCTTTGGGGAGGGCATTCTGCGCCTGGGATGGTACCGACGTGCCGACTGCAGCCGCGGCGAGCGCAATCGCGACGCAGGCGCGGCGTGAAAGGGTATGCATGGGCTCTCGCCTCGATGAGGTGGGAATCAACGCCATGGCGTTCTCTTTAGTCACCTGAAAGCGGCATCAGCGTTGTCGACGACAATCGAGCCTACGCGGGTGGGGGAACCGCGGTTTCCGCGCACAAAAAAAAGGGCCGTCGAGCGATCGACGGCCCTGCGCCATGCCGCTAAACGCCTTTTACCGGAAGTGGTAAGCAATGCCGAGCGCGAGGCTGACATCGTTGCGCGTCTTCGACTCGACACCGACAATCGGCGACCGGTAGCAGAAGACGTTGTCACGCGCTTCGAACCGGAAGGCCGTGCGGCCGAGCTGGAACTCGGACCCCAACGCACCGTATCCGGCGAGGCACGTCTTGTCGTTCAACTGGTCGGCGGCGAACAGGTACGTGCGCGCTCCCGCGCCGAGACCGACGAATGGCCTGAACTCCCAAGCACCGGGCATCGGACGAACGAGACCGAGCTCCAGACCAACGTCGTACTGGAAAACGTTGACCTTGTCGTCCGTCGTCATGAACTTCGCCGTCGCCGGTACCCACCCAAACGCGCCGACGACGTGAAGCGTGGGTCGCAATTCCAGGGCGGCCTGAAGCCCGATCAGGGGCTCCTCGCCGTACAGGTCGCGCTGGTCGCCGGTCGGGATCGACGCACCCACGAACGGTCTGAGCTCGACCTTGCGCGTGTCCACCGTTTGGGCCGGGAGCACGGCGACTGCCGCGAGCAGTCCCGCGGCCACATACGTGATTCTACGCATATCTCCTCCTTTGCTGCGCGATCGATTCCGCGCACGCTTCGCCGCGTGGCGAAGACGTGAATATCCGTCGGGGCATCGCGCCCCGACTCAGGAGAAGTTAGGCGAGGATAATGGCTCGGAAGTCGGAGGATGCTTTAGATCTCGTGAGGCATCCGCCGACTTGCGCAACCCGATCAGTACAAATAGACGCGCGTGCCCACCGGCACGTGCTCGAAGAGCCACTCGATGTCCTGGCCTCGAAGGCGGACGCACCCATGTGTGGTCGCCAGTCCAATCGACTCCTCGTGCGGCGTACCGTGCAGCAGATAGCCGTCGCCGAGGTCGAGCTGATAGAGCCCCAGCTCTCCGTCGATCAGGCGATTGCGTGTGCCGAGTGGCGGCACGTAGAGCGTTTCGCCGAAGACGATGTGCTCCTCCACTGGCAGCGGCGCGAACCCGTCGGGCATCATCACGCCGACGAGACTGTCACGAACGACGAGCAGCCTCCCGTCCTCCAGCTTCACCGGGCGGTCGGCGCGCAGCCGCTTCAGCTCGAGGTCATGCTCGCGCGCGACCTCCGCGTAGGCCCACTCGGGTGGCCGCCAGAACGGCGTGGAGCGCTTCGCACGGATGGTGTGTACGCCTAACGGCGTCGCGAATGTCCAGCGCTTTCCGCCGTACGAGAGCGTTCGCCCCATCCCGACGGCCACGGGTGCGGTGAGCAACGTGTCGGTGCCTGACACGACCCACAGCCGACGACCGCCGACCGAAACGACGATTCGCATCGTGCTCGCTCGCTCCGCCTCACGACGGGCCCGCGTGGACAGCAGGCTGTCCTTGCGAGTGACGAGATGATCGGTCGTCTCCACGAACGGTGCATCGGCAGGGAGGAGCGCGACCGAACCGGTCGCGACCGAATACTCCTGCGCGCGGCACGCGGTGGCGACCGAGGAAAGTGCGACGACCGCGAGAGCGGTGAGAAGCTTCAAAGTGCCTGCTCGAAGGATGCCTGGATGCTCAGTGTACTCAGGGTGCTCAGGGATTCGCAATCAAGCGCCCTGAGCACCCTGATGTACCCTGCACTCACTACCGGAACGTGATACCCAGAATGATCGGCACCCACTCCGCGCGATCGCCCGGCGTACCAACGCTCATGTACCGCGACTCAACGAAGAGGCTCGTGAATCCCCAGCCGAAGCGGAGACCACCGCCGGCGTTCCACCCCCACTCTGTCGACGACTCGTTCGACCCGCCGTAGTCCGAGAAGCGGTAGACACCGCCACCGGCAACCAGGTACGGGTTGAGGCCGAGCGCCCGAGGAATGCGAAGCGTCACTTCACCGAGACCCGCGAAGATCGATGCATCCTCGAGCGATGCCGAGAGGCCCGGAGGGACCTCCCCGTTCAGCCGATCGTAGGTCGCATCGAAGCGAATACCGAATGCCGACTGGGTGGGGTGCCATCCCGCGGAACCGGTGACGTTTAAGCCGGTGCCGTAAAAGTCGTCGAAGTCACCCATCGGGATGCTAGCGCCAGCACCGAGGTTGAAGTACCACCCGCCAAACCGGCCAGCGAGGAAGCGCTCCTCACGTGCCCGCTCGGCGGCCGCGATCGAGTCGGCCCGCGCCCGCTCGGCGGCCGCGATCGAATCGCGACGCGCCTGCTCGGCGGCCAGGCGCGCACGCTCGGCTGCCGCGATGGAGTCCTGACGAGCCCGCTCGGCAGCCGCGATCGAGTCGGCTCTCGCGCGCTCGGCGGCGGCGATCGAGTCGGCCCGGGCGGCGCTATCTGCCGAAATGGCTCCAGGGGACTCGGTTACCGTCGGGGCTTCTTTTTGTACCGGGATGCGCCGCGTCGACGTCACTGGCGTGCGCGAGCGCGTCGTGTCCTGCGCTGCTCCCTCGGTCGCCAGCCCGACCGTGAGCGCAAGCGCCACGGTGACAGGGAGGAATCGAATGATTCGAGTCTGCATGGCATCACTCTCCTTGCTCGCCCTTCGGCTCCGCGGGCGTAGGCGGACGGGGCTCCTTCGGCAACTTCCCC
>DASRHU010000174.1:0-11572 GCA_035650335.1 Gemmatimonadaceae bacterium | reverse complement strand
CTCGCGCTCCTGAGCCTCCTGCTCGCCGCGCCACTCACCGCGCAGGAGCACGCGCTCGCCATTGCGCGCGACGTCGAACGCCTCGCGGCCGGCCGCAGCTTCTGGCCGGGCTTCGAGCCGCTCGCCATCCCGCTCGCCTTATATGATGGAAAGCGCACCTGGCTCTTCCGTCACCCTGCTCCTCCCCGGGATTTCGCGCCCTCGGCAATTTCATCGGTGCGCGCGCACGTCCGCGAAGGACGACACCCCGCGGTCACGTCGAACTCGAGCGCCGACATTGGCGGCGTAATTACCGCGACACTTCTCGCCGATGGCGCCCGCGCCAAGCTGTCATCCGCCGAGCTCGCCGCGACCGCGCTTCACGAAAGCTTCCACGTCTTCCAGCGGACGCGCCATCCCCGGTGGCAGGGCAACGAGGGCGACCTGCTCCTCTACCCGATCGAGCACGCCGATCTGCTCGTCGCGCGACGACTCGAGACCGAAGCATTGCGTCGTGCGCTGCTGGCCGCGGATCCCGCACGCACCGCCTGTTATGCGCGGCTCGCCGTAGACTACCGCGCCCAACGGTTCAGGGCGATGGATTCGGCCTTTGTCGCCTACGAGCGCGGCACGGAGCTCAACGAGGGGCTCGCCACCTACGTTCAGCAGCTCGCGTTAGGCCGGACGACGGTCGACGTTCCACCTGACGAGTTTCCCGCCGGCGACGTCCGCCTTCGCATCTACACCATCGGCCCCGCGATCGCCTTTCTTCTCGACCGGATTCGCCCGAACTGGAAAGAGTCGCTCGAAGCACACGACCGTCAGACGCTCGACGAAGTGCTCGCCGGCGTTCTCGTCGGCGCGGTGGAATCCCCGATGGACGGATGCGCGCTTCCTCCAACCGACGTCAGGCGCATCGAGGACGCGGCGCGCCGAGATGCGGCCGACGTCGTCAGCCGCCGAACGACGCGCCGCAGGGCGTTCGACGCGCGCACCGGCCGACGAGTGCTCATCACGGCCGCGCCCGGCAAGCCCCTGTGGCCTCAAGGGTTCGACCCCCTCAACATCGAACGGGTGGACGGCGGGCTCCTTCACACCCGCTTCCTTGCGCTCGGCAACGACGTCTGCAAGGCGACGGCGATCGATGAGAACGGAATCGACATCGATGCCGTCACCGACGGATTCGGCCCCCACCCGCTCTTCAACGGCGTGCGCCGTGCGGTAATCGCCGGGGTGGAGAAGCCAGTGGTCACCATTGATGGGACTCGCGTGACGATCCAGTCCAGCGGCCTCCATCTCGAGTGTTCCGCGGCGACGGTCGAGGAAACCGCACAGGAAATCAGGGTTTCTCCGCATTGATCCGGGCACTGGACGTGCCCACGATGCACGTATCTATTTGCGGCGGAGACCCGATGAGCACTCTGATCAACGACCTCACCTCCCAACTCCAGGGAGACACCCTTACGCAGCTGAGCCAGCAGCTCGGCGCGGACGAGACGACCACCAAGCGGGCGATCTCGATGGCGCTGCCGATGCTGGTCGGCGGGCTGGCGCGTGAGACGGCAACGCCGGACGGCGCGCAGTCGCTCAACAAGGCGCTCGAGGAGGACCATGACGGCAGCCTTCTCGACAACATCACCGCGGCGTTTGGCGCCACGAAGACGGGCGCGGCCGACGTCGCCGTGCCCCGCGCGCTCAACGGCGCCGGCATCCTCGAGCACGTGCTCGGCCCGAAGAAAGCCCCGGTGCAGGAAGGGATCGGCCGCGCGACGGGACTCAACAATCAGCAGGTGGGACGTCTGCTGATGATGCTCGCTCCACTCGTTATGGCCTACCTGGGCCGCCGCAAGCGGGAGACCGGAGCCACGGCCAGCGACATCGGCGCTCAGATTCAGGCGGAGCGCGACGCGGTCACTGAGCGCGCGCCCAACCTCGGAGGCATTCTCGGCCAGATCTTCGGCGGCGGCGCCGAAGATCGTCCGGGCATCGCCGACGACATTGCACGCATGGCGCCGAACGTGCTCGGCAAGATGTTCGGAGGGCGCTAGCGACTTTCGTGTGGGTGCGCGACGCCGCGCACCCACGCTGCAGTGCCTAACCAGTTGGTCCAGCCCGGGAGGCGACACACCATGGTCGTCCATCTCCGCACGCCGCGGCCTGTCGTCGCGGCTTTCGTCGTCATTGCCGCACTCGCCTGCGCGTCGATCCCCCCGGTTCCGCAGACGCCGAGTGCAGCCACCGCGGCGGTCTCGACGGCGACGTCGCTCGCCGCGGCGCCCGATCGGTACGTCACCGCGGCCGACGCGCGGCTGCGATATCGCGACATTGGCCGAGGGGATGCGGTGGTCCTGCTCCACGGCATGGCACGCAGTCTCGACGACTGGAGACTGCTCGCTGACACCCTGGCGCTCTACCACCGCGTCATCGCATTCGATGTTCGGGGCCACGGTAAAAGCACCAGATTCTCCGATCCCGCCCGCCTCGGCGTGGAGATGGCCCACGACGTCGTGCGAGTGATGGACCAGCTCGGCATCCGCCGCGCGCACATCGCCGGTCACTCCATGGGCGCAGCGATCGCCGCGAAGGTCGCTTCGATCTATCCCGACCGCGTGAGCTCCGTCGCGCTCATCGCGGGCCCCTTCTCCCCGGACACCACCAGTTTCGCGAACGACGAACGCGGCTTCGCGGCCGATGTCGAGCAGGGTCGTGGCATGATGGGGCTGCTGAGGTGGCTGTTTCCGACGTACCCCGATTCCGTGCTCCGCACCTTCGACGCCGAAGCAATGGCGACCAATGACGCCGCGGCCATCGGCGCGACGATGCGAGGGATGGACAGGTTGATGACGCTCCCGGGCGCGCTTGGCACCCGGCGCGTCCCCGCCGCAGTCATCGTCGGCGTCGGCGATCCCCTTCTCGAGTCCTCACGGTGGCTCGCGTCATGGTGGCCCGGCGCGCGGCTCGTCGAGATCCCCGACACGGATCACCTGACGGTGATATTCCACCCACGTACACGCGCGGAAATGAAGACGTTATTCCGGAGTAGCCCCTAGGGTCCACCGTCTAATGGTCGAGCCGCGGAGCAGGTCCTATTGAACCTGCTCTCGAACGCGATCAAGTTCATTTCGCCAGGCAGTCGCGTGATGATCGACTTCTCGACGGATCGCGGCTCCCCGGGGTCCGTGTCAGCGACACGGGCATCGGCATTCCGGGACACAAGCACGAAGCGATCTTCGAGCCATTCGTTCAGGTATAGACGGGACCAACGACAGCCGCAGAGGGCGCGGGGCTACCGCGGAAAGCTCGCGCCGCCTGAGCCGGGGAGCGCTCCTCCGAGCGCTCGCCCGCCTCGGCGCCGTTTCACTCGCCCTCGTCGTCTCCCTAACGACGCCGGCCTCCGCGCAGGATACCACGCTATCGCGCCCTCGCGTCGGGCTCGTCTTGAGCGGCGGCAGCGCAAAAGGCTTCGCGCACATCGGTGTCCTCGCCACCCTCGAAGAGATCGGCGTCCCCATCGATGTCGTGACCGGGACGAGCATGGGCGCGCTGATCGGCGGCTTCTACAGCATCGGCTATCGCCCGGAGGACATCCGGCAGGTTGCGGCCAGTCAGGACTGGGCCTCGTTGTTAGGTGACCGGCGCGATCGCCAAATGCTCGTCCCCGATCGCCGCGTCGTCGGGTCGCGTACCGTCATCTCCTTTCCCGTCCGGGGCGGACGGGTCACGCTTCCGAGCGGGGTCGTTCGCGGCGACCTGATCATGCGCCTCCTCGAGCGCATGACATGGCGCGCGCAAACCATCCGTGACTTCGCCAAGCTGCCCATTCCGTTCGCCGCCGTCGCCACCGACGTCGAGACGGGCGAGCCGGTGGTCCTTTCCGGCGGCGTGCTCGCCCACGCGATGCGCGCGAGCATGGCGATCACCGGCGCCATTCAGCCGATCCGGATCGACGGGCGCCTGCTCATGGACGGCGCGGTGGCGCGCAACCTTCCGGCCCAGGACGCCCGCGCGCTCGGCGCCGACATCCTGATCTGCAGCGACGTCTCCGGCCCGCTGCTCAAGGGAGACGACCTTCGCAGCATGATCGACATCGTCATCCAGACGGTGTCGTTCCAGATGGAGGCACATAACGAGGCGCAGCGCCGGATGTGCGACGTCGTCATTCGTCCGGATGTGAAGGGACTCTCGACGTTCAGCTTCGAGGCGGTCGACGAGTGGGTCGAGCGTGGCAAGGCCGCGGCCACGCTGCAGGCCGACACGTTGCGTCGTTTGGCCGGCGTGGGCGCACCGCGTGCCGAGCGGACGAGCGTCGACTTCCTCCCCGATTCGGTATACGTGAGTGACATCGTGGTGCGCGGGGTCGAGTCGACACCGGCACGCAACGTCGTCACCCGCGCCGTCGCGCTTCGCGTTCCGGCTCGCCTGTCGGCGCGGTCGTTCGACCGTGCGCTCTCGCGTCTCAGCGCGACGCACCTATTCTCGCGCGCGACGTATCGCATTGACGTCACCGAGACCGACACGCTCGCCGTCATCGAGGTCGAGCCGCAGCCGCAGGATCAGATCGGGCTTGGCTTCCGGTTCGACGACCATCGGAAGGCGGCGCTCCTGTTCACGGGAACGTTGTTCAACTGGCTGCAATACGGCTCGACGCTCGACGCCGACGTTCGCCTCGGCGAGCCGACGCAGTTCGGACTGAGCTATCTCACCGGCCGAGGGGTGGTGTCGAACTTCGGCCTCGGCGTTGAAGCGCGCTATACGCGCATGCTGCTCGACATCTTCGAGGGCGAGAATCGCATCGCCGACGTGAACACTCGTGTGGCGACCCTGGTCGGCGGCGTGGCGCGCACCGTGAGCCGAACGACCGTCATCGGGCTTCGCACGGGAGTGGAGTACATCGACGCTGATTTCCGCATCGCCGACTCCGACACCGCGCAGAAGGGAGCGTACTACATCGGCGGGGCGCAAATCTGGCGAGACACGTTCGACCGAAGCGTCTTCCCCACGCGCGGGATCTCGGCCCGTCTGCGAAGCGATGTCGGATATCGCCGGCTCACCGGAAGCACGGCGTTCACCCAGCACACGCTGGACATCGAGCAGATCCTTCCGCTCACGCGGTCGATGGTACTTCGTGCGCGCGCTGTCGCCGGCGCGATCCATGGCGGCGATCTCCCCGTTCATCGCGTGTTCTTCCTCGGCGGCACGCTCCCGGCGCCGGCATTTCCCGAGACGCAACCCATTTTCTGGGGACTCAAGCCGAATGAGCGTACGGGGCGTGCGGTCCAGGTGCTCCGCCTGTCGGCGCAGCAACGGATCCTGAGCGACGTGTACGCAACCGTCGGCGTCAACGTCGGCAACGCCCTCGACCGGTGGCGGCTGCGCACCGCCGACTACATCGCCGGCTGGGGTGCGTCGTTAGGGATGGCGACGCCAATCGGGGCGGTCGAGCTGACGGCCAGCGGCCGCCGGTTCGACGAATGGCCGAGGCTGAGCGTCAGTCTGGGGCCCGCCTTTTGAGGCTGTCGAGGGGATGTTAAGGGCGCCGAGGCTCGGAGGTGGTCAAGGTTGTCGAGGTCGTCCAGGTGATCGAGGTGAGTCATCGCGCGATCGAAGGCCACCTGGATCACCTCGACGACCTTGACGACCTTGACGACCTTGCCCCTCGACCTCCTCGACAGCCTCGACCGCCTCGTCCCTCCTATGCACCGCTCGTCCCACCCCTCTTGCGCTCAAGCCCTCCCCGATGCGGCATTGGGGCATGGCCGAGCAAGCACCCGCTTCATCTGATACCGTAGAGACGCCGGCGGCCGTGCCGGTCAGCCTGCGCCGCGCGACGATGGTCGCCGCGGCGGGTGCCGTGCTCGTCGGTATTCTCGAGACGACGTCGATGTATCTGATCGGCCGTCTTGGGCCAAGCCCGCGACCGTGGACGACGGTGGCGGTCAACGCCGTGTCGTGGTGGGCGTTGTGGATCCTGTTCATGCCGGCGGTGCTCTGGCTCGCGCAGAACTTCCGGTTCGATGACTCGCGGTGGCGCCGGAGCGCCGTCGTGCATGTCGCGCTCGGGGTCCTCATTTCGCTGGCACACGGCATCGTCTACGGGATCTACTTTCACTACACGAACGCGACCGACGCCCTCCTGCCGACGCTCGCCGACCGTGTCCGCCGATTCCTGTCGCTCTATCTGTTCACCGACATCATGACGTACGCGGCGACGGTGGGCGTGTATTACGCGTTCGAGTATTTCGCGCACTTCCGCCGGACCGCGCTCGCGGCCGCGCAGGCTGACGCCCGTGCGGCGAAGCTCCGATTGAATCTCGCCGAGGCGCGGTTGCACGCGCTGCGCATGGAGCTGAATCCGCACTTCCTGTTCAACTCGCTGAACGCGGTGGCGGGGCTCGTTCGCCAGCGGGAGCACGATGCCGCCATTGGCACGCTCGACCGGCTCGGCGAGCTGCTGCGCGTCACGTTCAACCGCGAGATGCCGACGGAGGTTCCGCTCTCTCAGGAGCTCGATCTCCTGCGCCGCTTCGTCGACATCGAGCTGGTTCGGTTCCGCGATCGCCTGCGCGTCGTGTGGGATGTTGCGCCGGAGGTCGAGGGCGCCCTGCTGCCGCCGCTGCTGCTCCAGCCGCTCGTCGAGAACGCGCTGAAGCACGGGCTGTCGCGTCGTCCCGGCAACGCATGCCTGACGATTACCGCGCGTCGTGCGGGCCTGCACCTCGAGCTCATCGTGCAGGATTCGGGACAAGGACTGGGCGTCCAGAGCGGCCGTCCGCTTCGGGACGGTGTGGGGCTGTCGAACATCCGCGCGCGCCTCGAGGAGCTGTATGGACCGGAGGCCACGTCGCTGGAGCTGACCGATGCCGCGGGCGGCGGCGCGCGCGCCCGCGTGCTCTTACCCTATCACCTGGAGGAGTCGCGTCGCGATGCAGCCGTCGTTGCCTGACGAGTACACCATGACCGACACGTTACGGGTCCTCATCGTCGATGACGAGCCGCTCGCGCGCTCGTCGATGCGGCTTGTGCTCGACACGGCCGCCGATGTCACCGTCGTTGCCGAATGCGGCGATGGCGTCGAGGCGGTGAAGGCCATCCGCGAGTCGAAGCCCGACATCGTGTTCCTCGATGTCCAGATGCCGGGGCTGGATGGCTTCGGCGTGATCGATGAGATCGGCGCCGACATGATGCCCAACGTCGTCTTCGTGACGGCGTACGATGCCCACGCGATCCGCGCGTTCGAGGTGCACGCGCTCGACTACGTGCTGAAGCCGTTCGGCGACGAGCGGTTCCTCGCCGCCCTCGACCGCGCTCGTGCGGCGGTGCATGACCGCCAGCTCGGTCAGCTCGGACGGCGCCTGGCCGCGGTGGTTGGTGAGTGGCAGCGCCGCGTCGACGTCGATGCGAGTGACGCCGCCGCACGCGCTGCAGACGGCGACTCGCCCGCTCGTCCAGGTCCGGCGTCGTACATCCGCCGCTTCACGGTCCGGGGCAACGGTCGTGCGCGCTTCGTCCCGGTGGAAGACGTCGACTGGATTGGCGCCGATGGCAACTACATGATCCTCCACGTCGGCGCCGTGCATCACCGCGTTCGTGGCACGCTCCGCGATGTGCTCAACGAGCTCGACCCTCGTCGCTTCGCGCGCATCCATCGGTCGACGATCGTCAACATCGACCGTATCAGCGAGATGCAGCCCTGGTTCGGCGGCGACTACATCGCGATTCTGCGAACCGGCGCGAAGCTCAAGGTGAGTCGCCTGCATGCGGCGAAGTTGCTTCGCCCGCGGACCTGACAGGCAAAGGGTGTCAAGGATGTGAAGGGATCAAGGGTGTCGAGGTGAACTTCGTCACCTTGACTACCTTACCTCGACACCCTCGACACCCTTGATCCCTCGACACCCTTATTCTCGGATTATCAGCCCCAACGGCAGCCCCACAAAAAACCCGTGCCCAATGAGCTGCATGAGCCAGAACTTCGACGTGAGGGGCAACGTCGTGGTGGCGCTCAACGGCACGACGACGCGGTTCATCAGGAGCCACACGATCATCCCGGCGATGAAGCCGGCGATCGCGGCGCGGCCAGACGTCTCAACAAAACGACGCAGGCGCTCGGACCCGCGATAGACGAACGTGTAGGCGAATGCCCATCCGAAGGCGATCACGAAATGCAGGAAGAATCCGAGCAGCGCCGTTGGCGTTCCTCCGGCGCGTGCGTCGGCAGGGCCCAGCAGACCGGCGGCAATGGACTGGAGCACGCGCGCCGGCGTCGTCACCTCATAGATGCCCACGTACAACGCGAACGCGAAGGCGATGTCGAGCGCTCCCACGACCAGGCCGGCGATGAGCGTGCGCGACAGGATGGCGCGCCGCACGGTTGCCACGGGATACGATACCGTCGACATCGCGATCACCTCGAAGCGGTTGAAGGCAGACCACGGGACGGCGTGACAGTAACGATCTCCCGAGCTTCGACGCTTGCATGATCCTGCGTGAGCCAACGCGCCAACTCCTCACACGTCTGACACTTGTGAATTCACGGTTCGGCCCATTGCGATAGTGTGACGGCGCACGTGAGGCGATCGTTGGCACATGCCGATGACGCAGGCGTCGTCCATGCAGGCCGAGCAAGCCGCCTTCGCGCGCGTGCCGCTGTTCAACGCGGAAATGCACGTGGACCTTCTGCGTGCGACATACTACACGCACCGGTTCGCCGCCCACGCGCACGACGACTTCGCGATTGGAGTGATCGAGTCGGGCGCCGTGCGCACTCGTGTCGGTGAAGACACGATCATCGCATGCGCGGGCGACATCGTCGCCCTCAATCCGGGAACCGTTCACACCGGCGTGCCGGTGGATGCGCGCGGGTATCGCTATCGCGTCTTTTATGTGGGTGACGCGCTCCTCCGCCTCGCGCGGGCGAACGGAGGGCTGAGACTCGAGCCGGGGTTCGGTCGGCTGCTGCAGTTCCCGCGACCGGTCATCCGTGATCTCGCGTTAGGACGAGAGCTGGCGCACGCACACCAGCTGCTGGAAACCTCACCCGGCTCGTTCGCGGCCGAGTGCGCGCTCATCGAGGCGCTGAGCGAGGTGGCCCTGCGACATGGGGAGATGACGGAGGTCATCAGGCCGCGCCCGACGCACTCGATTGTCCGCAGCGTACGCGCGTACCTCGAGGAGAATCACGCGCGGGTGGTGACGTTGGCGGAGCTCTCGACGCTGACGGGCGTGAGTCCGTTCTATCTCAGCCGTGTCTTCCGGGCGGCGATCGGGGTGCCGCCGTACGCGTATCTCGCGCTCGTGCGAGTGCGCCGCGCGCAGGAGCTGATCGCCCGCGGCTTTCCACTCTCATTGATAACGCACGAGGCGGGCTTCTCCGATCAAAGCCACTTCACTCGGCAATTCAAGCGAGTCGTTGGGATTCCGCCTGGGCAGTACGCGGCGGAGTTGCGGCGAGTGCGTGCGGGTTGGAGAGGGAGTCAAGGTCGTCAAGGTCGTCGAGGTGATCGAGGCAACTTCATCGCGCGATGAAGTCACCTCGATCGCCTTGACGACCTTGACGACCTTGATGACCTCCTCCGTGCAGCAGCTCAGCCGCCCGCTCCGCGATCATGATCGTGGGCGAGTTCGTGTGGCCGCGGATGATGCGCGGCATCACGGAAGCGTCCACGACTCGCAGCCCGTCGATGCCATACACGCGCAGCTCCGGATCAACCACCGCCATCTCATCGATTCCCATGCGGCACGTTCCGACCGGGTGATAGAGAGTCTCTGCGCGCAGGCGGATGAGCGCCTCGAAGTCCGCATCACTGGCGGGCTCACGGTCAGGGATCATCGGATCACCGGCGAATCTCGAAAGCGCCGGGGATCGCGCGACGCGCCACGCAACCTTCATCCCCTCGACGAAGAGGCGGAGATCCTCGCCGTCGGAATCCGAGAGATATCTCGGATCGATCACCGGCGGGTCCTCTGGCCGCGGTGAACGCAGCGTGATCGAGCCGACGCTCTTCGGGTAGAGCAGCACGACGCCAATGCTGATCGCGTGCGCGGTCGCTCTCGTCAGTCCGTGATCGATGAATGGCCCCGGCGCGAAGAGCAGCTCCAGGTTGGGCGCCGGAGCATCCTTTGGCACGCGAAAGAACCCGCACGCCTCGGCGATGTTGGACGTCAGCATTCCCCGGCGCAACAACAGGAATCGCGCGAGGTTCATCACGGTCTCGGCGCCCGCCAGCGTCGTCGGCTCCCGCGCCTTGACGATCACCCCGCTGACGAGATGGTCCTGGAGATTCTCCCCGACGCCGGGAAGGTCATGGACGACGGGAATCCCGTGCTCACGCAGATGGCCGGCGGGCCCCACGCCAGACAGCATCAACAGCTGGGGGGAGTTGATCGCTCCGCCGGCGACGATCACCTCTCGCGCCGCTCGGACGATTGTCAATCCCGCCGCGCCGCGATACTCGACGCCGACGGCGCGGCTTCCCTCGAAAAGGACGCGCGTGACCAGCGCGCGCGTGACGATGGTGAGATTGCGCCGCCATTTCGCGGCGCGGAGGTAGGAGGACGCGGTGCTCGCGCGCTCACCGCGCCGCTGCGTCACCTGCGTGAAGTCGACGCCATCCTGCTCGGCGCCATTGACGTCCTCGGAGCGCGGCAAACCGCATTCGACAGCCGCCTCGAGGAAGGCCGCGGTCGCGGGGTGCGGATCGCGCAGATCGGAGATGTGAAGCGGCCCGCCCGTTCCCCGAAAGGGCGACGGTCCGCGCTCGTTATGCTCGGCCCTTCGGAAATACGGGAGGACGTCGTCGTAGCTCCACCCGCGATTGCCGAGGGCGGCCCATTCGTCGTAGTCCAGGCGATTCCCGCGCACGTGCATCTGCGCGTTCATCGACGAGGTGCCGCCGAGCATCTTTCCGCGCGGCCAATAGAGCGAGCGGCCGCCAAGCTCCGGCTGCGGCACCGTGGAGTAGTCCCAGTCGCACGACGTCTTGAACAGCTTCGAGAAGGCAGCCGGAATGCGCACGGCGAGGCTCGTCCCCGGCCCGCCCGCTTCGATCAGAAGGACGCGTGTGTACGGATCCTCCGTGAGCCGTGCAGCGAGCACGCACCCGGCGGAGCCGGCGCCTACGACGATGAAGTCGTACATCGGTGGTCAGCGCGCTCGGGGTTCGCTCGATCGGGCATCAAGAACCGAGGGGTTCATCACGGATGACACGGATTGAACGGAAGAATCCGAATTCGCTCCTGCGGCATTGAACTCTCCCGGCGCGACAACAAAGAGCTGCTTTTTGCCTGCGCGTGGAGAGTGATCGGCGCCAGGAGCGATCAGGCCGTTACAGTCCCATCCGTGTCATCCGTGATGCACCCCTGGGTTCTTGATGCCAGCCGACGAGCAACGCTCCGCGATTGACCTCGCTCCCCGGCGCGTCTAAGTTCAGTTTTCTCGCGAGGTTAGCTCATCCAATCGACTTCCTCGCCCTCGATCCTCGTTCCTCTGTCCGTCCGACGCCCCAACTCGCCTGATGTCTATCGCTAGAGAGGACGCGCTCGAGTATCACGCACGCGAGCGGCCCGGCAAGATCGCCGTGGTGCCCACCAAGCCGCT
>DASRHU010000173.1:0-4548 GCA_035650335.1 Gemmatimonadaceae bacterium | reverse complement strand
ACTCGACGTCGGTGGACAGGCGCGCATTCTCCCCGTGGACGACGTCGTCGTGCGCATTGGCGGCAATCCGCCGCAGGGGCTCCTCGACAAGATCGGCATCAGGATGGTGGAGAAGGAGCTCGGCCTTCCCGCGGCGGAGGCGCTCGGTGCGTGATGCACATCGGTCTCCCGGTCTTCGCCTCCTCTTCGGCGCGTTGGGGGTCATCGTGGCGATGACCCTTCCGCGCGGCGTCGCCGCCCAGCTGTCGCCGGGCCCGCTCGCGCGCCCGCACGCCTCGCTCGACGTGCCGTTAGGCTGCGCCAAGTGTCACGGTGGGCGGAAGGAGCCGACGACGCAGAAGTGCCTGGCGTGTCACCGGGAGATCGCCACCCTGAAGCAGCAGGAGCGCGGCTATCACTCTCGCGGAAACGCGGCAACCGGTACGTGCGCCAGCTGCCACCCCGACCACGCCGGCCGGGAATTCGATCTCATCAAGTGGCCGCAGGGATCGCAGGCCGGCTTCGATCACAGCGAAGCGGGATGGCTGCTCGAGGGGAAGCACGAGGACGTGAAGTGCGAGGGGTGCCACAAGTCGAGCTTCCACGCGGGCGCAATCGCCGAGCTGTCCCCGCGCACCGGCGGTCCGCGCTGGGCGGGACTCGACACGCGGTGCGCGAGCTGTCACGACGATCCGCACCGTCCGACGTTAGGCGCCAGGTGCACGAGCTGTCACGACATCGCCGGCTGGAAACCGGCGCCGAACTTCGATCACAAGAGGACGAAGTACCCGCTCACCGGCGAGCACCGGGACGTGGAATGCGACGCGTGCCATCTCGCGCCGCGCCTCAACCCGCGCCGCGACCCGGAAGGGAAGCTCATCCCGGTGTTCAAGCCTGTTCCGGCGAAGGAGTGCTCGAGCTGCCATGCCGACCCGCACAAAGCTCCGACCATGGCACGGTGCTCGTCGTGCCACGTGACCACCGGCTTCCGCAAGCTGAAGCGCGGCGCGTTCGACCATGACCGCACGCGATTCCCGCTCAGCGGAGAGCACAGAACCGTGGCGTGCGCGGAGTGTCACGCCGGCTATCCGGCGAGAATCAACCGACCGTCGTTCTCGACGTGCGCGACCTGTCACTCCGATCCACATCGCGGGCAGGCGACCCTCGCCGGCCGGGCCGTCGATTGCGCTGGATGTCACGACGTGAACGGGTTCTCGCCGTCCACGTTCACGGTCGCGCAGCACCAGTTAACGAAGTACCCGCTGCTCGGGCGACATCGAACCGCGCGCTGCGGCGATTGCCATCGCGCACAGCCGACGGCCGCCGGGCAAACCGCGCGTGGAGCGCGAGTCATCGCGGATCTGCACCCGTCGTTCGAGAGCTGCACGAGCTGTCACCTCGACCCGCACGTCGCGCCGCCGGCGAAACAGCGACGCAGCGGGAGCGGTGGGAGCGTGTCCGATGACACGTGCGAGTCGTGCCATACCGTGAACGGCTTCACGCCGTCCACGCTGACCGTCGCCAGCCACGAGGCGTACGAGTTCAAGCTCGAGGGGGCGCACCGGACGGTGCCGTGCGCCGAATGTCACCGCGAGCTTCAGCGTCGCGATCCTCGGCGTCAGGTGACGCTCCTCCACGAGGCGGCGCGGAGACGCGGCCTGGCGCCACTCACCTTCGAGGCGGCGACATCGTGCACGTCGTGTCATCAGTCGCCGCACGGACAGCAGTTCGCCTCGCGCAGGGACCGCGGCGCGTGCGAGTCATGTCATTCGCTCGACGTCTTCACACCTGCTGAACGATTCGACCACGACCGGGACAGCAAGTTCCCGCTCTCGCCCGCGCACACGAGGGTCCCGTGCACGTCATGTCACGGGCGCGCCAAGGGGACGGGACAAGTGCAGTATCGCGGCACGGTGGTTCGCTGCGAGCAATGCCACTCGGGAGGCAAACGATGAACAGGCTCTGGTCCATCACGGCAGCCGTCTTCATCTCCGTCCTCGGAGCGGCGATGCCACTGTCGCGCGTACATGCGCAGCAAACGACGACGAACCCCCACGGCCCGCTGTTCCAGGATTGCTCGACGTGCCACGCCAGCAGCTCGTGGACGCCGGCGAAGGTCACCAGCGCCTTCAAGCATCCGGCGTCATTCCCGCTCCAGGGGGCGCACGGGTCGACGACCTGTCGCTCCTGTCACGTGAAGCTCGACTTCAGCGGAACGAGCGGGAGCTGTGCCTCCTGCCACGAGGATCCGCACCTCGCCGAGCTGGGCGCTGATTGCTCGCGGTGCCACAACACCTCGTCGTTCATCGATCGGTCGGCGATGCTCCGATCACACCAGGTGACGCGGTTCCCGCTGGCGGGTGCTCATCGCATGGCCGACTGCGAGAGCTGCCACATTCCCGCGGCACAAGGGCAACGGCGCTTCACCGGGCGACCGACTGATTGCGTTGGCTGTCACCAGCAACAGCAGCTGGCGACCAAGGAGCCCGATCACGTCGCCGCCGGATTCTCGAACGACTGCGGCAGCTGTCACACGCCGACGTACTGGAACCGCGCGGCGTTCGATCACTCCGGAACGAGCTTCCCGCTCACCGGTGGGCATCGAGGAGTCGCGTGCAGCGCCTGTCACGCCGACGGCGTGTACGTCGGAAAGTCGACGGTGTGCGAGTCGTGTCACCTCACCGACTATCAGAACACCACCAATCCCGGTCACACGTCGGCCGGCTTCCCGACGAACTGCGCGAGCTGCCACAACACGAACGGGTGGCAGGGTGCGTCGTTCGACCACGATGCGCTGTTCTTCCCGATCTACTCGGGTGCGCACCGAGGCCGCTGGTCATCGTGCGCGACCTGTCACACCAGCCCGACGAACTACTCGGTGTTTACCTGCCTGACCTGTCATGAACGAACCGAGACTGATGGTCATCACGAAGGCGAGTCGGGGTACGCCTACGACAGTCAGCTGTGCTACTCGTGTCACCGGAATGGGAGGGCGCCATGATGCGCGCGACGATGCTCGCCGCCACGCTGGCTGCCCTCTGCGCCGCGGTCGTCACGCCCGCCGGAGCTCAGCGGATCGAGACGGCATACGCGCGCGTGACGTACATCTCGGGCAGCTCGGTGTACATCAGCGCCGGCGAGCGCGATGGAGTCACCGAGGGGGCACTCCTCGATGTCCCGCGGGGCGGGCGCGTCATCGCGCAGCTGCGGGTGCGCTTCGTCTCGCCGAGCCGTGCGCAGTGCGACGCGGTTTCTGGGTTGGAGAACCTGGCCGTCGGCGATTCGGTTCGATACACGCGCCAGCCGACGACGATAGCCCAACGTGACACGCAGCCCGCGGTGCAGCCTACCCGGTCGGTGCGAAGGCAGAGCACGCTGTCGCGTGCACACTCGTTGCGGGGCCGAATCGGAGTGCGATACCTCGCCACCTGGGAGCGTGACAGTGGCCAGGCTCAACTGGCGCAGCCCGCCTTCGATGTCCGGATGGACGGGACGATGCCGGGCGTCCAATCGATCGAGGTGGCTGTCGATGCGCGTGCGCGTCGCACGAGGTCCGTCTCGATCGACGGCATCATTGCGCCGAGTCGCACGTCGATGCTCGTCTACCAGTCGTGGGTCGGCTTCAACGCGCCGAACGGTGCCCGGCTGCGTCTTGGTCGCCAATATTCGACGGACCTCGCGCCGGTCTCGCTGTTCGATGGCGCGTTGCTGGGCGTGGAGCGCCAACGCTTTGGCGTCGGGGCCTTCGCGGGCACGCAGCCGGATGCGGGAGACATGGGACACTCGACGCGCGAGCGGGAATGGGGCGCGTACCTGTCGATCCGCGGGACGCCCCGCGAGCGGACCAGCCTGGCGGTTACGCTCGGCGGCGTCAGCTCGTACGACGGGCCGCAGGTCGATCGCGAGTTCACCTTCCTGTCCGCGTCGTGGTATGGGCCGAAGATCTCGCTCTACGCCTCGCAGGAAGTGGACTACAATCGCGCGTGGAAGGTGGAGACCGGGGAGTCGACGCTGAGTCCGACGAGCACCTTCGTCTCGCTGAACGTGCGCGCGACCGAGCAGATCTCGCTGCGCGGCGGGTACGACACTCGTCGCAACGTGCGACTCTATCGCAACTACGTCTCGCCCGACATTGCCTTCGACGACACCTTCCGCACCGGTGTCTGGGGCGGAGCGCAGGCGTATCTCAAGGGCGGCGCGACGGCCGGCATCGACGTCCGTCGCTCGACTGGGGGAGCGGTGGACACCGCGGCGACGGGGGAGACGAGGCGGAACGCATCGGATGTCTACACGGTGAGCGCGGGAGTCCCCTCGGTTCGCGGGATTCCCGTGGGTGTTCGCGCGCGCGCGTCGGCCTTCCGGACGCCGGCGGCATCGGGATGGCTACAAACGCTCGCGCTATCCGGGAGTCCCCTGCTGAACCTGCACGTCCAGCTCACCGGCGGCATGCGCCGCGACACCCCGGCGCCCGGCACGGCCAGCGCCGCGATCGCCGAGCGGCTCACCGTGACGTGGATCGAGCTCGACACCGACATATCCCTTGGCCGTGCCTGGTATCTCATGCTCTCC
>DASRHU010000172.1:0-25304 GCA_035650335.1 Gemmatimonadaceae bacterium | reverse complement strand
GTCGAGGTCATCCCGAGCGGCTCGAAGACACGCTCGTGGAGAAACCGGTCCAGCCCGACGCCGGTGATGTTCTCGACGACCATGCCGAGCAACACCATGCCGAGGTCGGAGTACTCGAAGCAGACGCCAGGACGGCACTGTAGCACCGCGTCGATGACACCCAGCCGGGCTTCCTGCGGATTCGTCGCGAGCTTCCACAGATCGCGGCTCGCCGGGAGCCCTGACCGGTGCGTGAGCAGCTGACGAACGGTGATCGAGTCCTTCCAGCCACCGGTGAACGCCGGTAGATACTCGACGACGCGTGCGTCGAGCGAGATGCGTCCCTCGTCGTAGAGCAACATGATCGCGGTCGTCGTCCCGACCACTTTCGTCAGCGACGCGAGATCGTAGATCGTGACGTCGGGATCGACGCGAGAGGCGTCCTTCGACCAGCTCAGACGACCGTACCCCTTGGAGAACACGGCGGCGCCGCGCCGACCCACGATCACCGACGCGCCTGGAAACCCACCCGCGCGAATCCCGCGGCTGACGACGCGATCGATCGCCGTGAGGCGCTTGGCGGACATGCCTACGGCAGCGGGCTTCTTCCCGGGAAGCCCGCCGTCGCCAACACTGATCGCGATCGCCGCAATGAGGGAAACCAGCACGTCTTTGCTCCGTAGGATACGAGACTCGAGCGGAGGCTTGCCGGCCCTGACGGGCAGCACCCTATCCGCTTGATCTTACGGGAGATACAGCGGGCCACATCCAAATGTTCCGGTGGCAGGCGATCCGTGGGCGAACCGGACGACCGAAGGGAAGCCGCTACACTGGGGTACCGGTGTGCGGCTCATTCGAGAGACGAGCGACCTATGTTGCGGTCACCCCGCAACATGCAACAGAATGGCGCCTCGTTCCTCCCCGTCACAGCCCCGCAAACATCTTCGCGTCGAGAAAAAGCAACCCTCGTACCAGCCACCCGTGACTCATCCCGCAGAGAAGACGGCATGGAATCGGATCAACTGCTGATCAGGCGCGCCATCGATGGCGACGAGCGGGCACTGCGACAGTTATGGTCGCAGTATGCGCCGCGCATCGATGCCGTCGTGAAGCGCCTCGCCGGTGATCCGGACCTCGCCGCGGACATCGCGCAGGACGTGTGGATCCAGATCTTCCGCGCGCTGAAGACGTACCGCGGCGATGCGCAGTTCGCGACCTGGGCGCATCGCATCGCCGTCAATCGAACACTCAACGCATTACGGAAGGTACGACGCTTGGCGAAGGTGGAGCTGGACATCGAGGAGGACAGCGTGTCGGTCGAGATGGATTCGGACCGGGCATTCGTCGCCGCCTCGATCGAGGAGGCGGCGCGCAAGCTTCCCGACGGGGCGCGCACGGTGTTTCTGTTGCACGACGTCGAGGGATATACGCACGAGGACATCGCGCGCGAGCTCGGAATCACGCCCGGCGCATCGAAGTCCCAACTGTTCAAGGCACGCGCGAAGCTCCGCCGGCTGCTCGCGCACCTGGTCGATCACCTGCCGGCAGCGAGTAGAGCCCATGTCGCACCCGCATCCTGAACGCCTGGCCGCGCTCGCCGATGGCGAGCCGACGGCGGCCGAGGCTGCACACCTGTCGTCCTGTCTGACGTGCGCGCGCGAGATTGCCGCACACCGTCGCCTGCTCATGCTCGCATGGCAGGAGCGGGATCGACTGTCCACTCCCGCCGTGAATTGGGAGACCATCGCCGCCGCGGCGCGCGAGGAAGGACTGATTCGCGACGACCGCATGGCGCGTTCGACAGCGGCGCGGTCGCCGTGGTGGCTGCAGGCCGCCGCCGCGGTCGTGATTCTTGCGGGCGGAATGGCGATTGGACGGATGTCGCTGCCGGTGCTCGTCGGAAACACGACCGCGAGCTCCGAACCAGCTGTCTCACAGTCCAGCGCGCAGCTCGTCTCCAGCGCCGACACGATCCTGACCTTCCGCTCCACCGCCGAGGCGATCTCCGTCCTGCAGCGCGCCGAGCGCGAGTACCGAATGGCGATGATTTTCCTGTCGGGGCAGGACAGCGTGACGCGGGTTGCGGACGATCCGGCGATCTATCGCGCACGTCTCGCGGCGTTCGACGCGATAGCCGACGTGACGCTGGACGCGGTGCGAGAGGCGCCGCAGGATCCTGTCATGAACCGATACTACCTGAACGCGGTTGGCGCGCGGGACGCGACGCTCCGGCAGCTCGGAGAGAAGCTCCCGGAAAACGTCCAGCTCGTGGGCTTCTGAGGAACCCGAAGTGATGACACGGAATACGGTCTGGCTGATCGCGATCGCGGTGGTGACCGGGTCGATGTTCGCCCCCACCATCGCGCTCGCGCAGCAGAGCACCTGTAGCTCCTGCGAGGCGGAGGAGCGCGAGCGAGTGCTTCGCCGCTATCAGCAGGAAATCCAGCGGGTCAGTCGCGAGATCGACGGCATCCAGCGGCAGCTCACCTCGACGGAGTCTGCGCTGGACACGGCAACGATGCGGCGTCTCAACGAGCGGCTGCGACGCACGATCGAGCAGCTGTCGAGCGTGCATGTGCGGCAGGCCGCGCACCTGGCATCGCTCAACAGGAAACGCACGATGGTCGCCGCCCCGCGTGGCTCGCACTGGACGACCAACGAGATCGACGGCTACATCGGCGTGCTGTGGTCGGCGAAGGTCCACATCGAAAAGCCCAAGACCGGCGAAGCGCTCTGGACCTTCTACGAGTATCCGCACGTCGAGGCGGTCGAGCGCGAATCTCCGGCAGAGCGCGCCGGAATTCAGAGCGGCGACATGATCCTGGCGTTCGACGGGAAAGATCTGAAGGCGGGGCGGATTCCACTGAACGCGGTGTTGCGCCCCGGAAAGACCGTCGCCGTTCGGCTCACGCGCGACAATCGGTCGCGTTCCGTTGACGTTCAGGTCGAGGAGCGTCCGAGGGCAGTCGCGCTCAGGACGCCTCGGCCATCGGTCAGCGTCCAGATTCGTCCCGGGGACGTCATCGTGGAGGCCCCTGAGGCGGGGGTGTTCGGGCCCCTCCCACGCGTTCCCGAGCCACCGACTCCGGCACTCGCCCCTGGTTGGCCAGGTCCCGACCGCGTGCGATATACGGTGGGCGCCGAGATGATCGCCCTCGACAGAACGCTCGGCGAGCCCTACGGAACCGATCATGGGCTGTTGGTCGTCGAGGTCGGACCGCGCACACCCGCCGCGCTCGCCGGCGTTCTGAAAGGAGACATTCTGCTCAGCGTGGACGGGCAGGAGCTGCGTTCGGTTCCGAGCCTCATTCGCGCCGTCGGTCGAGCGGACGACTCGGAGGTGCGTCTCGAGCTGCTCCGAAAAGGTGAGCGGAAGGTCGTCGTGTTGAAGTGGTAGGCCGAGAATCGAAGATTCCGAAGGGCGGTGAGGCGAAGCCGGCGCACTCACCGCCCTTTTCTTTTCGCTCCCAGCCTTCGCCCGGGCGGCACCAGCGACGCATGGATCGCCAGCGCCGCGATCGCGCCCGCGCCGGCCGCCGCGATCGCGAGGTGTGGACCGGGCGTTATGTCTCCGGCGGCGAACACGTTTCGCACCGACGTGTGGCACTTGTCGTTGACGACGATGAGGCCCTCGTCATCCCGCTTGCACCCCAGCTGCACCCCGAGATCGTCGGCCGGGTAATGGCCAATGGAGAAGAAGATGCGCTCGCACTCCAGGTGCGTGCCATCGGCGAGCGCGAGCGCACGCACCTCCGAGCCGTCCGCTTCGATGTGACGCACCGGCTGTTCGAGAACCGGGATCCTGAGCGTGTCGAGCTTCGTGCGCTCGCGAGGCTCGATGCCGGCGGGCTTCCCGTTCGTGCAGATCACGATGTCGCGTGTCCACGTCGTGAGGGAGAGCGCCATGCCGACGGCGCTCCTTCCCGATGCGATCACGACCGTGCGCTTGTCCCGCGCCTCGTAGCCGTCACAGTCGGGGCAGTGATGCACCGTCTGCCCGTAGCATTGGTCCAGGCCGGCGATGGCCGGCCACACGTCCTTGATGCCGATCGCCAGCATCAGGCGCTGCGACGTGAACGTTCGACCGTTCTCGAGTGAGGTGACGAAACGACCCTCCTCTTCTCGCTGTACCGTGCTGACGCATCCGTCGACCAGCTCCGCGCCGTACCGCGCGGCCTCCTGGCGGCCACGCTCACGAAGCTCGGGCGGGGTGATCCCATGGAGACCCAGATACCCGTGAATGCCGCGCGCTTCCCAGTTTCGCGGATCACGGGAGTCGATGAGCACGACCGTGTGGAGGTAGCGCGCGAGGAACAGCGCCGCGGTGAGCCCGGCCGGGCCGCCACCGACAATGGCGACGTCATGATGCTCGTCCATGACCGCCGGGAAGGTGCAAGAACCGAACGAGGAGAAAAAAAAGAGGAGTGAGGAAATCGAAGTCCTCACTCCTCGTTCATGGTTCCTCGTTTCGTTCTCAGGACTTCAGCGACCCTGGCGGGAGCGAATAGAGCAGCCGCAGCGTCGCGCGATCGGCTTCCGACAGCGCACGAACCCGGACCTTTGGCGTCATGATGTTCGTCGTGTCCACCGTGTGATCGAGTCCGAGCAGGTGACCGACCTCGTGAAGTGCGATCGCCTTGACCGCGCTGCCGTCGAGCACCTCGCCGCGGTTGTGGTGCAGGGCGATCGTGATCGTCCCGTTGACGATCCACCAGTGCCGGTCGCGCGCCCACAGGGTCTTCCCGCTGATCGCGTCGCTGAACTGCTCCGTCCACGTCACGTGGATGTCCGCGTCGGCCGAGTCGGTCACGAAGGTGAAGCGCACGGGGACCCCGACCGCCGACCACTCCTCGAAGGCATCACGCACGCGTCGCACGTGCGTCGAGTCCCAATCCCGCAGGCCTTCGCCGTTGCCGACCCACACGCGCAGCGGGTTCACCCGGCGCTCGGGCCACCTGGCGAGCGATGAGTCCCGCTCAACGAGTATCTCATTGATGTACGTGCCGGCGCTTCCCTGGCGAATCCGGCGCCAGATGTCTTCGTTGTCGCGTGACTCTGGCGACGTCACCTCTCCCGCGACGGCGGCGGCCAGTCCCGCCTTCCGCGACGGCCGGGCGAGCTTCGCGGGCCGCTCGACCATCGTGAGCTCGAGCTCCGCGCTGTCGGTCGTCGCCGTGACACGTGAGGCCGAGATCGCCTGTGTGGCCACGAAGCCAATCATTCCTATGACGATGGATAGCAGAACCAGCTCGAAGCGCTTCATGGCGGGATACCAAAAGGCGGGATAGGTGGCCGTTAGAGGCCGGCGAGGAACATCTCGACCAGTGCGAAGAAGTGGTCTGGTGTCTCCAGAGAGGGCAGGTGACCGGCGCCGGGTACGAGCGCCAGCGAAGCCCTCGGCAGGTTTGTCACAAGCTCCCGGCCGATGGTGACCGGAAGCGGGTCTGGCTTTCCGAGATGACGAGCGTGGGACGGTTCAGGGCACGGACGTCCTCGAGCCAATCATACCCCGAAGCTCTCAAACGTGCCGCGAACGCTGATCAGGTCTCACTCATCGAGTGAGGGAGCAGGATGAACGGCGAAGTTGCGGGTCGGCGAACCAGGTGGGACAGAGCGCGCGAGTATGTGCGCTCTGCTACGGCAGGATCGATATTTAGATAGCTCCGTGACGCCCGATCTGGCAAGCGCGCGTTCCCTCCAGACTGCGCTCCGGGAGGCGCGAGCGCCGATCGGTCACGGCACGTGACAGAGGAACGTCACGCGAAGCGTGCCAGCGCTTTCCGGCATAACGGAGCAGAAGGTCGGCATCTCGAGCACGCGGCGTACCGCCCGCACCTCGGCCTCGCTCACCTGAGGCACGCCGTGGAAGACGAGCTCGATGGTCTGTTGATCGAGCGGCGTGATGCTCATGGGCCGCCCGGAAAGCCAGCCGTTCTGGTCGGCCGCTGGCAGTTGGTCGGCGAGTCGGTGTTGAATGCCGACGATCAGCTCGTTCAGCGAGGTAGTGAGCATTTTCAGGTGAATTCACTGCAACGTGTGTAGGTTCCTGGACGGTGTCAACGCCGCGTGGTTTTGCGAAGAATTCACGGTTCATACGACGGTGGCTGCGATCCTGCAGGAACGCGTGGCCGCGACGCGCGTTTGATCTTCACCCTCACTCGGGGAATCAACCATGTCGCTCCTTAGCCCAGGCACTCCTCGCCAGCTGAGCATCGGAATCGCGCTGGTTCGCATCATCGTCGGCGTGGTTTTCCTCGCCCACGGCTATCAGAAGT
The DNA here is from genome assembly GCA_035650335.1 of Gemmatimonadaceae bacterium. GTDB lineage: Bacteria > Gemmatimonadota > Gemmatimonadetes > Gemmatimonadales > Gemmatimonadaceae > JAICNG01. The sequence goes on along the minus strand of DASRHU010000172.1, from coordinate 19,050 downwards.
TCTTCATGTTTGGACTGGCCGGCGCGACAGCGGCATTCGGGCAGATGGGAGTCCCGGCCCCGAGCATCACCGCGCCGATGGTCGCGACGCTGGAGCTCGCCGGAGGGCTCGCACTGATTCTCGGATTCCTCACCAGGCTCGCCGCGCTCGGGCTCGCGATCAACATGCTGGGTGCAATCGTGTTCGTCCGCATCGCCGGGGGCTTCTTCGTGCCCAACGGCGCGGAGTATGAAATCGTCCTCTGCGTCGCGTCTCTCGCGCTCGTGCTCGCGGGGGCGGGCGCGATGAGCATCGATGGCACGATCGCGGCTCGGCGCGCCGGAGTGACAGGCGAGACATACGGACGTGTGACATGACGATTCCCGCATCCGGGGAGTCGTCCTTCACGATTGCGCCCCCGGCGTACCGCCTTCCCGGCACGCTGCGACTCGGTCCCGTTCGCCTGCAAATCGCCGATCTGAAGCGCTCGATCGCCTACTATGAGCGAGTCATTGGGCTCCGCACGGCCGAGCGCACCTCATCGTCGGCGCTGCTCGCTCCGCGCGATGAGGACACACCCCTGGTGGAGCTGCGGGAGCGCGCCGGTGCGAGTCCGGTTCCTCGCCGGGGACGTCTCGGCCTCTTTCACTTCGCGATCCTCCTGCCGGATCGCGCCGCTCTCGGGAGATTCCTCTCGCACCTGGCCAGCATCGGTGTGTACGCCGGGGCGTCCGATCATCTCGTCAGCGAGGCGGTTTACCTCAGCGATCCCGACGGGCTCGGCATCGAGGTCTACGCCGATCGCCCCCGGAGCGAGTGGCGAACGAATGGATCCTCGATCGCGATGACGACGTTGCCGCTGGATGTGGAGAGCGTCGTCCGTGCCGGCGACGGCGCGCCGTGGACCGGAACGCCGATGGGAACGCGCATCGGGCACGTACATCTTCACGTCGGTGACATCGACGAGGCGGAGGCCTTCTACCACGCGGGACTCGGGCTCGACAAGGTCGACGTGAACTATCCCGGTGCCCTGTTTCTCTCCGCCGGCGGATATCATCACCACCTCGGGACAAACACGTGGGCCGCCGGTGCGGCGCCGGCGACCGAGGCCGACGCGCGCTTGCTCGAGTGGACGATCCTGCTTCCGTCGCCGCGCGACGTGGACGACGCTGCCCAGTCGCTCGAGCGCGCTGGATACCGTGTGGAGAGACACGGGCCTGAGGTCGTCACCGCCGACCCGTGGGACACTGCGCTTCGCATAACGGCGAGGTAGTCGAGGTAGTCAAGGTCGTCGAGGTCGTCGAGGTAACGTCATCGCCAAGAGGAAACCCTCGGATACCGCGACTACCTCGACGACCTTGACGACCTCGACCACCTCCACCTCGACGACCTCGACGACCTCGACTACCTCGACTACCTCAGCCCCTCGCCATGGACCTCGGGCTCTACAGCTTCGCTGAGACCGGCCTGGACTCGAACGGCTCGAGCAGCGCCCAGCGGCTGCGCGATCTCCTCGAGGAGATCGAGCTGGCCGACCAGCTCGGGCTCGATGTCTTCGGTGTCGGCGAGCACCACCGGCGTGATTATGTGGTCTCCGCGCCGGCGGTGGTCCTCGCGGCCGCGGCCGAGCGCACGAAGCGCATTCGCCTGACGAGTGCCGTCTCGGTGCTCAGCTCGGATGATCCCGTTCGCGTCTTCCAGGAATTCGCCACACTCGATCTCATCTCCGGCGGCCGCGCCGAGATCATGGCGGGCCGAGGGTCGTTCATCGAGTCGTTTCCGCTCTTCGGCTACGATCTCGAGGACTATGACGATCTATTCGCCGAGAAGCTCGATCTGTTGCTCGAGCTTCGGGACAGCGAGCGCGTGAGCTGGGAGGGCGCGCATCGCGCGCCGCTCAACGGAATCGGCGTCTATCCTCGGCCGCTTCAGCACCCGCTTCCCGTCTGGATCGCCGTGGGCGGCACACCGCAGTCGGTGGTTCGCGCCGGAACGCTCGGCCTCCCGATGGCGCTGGCCATCATCGGTGGGACTCCCGAGCGTTTCGTTCCCGTCGTCGATCTCTATCGAGAAACGTTGCGACGCGCCGGTCACGATCCCGCTCAGGTCCCCGTGGGCATCAACTCACATCTGTACATTGCCGACGACTCCCGGCAGGCGGCCGACGAGTTCTTTCCATCGTACGCGGAGCGTATGACGAGGATCGGGCGGGAACGAGGATGGGCTCCGACGACCCGCGAACAGTTCGAGCTCATGCGCTCCCGCTCCGGCGCGCTCCTCGTCGGCAGCCCACAGGAAATCATCGACAAGATTCTCTTCGAGCACGAGCTGTTTGGGCACGAACGTTTTCTCGCGCAGATGACCGTCGGGCCGATGCCGCATGCGAAGGTCATGCGGTCGATCGAGCTGTTCGGGACGGTCGTGGCGCCGGTCGTCCGACGGGAGACGGCGCGGTCGCAGACGACGTCCGGTGTGTAAATGCGCACCGGTGAATCGAGCGTAATCGCGGCGGTGGAGGATGCTGCCCTTCGCGCCGAGATCGTTCGCCGCCGTCCGATGCGCTACGCCGGCGGCGCCGACCCTCGCCACGACCGACCGGCCCACGTGCGCGCGGCCTCCGGCGTGGTCTGGGCGGGGCCGCATCTCGCCGTCATTCAGGATGACGCGAGCTTTCTCGCGCTGGTCGATTCGGAGACGGGGCTGGCGCATTCCGTCCCGCTGCCCGCGAGCCCGGGCGGTGCGCGCCAGTTCGACGACACGCGGGGAAACAAGGCGAAGAAGCTCGACCTCGAGGCACTCACGGCGGTGCCTAACGCCAACGGTACCCTCCTCGCGGCCTTTGGATCGGGATCGCTCGCTCCGCGTGAGATCGTCGTCCTGATCGCGCTCGCAGACGACGCGCCCCGCGATGTCACCGTGCGACCCGCGGCCGCACTGTACGCGCAGCTGCGAAACGCCGCGGCGTTCTCGGGAACCGAGCTGAACATCGAGGGTGCCGTGTTCGTGAGTGATGCCATCCGCGTCTTTGGCCGTGGTAACGGCGCGCGAATGGGGGATGTCGTTCCCGTGAATGCGAGCTGCGACCTGCCCTGGCCGGAGCTGGCCCGCTACCTGGAGAACCCGGCCGCCGTCGCGCCGCCGGCGCCCCGCGCGATCACCCAATACGCCCTGGGGACGCTGAATGGCGTTCCGCTTGGATTCACGGACGCTGCACGGGGCTGCGGCGATTCCGTCCTGTACGCAGCCGCCGCCGAGGCGTCCCCCGACGCGACGCGCGACGGCGCGATCTCCGGTTCGGTGATCGGCGTGATCGAGCCAGGCGGGCTCACGGCGCGGTGGACTGCGTTGCTCGACGAGACCGGACGGCCGTTCACCGGAAAGGTCGAAGGCGTGGCGCTCGACCCGCGCGAGCGCGGTCGCATCCTCGCCGTCGTCGATTCCGACGACCACGCGCGCGCGTCGGACCTCCTGGAGATCGCGATCGGTGGCCCCTGGTGGGGGGAACGGGAGTAGCGATTGACGGTACGTGTTATAACACGTAGATTGTGGGCATGACCTCGACACTCCGCGAAGAGCTGCGCCAGCAGAAGCCGTTTGTGAGCCTCGAGCAGGAGGCTCACCTCAGCATCGTGCGCACCGGCTCGCTGCTCACCGACGCCATCGAGCAGCTGCTCAAGCCGTTCGACGTGACGGCCACGCAGTACAACGTGCTGCGCATTCTGCGCGGTGCCGAGCCGCGCGGCCTCTGTCGGAACGATCTTCGCGACCGCATGCTGACGAAGATGCCCGACGTCACGCGTCTGCTGGATCGCATGGAGGACGCGAAGCTCGTGGCGCGCGCGCGGGATTCCGAGGACCGGCGGCTGGTGTCCACGCGGATCACGTCGAAGGGACTGCGGCTCCTCGAGGAGCTCGAGGATGCCGTGTATGCGACACACGCGAGCTGCTTTCGCCAGCTCAGCAAGACGCAGCTGAGAGCGCTCATCGACATGCTCGCCGTCGTGCGCGAAGGTCTGGAGTCTTCGAGATGAGCACCACGCTCGGCATTCATCACGTCACCGCCATCGCCAGCGATCCACAGCGCAATCTCGACTTCTATGCCGGGATGCTCGGGCTGAGGCTCGTGAAGCGCACGGTGAATTTCGATGATCCACAGACGTATCACTTCTACTACGGCGATGATGTCGGGCATCCCGGCAGCATTCTGACGTTCTTCCCGTGGCCCGGCGCTCGCCGCGGGCGCCAGGGGACCGGACAGGTCGCCGTCACCTCCTTCGCCGTTCTTCCCACCGCGCTCGGCTTCTGGATCGAGCGCCTGGTGCATCACGGCATCCGCTACGAGGGTCCCGTTAGGCGTGGCATCGCCGGCGCGGGCGCCGAACAGGTCATCTCGTTCAAGGATCACGACGGCCTCATGCTCGAGATCGTCGCCCACGAGGCCGCGGAGACGCGGCACGCATGGGGCGGAGCGCCGGGAATCTCGCGCGACAACGCGATCCGCGGCTTGCACGGCGTCACGCTGTGGGTCGGCGAAGGTGAAGCGACCGAGAGGATCCTGACCGACACGCTTGGCTTCCGCCCCGTGGCCGAGGTGGACGGTACGCGACGCTTCGAGGCTGGCGACGGTGGTGCCGGAACGCTCGTCGGCGTGCGGTCGATCGGCGGCTTCGTGCAGGGCGCCGGCGGAGCGGGGACCGTCCATCACGTAGCGTGGCGAGTCGCCGACGATGCCGCCCAGCTCGCGGTGCGCGAGCGCGTCGTGAACGCGGGCCTGCACCCGACACCGGTCATCGATCGGAACTACTTCCACTCGGTGTACTTCCGCGAGCCCGGCGGCGTGCTGTACGAGCTCGCCACGAATCCTCCCGGATTCACGATCGATGAGCCGGTCGAGCACCTCGGAGAGCGGCTCATGCTGCCACCGCAGTACGAGCCGCAGCGTGCGGAGATCGAGGCCATCCTCCCGCGGATTCACCTTCCGGTCCCGGCGACCGCGGCCACGCTCCTGGATGGCAACGGTCCCGAAGACGTCAGCGGTGAGGCGCTCGGCTTCGTGCACCGGTACGTCCCGCCCGAGTCAGGGTCCGAGCTGGCGGGTGGCACGACGTTGCTGCTGCTTCATGGCACCGGCGGCGACGAGGAAGACCTCCTTCCGCTCGGTCGTCATCTCCTCCCGGGTGCGGGGATGCTGAGTCCGCGCGGAAAGGTGCTCGAGCGCGGTGCACCGCGTTTCTTCCGCCGGCTCGCCGAGGGAGTGTTCGATCAGGAGGACCTGGCTCGCCGGACAGCGGAGCTGGCCGGGTTCATCATCGCGGCCACGGCCACGTATGGTCTCGAGCGCGACGGCATCATCGCCGTGGGGTTCTCCAACGGAGCGAACATCGCCGCCAGCGTGCTGTTCCGCCGTCCGGGGTTGTTGCGCGGCGCGGTCCTGCTCAGCCCGATGGTGCCGTACGAGCCGGAGCCCCTCCCTGATCTCACCGGCACCGCCGTCTTCGTCGGCGCGGGACGCAACGATCCCATCGCGCCTCCGGAACACGCGGAGCGACTCGCTGCACTCCTCCGTCAGAGTGGTGCCGACGTCACCATGCAGTGGCACAACGCCGGGCACACGATCACCAACGAGGAGCTTGCGGCCGCGCAGCGCTGGATCGTCCAGAGCCTAACGGCTCGCTCGGCGCACCAGGGCGGCTGAACGCGCCCGGATGCCGGCGTCCGAAAATGGCCGGCCGGACGGAACGCGCCCGGTAGCTTCACCGCATGACTGGTGACACCGTGCGGCTGACGTATCGCCCTCCATTCGACTGGAGGGCGATGCTGCGCTTCCTCGGCGCCCGGACGCTCGAGGGCGTCGAGTGGATTGGCAAGGAGCGCTACTGGCGCACGGTGCAGGTCGGCGAGCACACGGGATGGATCTCGGTGCGGCACGTGCCCGAAGAGCACGCCCTGCTGGCGGAGGTGGCGCATTCACTGACACCAGTTCTGCCGGCGGTACGGGAACGCCTCCGCCATCTCTTCGACCTCTCCGCACGTCCCGATGTCATCGCGGCGACGCTCGCGCAGGATGAACGGCTCGCGACCGTCGTGAGGCAGAACCCCGGCCTCCGCGTCCCTGGCGCCTTCGATGGCTTCGAGCTCGCGATGCGGGCGATTCTCGGACAGCAGATCACCGTGAAGGCCGCGACGACGCTTGCCGGGCGCCTCGTCGATGCGTTTGGCGACGAGTATCGAACGCCACACGCGTCGCTGACACGGTTGTCACCTCGCGCGGAACGCATTGCGGTGACGAAGGTGGGCGAGCTGGCGTCGCTCGGCATCATCGGCGCCCGCGCGCGCAGCATCGTCGCCATCGCCGAGGCAGTCGCGAGCGGTCAGCTCCGCCTCGAGGCGGGCGCACCGCCTGACGAGACGATGGCGCGACTCACCGCCATACCTGGCATCGGGCCGTGGACGGCCGGGTACATCGCGATGCGCGCCCTGCGGTGGCCGGACGCGTTCCTTCGAGGAGATCTGGTGGTGCGAAACAGGCTTGGGGGCGTCACCGCCGCTCACGCAGAGGCGCTGTCACAGGCATGGCGCCCGTGGCGGAGCTATGCCACGGTCTATCTCTGGCAGAGCTGAGCGTCTTACACGACAGCGCCGAACATCAAGCCGACGAGGGCGGTGATTCCCATGGCGAGCGCGCCCCAGAAGGTCACGCGCGCCGCGCCGCGTAACCTCCCGGCGCCGCCCGCCTTGGCGGCGAGGCTGCCCAGGGCGGCGAGAAAGATGATCGTGCTCACCGAGACGCCGGCGAGAATTCGCTCGGGAGGCAGGACCACGGCGGTGATCAGCGGCAGCGCGCCGCCGACAGCGAACGTCACGGCCGAGGCCAGCGCCGCCTGAACGGGGCGGGCGGTGTGGACCTCCAGGATGCCGAGCTCCTCCCGCGCGTGGGTGGTGAGCGCGCCGCGTTCCGTGAGCTGCTCCGCGACGCGTGCAGCGAGCTCGGCGTCGAGGCCCCGCTCGATGTAGATCGATCGCAACTCTTCCAGCTCGCGCTCGGGGCTCTCGTGCAGCTCGATTCGCTCCCGCTCGAGATCGGCCTTTTCGGTATCGGCCTGCGAGCTGACCGAGACGTACTCACCGGCGGCCATCGACATGGCGCCGGCGGCGAGCCCGGCCGCCCCCGCGATGAGGATTCCGCTGCGCCCGCTTTCGGCGGCCGCGACCCCGACCACGAGGCTGGCGGTGGAGACGATGCCGTCATTCGCCCCGAGCACGGCCGCCCTCAGCCACCCAATGCGCTGTGTGTAATGGACTTCGGGATGTCTGGCGGTGCCCACCGCTTCGCTCCTGTCGCGTGGATCGCTGGAGGCTACGCGGGCTCGGCGGGGAGTGCCAGGAGCGGAAGACGGGTGTCTTGACAAATAATGTGATAACACCTATTATCCAGTCAGGTAGTTGTTATCACACTTAATGAGGAGCCCGCCATGACCACGACACTCGAGCCGACAACCGCACCCCTGACGCAGACCACCTGGGAGATCGATTCGGCCCACACCGACGTCGGCTTCTCGGTCAAGCACCTCATGATCTCGACCGTCCGGGGCCGCTTCAGCGACGTCCGCGGCACGATCCGAATCGATGATGACGACCTCGCGACCGCGAGCGTCCAGGTCGAGATCGGCGCGGCAGGCATCGACACGAGACAGCAGCAGCGCGACGACCACCTGCGCTCCGCCGATTTCTTCGACGTCGAAAAGTTCCCGACGATCGAGTTCGAGAGCCGCCGTATCGAGCGGATCGAGAACGATCGCTATCGCGTCGTCGGCGATCTCACGATCCGCGACGTCACCCGCGAGGTCGTGCTCGACGCGACCCAGGAGGGACGCGGCCGCGACCCGTGGGGCGGTGAGCGGCTAGGGTTCAGCGCGAAGACGACGATCGACCGGCGTGATTTCGGACTCACCTGGAACCAGGCGCTCGAGACGGGCGGGTTCGTGGTTGGTAACGAGATCAAAATCACGCTCGACGTCGAGGCGGTGAAGAAGTAATTCTCGCGGCGGGAGCGCCACGGTGCTCCCGCCGCTGACGTTCTCGGTCAGCGAGCGCGCCGATTGCCTGGCGGGCGAACCGTCACGAAGAGGTGCTCATGTTGCTGAAAGGCAAATCCGCGATCGTCACGGGTGCGGCGTCCGGCATCGGCCGGGCAGTCGCGATCGCGTACGCTCGTGCGGGGGCGAAAGTCATCGTCTCCGACATCGCGGAAGCTGGTGGTGAGGAAACGGTGCGTCTCATTCGCGCGGAGCTGCCATCGGCGACGGCGGTGTTCGTCCGCGCGGATGCCTCGAAGCCCGACGATCAGGAAGCGCTCGCTCGCGCGGCGATCGATTCCTTCGGCGCGCTCCATATCGCCTGCAACAACGCGGGCATCGGCGGGGAGATGAACAAGGTCGCCGACATGAGCGTGGCCGGATGGTCGAAGGTGATCGAGGTGAACCTCTCCGGAGTCTTCTACGCCATGCGCGCGCAAATCCCGCGAATGCTCGAGGCGGGCGGCGGGGCGATCGTCAACATGGCATCGATCCTCGGTCAGGTGGGCACCATGGGCGCGGCCGGCTACGTCGCCGCCAAGCATGGCATCCTCGGTCTCACGAAGACCGCCGCTCTCGAGTACGCGTCGCAGGGCATCCGCATCAACTCGGTAGGCCCGGGCTACATCGACACGCCGCTCCTCGACGCGCTGTCGGACAAGGTGCGCGCCGGACTGATCGGCCTGCACCCGATTGGCCGACTCGGCAGATCGGAGGAAGTGGCGGACCTCGTCGTGTGGCTGAGCAGCGAGCAGGCGAGCTTCGTGACCGGCGCCTACTACCCGGTCGATGGTGGCTATCTCGCGCGCTGAGACCCGGCACCTTTCTCGGCCGCCGCGATCGCATCGTCGACGTCGGTGCTGACGCGGCCGTCGCCGGAGATCTTGCGCGTCTCGAGCGCGGGGGCGGGGGGAAGTCCCGTCACCTCGAGAATCGCCTGCTCATCGAGGGTTTCGCGCGCGAGGAGCGCCTCGGCGAGGGCGTCGAGCTCGCGACGATGCTCGGTGAGGAGACGCCGCGCCTCCTGGTGGCTTTCGTCGATGATGCGCAGCACCTCGGCGTCGATCGCGCGCGCGGTTTCCTCGCTGAACGATCGCGTCGTTCCGAATCCGGCCAAGGTGTTGAGGTACGGATTCTCCTGAGGCGCGAGCTGGACCATCCCCAGGCGGTCGCTCATTCCCCATCGCGTCACCATGCTCCGCGCGAGGTTCGTCACCTGCTCGATGTCGTTCTCGGCGCCGGTCGTACGCGTGCCGAACACGATCTCCTCGGCCGCGCGACCTCCGAGCATCCCGATGATCTTCCCGCGAAGGTAGGCCTCGGGGTAGTTGTAGCGGTCGCTGTCCGGTCGCTGATACGTGACGCCTAACGCCTGCCCACGCGGAACGATCGTGACGCGGTGCACGGGGTCGGCCCCGGGGACGACCAGCCCGAGGATGGCGTGCCCTCCCTCGTGGTACGCGATCCGCTCGCGGTCCTGGCGGCTCATGATGATCGGGCGCTCCGGCCCGAGCACGATCTTCTCGAGCGCGTCGAGGAAGTCGACCTGGCGAACGGTGTCCTGCTCACGCCGCGCGGCCAGAAGCGCCGCCTCGTTCACGAGATTCCTGATGTCGGCGCCGGAGAGCCCTGGCGTCGAGGCCGCGATCTCGGTGAGCGAGACGTCCGCATCGAGCGGAACGCCACGCGTGTGGACCTTGAGAATTGCCTCGCGCCCTCGCTTGTCGGGGAGGTTGACGACGACGCGTCGGTCGAAGCGCCCCGGTCGGAGCAACGCCTTGTCGAGCACATCCGGCTGGTTCGTCGCCGCGAGCACGATGATCCCCTCGCGACTCGAGAAGCCGTCCATCTCGGTGAGGATCTGGTTGAGCGTCTGCTCCTGCTCGCTCGATCCTCCAATCGCCACCTGACCGCGCGCTCGACCGATCGCGTCGAGCTCGTCGATGAAGATGATCGCCGGTGCATGCTCACGAGCCTGCTTGAAGAGGTCGCGAACGCGCGCCGCGCCGACGCCGACGATCATCTCGACGAACTCCGATGCGCTCAACGAGAAGAAGGGCACGCCCGCCTCGCCGGCGACGGCTTTCGCGAGGAGCGTCTTGCCGGTTCCCGGCGCGCCGATCAGCAGTACACCCTTGGGCGCGGTGCCGCCGAGGCGGGTGTACTTCACCGGATCGCGAAGGAAGTCGACGATCTCGATCAGCTCGTTCTCCGCCTCGTCTATGCCCGCAACATCGTCGAAGGTGATCTTCGTTCCCTGCGTTTGATCGAAGCGACGGGCACCGCTCTTTCCAAGGCCGCCGAGCAGGCCGCCACCGAGCCCGCCGCCTTGCTTCGCCGCGCGACGGTAGATCCAGACGTAGAAGAGGATGAGCAGAAGTGCGGGGCCGAATCCGAAGAGGAAGGTCAGGATCGGGTTGCCGCGTCCTTCGATCGGTTCGGCGCTGATCTCGACGCCGTTCGCGATGAGCAGCGACTCGAGTCCCGGATCGACGAAGGCGGGCAGGGTCGTCGAGAAGGTGGTGACCGGGCGTGGCTTCGCGCCCGTGACCGTGTCCGGTGTCGGTGGATAGGTCACGGCCGTCTCGAACTTACCCGTTAGGCTCTCGCCGCGGCTGTAGATCCGCCCGACGTTCCCCTTCGCGACTTCCGCCTTGAAGAGCGTGTAGGGGACCTTCACCGGCGCGTCCTTGCTCGGGAAGAAGACGCGCACGAGGAGGAAGTTCACGAGCAGGATGATCGCGAACGTGAGCCACATCCGGCGCGGCGGCATCTGCATCGGCGGCGGCCCCGGATCCGTCCCAGGGGGAGTCGCCTTGCCGGGTCGTGACGGGGCCGGAGGGGTGCCTCGTCGGCTCTCGAGATCTGCGCGGGGTGTCGGCAAGGTCGGTGACGGCTCTTCTCGTTTGCTCGCGCTCGTTCAGAGAGCGCGAGACCTCGTGGTCATGTACGTGCCGGCTACCCGGTCGAGCCTGCAGACGCGGCCTCGGCGGCTGAGCGGCGCTGTGTGGCGCGCGCGAACGCGCGCTGGCTGGCTCGTTCGACGTCCTCACGCCATTGCCGATATACGCGGACGAACTGTCTCGCGGCCGGCGTGAGCGCGGCGCCGCCACGCTTCGCGCCACCGCGACGTGTCGTCAGCATCGCCGTTCCCAGGGTGCGCTCCATTTGGCGAATGCGATTGAGACAGGTGCGATAGCTCATGCCCGTTCCGCGACACGCCCCGCGGATACTCCCCTCGCGCTCGACACCCTCGAGGAGCCGGATGTATCGCGGGCCGACGAGGAACGATCCATCCCAGCTGAGCCACCCTTTCAGGTTGGCGGTGACGTGGCCGACGAGGTCCAGCTCGTCGCGCCCTCGCGGCCGGCCGCGTCGCGAGACGCGCGGCGCAACGTGCGGCACGCCGTTCACACGGTCGGCTCTCACGGGAGCTTCAGCGCCTGCCATCGAGTCTGGTCGCCGTTATCCGCGGCTTCGACGAAAAGGACGACACGTCCATTGCGGTAGCTCGGACGCAAATGCTTGCCGACGTCGATGAGTCCCGCCTCCACGGGCTTCCCCGACGCGGCGTCTCGCACCTCATCGACACCGCGGGCCCGCACAGCTGCCACCGGCTGCACTCCTGCAAAGCCATCCGGCCATCCCCAACCCGGCAGGTTGACCACGCGTCCGTCATCGCCGCGAGCCGCCAGTCCGACACCGGCCAGCGATCCGATGACACCATCCTCCGTTCCTCCGAATCCTTCGAGCGTCAACCCGCATTCCCGCGCCAGCGAACGGGCGTCTGCCTGCCTGACGAGCTCGCGCTGCGCGCGTCGTCCAAACGTCATCACCGCTTCGGGAATGGTTTCACCGACGCAAAGTCCCGGGTCGCTCCCCGGAACGTACCACGCGCGCATCTCGTCGCGGAAGACCGAGAGCAAGTCGTCGATGCTCGCATCGGCGGTGCCGCGCAGGACGAGCGAGGCGCACCCGTTCTTGCTCGTGTACGGCACGCGCGAGTCGAACAGAAGCTGGTGCCGAAGCGCGGCGACCAGGGCGAAACCGCTGGGAAGTACCTCGGCGAGCCGCCGAGCGAGCTGGTTGGTTCCTGGTGTGTCGAGCGTGTCCGTGTCGTCGATTCCGACGTATATCCTCCGGGCATCGCTCGCCGCAGCGCCACCGGTCGAGCGCGTCACCCTCATCATCCGACGTCTGCGCGGGCGCCCTCCGACCCATCGCGCTCGCGGAAGTGGAACCACGCGGCCGCACTCAGAAGACCCGCAATGATGCCTGCGACGGCGTACGTCCATACGGCCTGAGGGAGCCACGCACTGAACTGACGCCCACCGCCGCCGCCACCACCGGGAAGCCCGTAGATCTTGGCCATGGCCCGCGCAGCGAAGGCCAGCGCGTTGGTCGTCGCGCACGCCAGTATCAGCGCGGCGTAGAGCCTCCACCCGTGGCGGGCCCAGCGCACGGCGAGATCCATGAAGGGCCCGGTGAGCAACAGGCTCGTCTGCGCGCCGACACCGTCCAGCCTGACGCCCATGAGCCACAGGGCGCCAGTCGTCACCAGGGCGCCGCCGGCCATCACCGTGCCGGCCCCGCGCCGCGGCACCAGCGACAAGCCGAGCGCCATGGGAAAGGCCACAAAGAGGATGTTGCTGCCAGGGATCCCCAGGCGGAACCGCGCGAGATTCGTCAGCAATGCCGCGCCTGCTCCGATCAACGCAAGGATCACTAGCTCCGCCGTCCGCACGTTGCCGGTACCGCGATCGGCGATCGCGGGGACGCGGGTTGCGCGGCTCAGCACATCGTCGAGCGACAGGATGCCGGGCCTCATGGACGTCTCGCCTCGGTTGGGGAATTGACTTTCTCAGCGCCAGCGGAGCGTCAGTCCGCCATAGATGACACGCGTCGCCTGTGGCGACCCGTACTCCTCTTCATACTCTTCGTCGAAGATGTTGTCCACGCCGAGATAGATGTTCGCCTTCCGCCCGAACAGGGGCTGCGAAAGCCGGGCGTTCGCCAGCGTATAGTCCGGTAGCTCGCGACTCGTCACCGGCGCCTGGCGTGAGTAGTAGACCTGGTTCGCGACGCGAAGGACCACCGCATTCACGGACAACCCCATTGCGAGAGCATATCGTCCTTCGATGCTGGCGCGATGCCGGGGGCGATACTGAAGATCCTCTCGGTCGGCGCCGGGCGATCGGTCTTTCGCATCCAGGAACGTGTACCGCCCGCGCAGGAACAACGCGGGAACGATGCGACTCTCCGCGGCCGCCTCCACCCCGGCGAAGCGGTATGTGTCGTGATTCTGAAACGAATCGGCCTGCGTTGGTCGCTCGATGTAATTCCTGGCGTTCGTGCGGAACGCCGTGAGAGACAGAATCGTCCCCGTCCGGAGCGTCTGCTCGGCGCCGACCTCCATGCTCGTCGCGCTCTCGCTTCGCAGCTCCGGGTTCCCGGCCTCGGCATCGTAGAGCTGGCGGATCGTCGGAAAGCGAATCGTTCTCGCCGCCGCTACTCGCAACCGAGTCCCGCGGGCTACGTCCACGTAAGCGCCCCCGGACACGGCCCCGTCGTTGTCTCCCGCGCCCGACACCTTGTCGAGCCAATGGCGCGCGTAGCCGAAGGTCACGCCGGTGCGAGCCGTCGGCCTCGCCTCGTAGTCGAGCGCGGCCGCGTAGCGTCTCAGGGAGCGGTCGTCGGTCGCGGTGCGGACGGCGTAGATCGTAGAGCCGCCTCCCCCTCCTCCGCCGCCGCCTCCACCACCACCGCCCCCGCCTCCGCCCGCCGGCACATCGCGCACGACCAGATCGAGCTCCCACAGGTCGCGCTCCGCGGACAGGCCCAGCGTCAGCCGCCCGAACCTTGTCGCGGTCGTGGCAAGCTGCGTGGTCACGCCCGTTAGGCGCGTCCGCGCGCGCTCGCGGAACGTTCCGCGTACGGTCGAGTCATCCATCGACGAGTACGTACTATCGTCGTAGCGGTTGCGGTGCTCGTCGAGCCGGTTGATGAAAGCCCACGATCGAATGCTCACGGGGCCGTCCGGCGCAACGCTCGCGGCGAGGTGCGCGGTGAGACCCTCCACCTCATCGACCCGCTCGAACACCGGGCGGTTCGCGAACGGGTCGGCTGTGTTGGCGATCGCGTTCGGGGGAAGTCCGTACTCTCCCCGCGTGCTCGACAGCACGAGCCCGAGCTGCACGCGGTCGCTCGGGCGCGCTGTCACGTTTCCGAAGAGATTCGCGCGGCGCCGGTCGCTGTTGGGTCGCGTGCGGGTCGGCGAAGGACCGAGCGACGGCGATCCGGCGACGGATGGAAACCCCTCGCTGTCGAACAGGCTTCCGCTGAGGAAGTAGTCCACCGGACCCCTGCCGCCGCTGACCGTCCCCCGGCCGAGCCACGCGTCCTCCTCGCGTCGCTCGACGGTTCCCTCCGCGCTGAGGCCTGGACTCCCCCGACGCGTGACGATGTTGATCACCCCACCGAGACCGCCCTGTTCGTACAGCACCGACCCGGTTCCAGGGGTCAGCTTGATGATCGCGATCTGCTCCACGGGGATGAACGACGGATCGGCCTGGCCGTCGAACGTCGAGTTCAGCGGAATCCCGTCGAGCAGGAGCACGAGATGCCGGCTGCGAAAGCCACGCACGTTCACTCGCGGGACTCCACCAGCACCGGTGCGCACCTCGACCCCTGGGAGCAGCGCGAGCGCCTCGTCGAGTGTGCGGGCGCCGTGCGCCTCGATGTCCTCGGGTGTCACGGTGCGGAGCGTCGCCGTGGCCTCCGAGACTGGATGTTCCGCGGAGACGACGACTTCGCCGAGCGGGTAGGGCGTCTGGCCGGCAACGGGGGCGGCCATCGCGGCACAGATGGCGGTAATCCCGAGCGACATTCGCGCGATGCAGAACTGGGTCAGCGGTCCCCCCGGCTTGCGAAGACGCGAAGGTACCCCGCCGGGGACCGATAGGCAATGCGATTCACATCGGGCTCGCGCCTGCGTCCCGCGCGATCTAGCGGTCCGCTCGACGGTCGCGATCAGCAATACGCGACAGCGCCCAGGCGGCGTGCTGCCTGACGAGCGGCTCGTCGTGTTGCAGCGCCATCGTGAGCACCGGCACGTCCGCCGGCTCGGCCACGTTGCCAAGGACGACCGCCGCATTTCGCGCGAGCCCGCGACGCCTGGTCCGCTTCATCGGTGACCCCTTGAACGCGACGCGGAACGCCTCGTCATCCATCGCCAGGATCTCACGTGCCAGCGTGCGCGCATCCTTGCCGGTGAGCGACTCCCGAGGAGCGAGCGCCGGCTCACGCAGCTCCTGGGCGAAGCTCACGTTCCACGGACACACATCCTGGCAGATGTCGCATCCGTAGAGCAGCGACCCCATTGGCTCGCGCAGCGGCTCGGGAATATCGCCCTTGAGCTCGATCGTCAGGTACGAGATGCAGCGAGTCGCATCGAGCACGCGCGGCTCCACCAGGGCCTGCGTCGGGCACGCCTCGAGGCACCGCGTGCACGTGCCGCACCGATCGGCCTCGAATGGCTCGTCAGGCGCGAGCTCGAGGTCGACCAGCAGCGCACCGAGGAAGAAGAACGAGCCGATCTCGGGGTTGATGAGGTTCGTATTCTTGCCGAACCACCCGAGTCCGGCGCGACGCGCGAGATCGCGCTCGAGGATCGGGCCCGTGTCGACATACGCCTTGCCGGTGACGTCGCCGCCGAGCTCCGCCGCGAGCCACTGGTGCAGCGCGCGGAGCTTCCCGAGCATGATGTCGTGATAGTCATCCCCCCGCGCATAACGAGCGACCGCACCGCTCGGGCTCGTGCCGCCGTAATTCATGGCAACCACGATCGCGCTCGTCACTCCCGGGAACGGGAGCCGGGTGTCCCGACGCTTGTCGGCCCAGCGCGGGAGATACGTCATGTCCCCCGCGTATCCACGCGCGAGCCACGCGTCGAACGCGTCCGCCGTCTCCGCCGGGCCGAGACGCGCGATGCCGGCGAGGTCGAAGCCGAGCCCAAACGCCTGGGCCTTGATACGCTCCTCCAGCGCGCGTGCCTGCACGACCGGCGCGATCACGGCGACCTCACTGCCCAGCGAGCATATCGCACGACATCCTGTGCCGGAGGCACGGCGTCGTGATCACCGTACGCCGTATGCATCCGCCAACGCACGTAATCGCGTGATGGAACGGGGAGGAATGGCCACCGCCGGTACCACGCACGGCGACGGAATCGCCACATTACGCGGAGCAAGGCCGCCGCCAACGGCGGATTCACTGCCGCGCGAGCGATCAGAGCCAGAGTGAGACGTCCCCATCCCATATCCGCAATCTCACGAGAGCGACATGCTGCATCAACTCATCGGGCTCGTCGGAGCCCTCCTCGTCCTCGGTGCGTATCTCGCCCTGCAGCGGAGATGGCTCACGCTCGAGCAGCGCGTGTATCATGGCTTGAACCTGGTGGGCGCCGGCCTGCTCGCCTGGATCGCGGCGACGGAGCGCCAGGTCGGGTTGACCCTTGTGGAAGGCGCCTGGGCGCTGCTTTCTCTCCCGGGAGTCTTCCGGCCACCCCGCCGGTCCCCGTAAACCTTGCGTAAGACGCGTTGACGATCGCAGAGCCCTCGCCGACCTTTCTCCCGCCTTTTTCCGAGAACCTTCATGATCCAGTACGCCCTCCTGTTCGCTGCCGCCTTCCAGGGGCAGCAGACGCAGCAGCCGACGTCGACACTTCGCCCATCACCCGTGGCGCGGCTCGTAATCGCGCCCGCACAGCGGACGGTGACCGCGGGCGACACGCTTCGCCTCCAGGTCCAGGCGGTCGATTCATCGGGCCAGGAGGTGCGGGGAGCCCGGATCATCTTTCAGAAGGTCGGCGCCTACTTCGAGGGCGAGGTCGACTCGACCGGCCTCGTGACCGCCGGCTCACCCGGTGTCATGCCGATCAGCGTCGTCGCCCTCATGGAGGGAGCTCGACCGGTCGTCGAGCGCATCGAGCTGCGGATGGTGCCCGGACCGGCGACACGCATCGAGATCAGTCCGCGCATCACCCGACTCGCACCGGGACAGCGCATTCGCCTCGACGCCGAGAGCTTCTCGGCGTCGGGTGACGCGCGTACGGGCGACGCGATTACCTGGCGAAGCTCCGCTCCAGCTGTCGTTCGGGTGAACGACGCCGGCATGGCGACGGCGGTCGCGGCCGGACGCGCGACGATCACGGCGAGCGCAGGGAGCGCCAAGGCGACGCTTCCCGTGCAGGTGGTGGCGACGCCGATCGCTTCCGTAGAGCTGACGCCGGCCTCGCCTCGCGTGCGACAGGGCGACGTCATCCGCTTCACCGCGACGCCGAAGGACCGCGCGGGCGCGCGGATCAGCGGCCTGACGCCCTCGTGGACCTTCGCACCCGGCCAGGGAATGGTCGACGCCGAGGGCGCGTTCGTCGCCTACGAGCCGGGCGAGTACACGGTGACGGCGAGCTTCGGGACGCGAAGCGCCGACGCCATCGTCCGCGTCGAGCCGAGGGATGTGCGACGTCCGCTGTCAGTCGTCGGACGTCTCCCGCGCTCGCGGTTCAACACCGAGGAAGTCTGGATCCACCCGAACGGCAAATATGCCTACCTCGGCTCCGGGGGTGGTGGCGATGTCATGTACGCGATCGACATCAGCGACCCATCGAAGCCGCGCGTCACGGACTCGATCATCGCGAACACGCGTCGCGTCAACGACATCATGACGACGCCCGACGGGAAGGTCCTCGTCTTCACCCGCGAGGGCGCCACCGATCGCAAGAACGGGATCGTCATCGCGTCGCTGGACGATCCGGCGCATCCGCGGCCCATCTCCGAGTTCACCGAGGGCGTCACCGCCGGCGTACACTCGGCGTTCATCTACAAGGACCCGAAGTACGGGACGCACATCTTCCTCACCAACGACGGTACCGGCGCGCTGCACGTCATCAACATCGATGATCCGTCCAAGCCGAAGGAGGTCGCCCAGTGGCGCACCGAGGGCCGGCCGGACGCGGGACGCACGCTGCACGACATCGACGTCCAGAATGGGATGCTCTACGCGAGCTACTGGAACGACGGGCTGGTGATCCTCGATGTCGGTAACGGGATGAAAGGCGGCTCGCCGTCCAATCCGCAGTTCGTCTCGCAGTTCAAGTACGATCTCGAGGCGTTGTATCGCGACGTCGCCGCCACCGGCGGCCCGGGCTACATCCGCGGGACGCACACCGCGTGGCGGTACCGCGATTACGTCATCATCGCCGACGAGGTCTTCCCGGCCTCGGCTGTCAAAGGCGCGCGTGACGAGTCCGCCGGCCGGGCGTACGGCAGACTGCAAGTCGTGGACATCAGCGACATCACCAAGCCGAAGTCGGTAGCGTGGTACGAGCCCGAGTACGGCGGCGTGCACAACGTCTGGGTCGCCGGCGACACGCTCTACCTGGGCGCCTACAACGCCGGCTTTCACGCCTTCGACATCTCCGGCGAGCTCCGCGGTGACCTCCGCGCGCAGGGGCGCGAGATCGCCAACCTCCTCACCGCCGATCGTGACGGTACGATGCCTAACGCCGCGATGACGTGGGGCGTGGTCGTGAAGGACGGGCTGGCGTACGTGAACGACATGCGAAACGGGTTGTGGATCGTGAGGATCGAGCCGAGGGTGGTGCTGCCTTAAAGGGCGGGCCAAGGGCCAGGGGCCAAGGGCCAAGGGTGCGGTAATGCAAACGGCCGCGCGCAGCGCGGCCGTTTGCTCATCTGATGAGCGCGGCTTGCCGCGAAGCGGCGCCGCGCCTTTCCACCCCTGATCCCTGACTCCTGACTCCTGACCCCTACCTCGAGTATCCCTCTGCCGCTCGCAGCGCCTTGCGACACTCCGGCCACGGCCGCGGCTGTCCCGTCTCGGGGTTGACCGGCAGCGGATCGAGCCGGTCGCGCGGCATGCTCGCCGGGTCCTCCGACGCCTGGTAGGCGAGGGCGGCGATCAGAATCGCGTTGTGCCG
>DASRHU010000171.1:0-13224 GCA_035650335.1 Gemmatimonadaceae bacterium | reverse complement strand
CTCGAGCTGACGATCGACGGCGTCGCGACGTCGAGGGATTTTCATCTTCGAGTGATGGAGGATGCGGAGTTCCGGCGAGGGGACATCGACATCCAGTGGCTGGAGCGCCGCCTCGATTCCCTGACGCGTGTTCCCCCGCCGCCGGAAGGAGCCACCATTGCCGCTATCGCCGCGATGCTGCTCGCGGAGCGAGACCGGCGAGCGCCGGCAATCTCCACGAGTGCATCGGGACCGAGTGGGGCAGCCGTCGACGAGAGCGGCTGGCTTCACGCGGCCCGCCGTGACGGGCTGCGTGCGGGGTGATGCCGGTTGCCGAGGTGACGATCGAGTCCATTGCCGCCGGGGGAGACGGCGTGGGCCGCGTGGATGGACGCGTCGTGTTCGTGCCGCGTTCGGCGCCGGGCGACGTCGGGGTTCTGGAGATGCCCGCGACGGGACGTTTCGCGCGAGCGGAGTTTCGCGAGCTGCGGACGCCGTCACCGCTACGAGTGCAGCCGTCCTGCATGCACTACGTGGTCGACCGCTGCGGGGGATGCCAGCTTCAGCATCTCGCCTATGACGCGCAGCTCGAGGCGAAAGGGCGGATCGTTCGCGACGCGATGCAGCGCATTGGGCGACGCAGCATCGACGTACCATTCGTTAGGGCGAGTCCGCATCCGTGGCGCTATCGACGGAAGCTCACCCTCGCGCTACGGCGACGCCGAGGCGGATGGATCGCCGGGCTGCACCCGTTCGACGATCCGCGGCGGGTTTTTTCCCTCGAGGACTGCCCCATCACCCACGAAGATGTGCTTTCCGTGTGGCGAGAGGTGCTCGCGGCAGGGCGTCATCTTCCGCAGGTCCAGGAGCTGCGTGGCGCGGTGCGACTCGACGATGACGACTCGGCGTCGCTGACGGTCGAGGGCGGTCGCGCGTGGACGGACAGTGACGCGTTCTTCGGCGCCATGCCGCGGCTGGCGACGCTGTGGTGGGTTCCGGAAGGGCAGGGCCGCCGGCGACTCCACACGCGGCGGGAAGACAGCGCGCCCGGCGCATCGTTCGCGCAGGTGAATCCGGCGGTCGCGCGCGGTCTGCAGGAACGCGTCATTGCCCTGACGACCCGTCATCAGCCGACGACGGTCGTGGACGCCTACGCCGGGCTCGGGCAGACGGCGATCGCGCTGGCTGGGCGCGGAATGCGTTTAACGGCGATCGAGCTCGATCGCGATGCCTCTGCCTGGACCGGCGCGCGACTTCCCGACGGCTCGCGTGCCATCGCCGCGCGCGTCGAGGCGGTCCTGGCCGAGGCACTTCCGGCGGATGTCGTGATCCTCAACCCACCGCGCGCCGGCGTGGACGCGCGCGTGACGCAGATTCTCGAGAGCGCCCGTCCCGCGCCAACCGCGCTGATTTACGTCAGCTGTGACCCGGCGACGCTCGCGCGCGACGTCGGCCGGCTGCCGAGCTATCGCATCGCCTCCATCGAGAGCTTCGACATGTTCCCGCAAACGGCGCACGTCGAGACGATCTGCGAGCTGCTGCCAGGCACGACATGAAGTACGTCGTCACGGTCAACGGACAGCGCTTCGAAGTGACGCGCGATGGCGACGGCATTCGCGTCGGCGACGCGACGGTTCGCGCGGCACTCACCGATGTCGAGGGCACTCCGGTGAAGGTTCTCGCCGTCGGCAGCGAGATTCACCGCATCGTCGTCGAGCGTGGCGCAGGGCGTGGGCGCTTCGTGCTCTGGATCGACGGCCACCTGTACGACGTCGAGGCGCTCGATGAGCGAACCCGCGCGATCCGGGATCTGTCCGGGGTGGGCGGCCGCGCGGCCGGCCCGGCCCCGCTCATCGCGCCGATGCCGGGATTGATCATCCGCGTCAGCGTCCAGCAGGGCGACACAGTGCAGCCGGGCACGCCGATGGTCGTCATCGAAGCGATGAAAATGGAGAACGAGCTGCGCGCCCAGAGCGCCGGGACGGTCAGCGCCGTGCGTGTGCAGCCTGGGGCAACCGTGGAGAAAGGCGCGGTGCTGGTGGAGCTGTCGTAAGGCGCGTATCGTACGGGGACGTCCCTTCGCAGGAGAGCGCCCGCGTGACGGCTGCTCGTTGCCTCCTTCTTACGATTCTGCTCGTCGTTCCGGTCTCGCTGGCCGGCCAGGTCGTGCGGGGCGCGGCTCGCGACGTGGATTCTGGTCGTCCGATCGAGTCGGGCGTGGTCACCCTGCTCGACGCGGACGGCGCGGCGATCCGCGCCATGCTCACCGATTCCGCCGGCCAGTTCGCCATCCGCGCTCCTGGTCCCGGCCGCTACCACCTCCGTTTCGAGCGCCTGGGCTTCCTGCCGACGACCACTGACAGGTTTGCGCTGGACGAAGGGGAGAGTGAGTCCCAGGTCATCAGCGCGAAGGCGGTGACGGTCAGTCTCGAGCGCATCGTGATTACCGACAGCCCCCGGTGTCGCGTGCTTCGTGAGGCGGACACGTTGACCGCGCGGGTGTGGTCGGCGGTGCGCGGGGTGCTCGCCTCGGCCGCGGCGGGCGAGAGCGGGCTGTATCCGAACATGACCATCGAGCGGTACGTCCGCGACTTCGATCAAATGCGGCGACTCGTGACGCAGGATCGACGGTGGAGAACGACGGGTGCATCGAAGTCCCCGTTCGTGGCGGTGTCGGCGCGCGAGCTCGAGAAGAAGGGCTTCGCCGTGCGCGATCGAGACACCGTCACCTTCTACGCTCCCGACGCCAGCACGCTGATCGCCGAGGAGTTCCTTCGCACGCACTGCTTTCGTGTTCGGGACGATCGGGCCGAGCGCGGACGCGTCGGCCTCGAGATCGAGCCTGTTCCCGGTCGCACGCTTCCCGACATCAAGGGGACGCTCTGGCTGGCCGCGGAAAGCGGGGAGCTGCGTCGTCTCGAATTCGCGTACGTGAACTTGCCGGAGGTCGTTCCGCCCGGGAGCGCCGACGGATGGGTGGAGTTTCGCCGCCTTCCGCGCGGCGCGTGGGTCGTGGATCGCTGGGCGCTTCGCCTTCCGCTGGTGGGAATGCCGCCGGCGGCGGCCCCGGTTCCGGGAGTCGACCCCGCGGCGGGGCGGCACCGCCGGTGGTTAGGCACCCACGAAGAAGGCGGGGTGCTCATCAGCCTCGAGGCGGACCCGTCGAGTCAAATCAAACCGGAGAGTCGCGGAGCGATCGTCCGTGGGTCGGTGCATACTGCGAAAGGAGAGCCGGTGGCCGGGGCTCGCGCATTTCTCTCGGGAACTGGGTACTCGGCCGTCACCGATGACGACGGAAGCTTCGTGATGCGGGATGTGAGCGCCGGCCGGTATCGACTGTCGTTGACGCATCCCCGGCTCGATACCCTGGGAGTCATGGCCCCCGTCGTCGAGATCAGCGCCGACGGCCAGGGCGACCATCGGCTGGCGGTGCCGGCGGATGACGAGATTGCCCGCCAGGTATGCGCGGCCCGCGGCGACACGACCGTCAATCGGCGGACGACATTACTGTACGGGTACGTTCGCGAAGCCGGTTCCCGCGCGGTGGTTCAACGGGCGAAGATCACCATCAGGTGGCAACGCGCCACGGTCAGCGCGGCCGGCGTAGAAGTGCGAACCCAAACCGTGACAACCGAAAGCGATGCCGCCGGCCAGTACTTCATCTGCGGTATTCCGCCGGGCCTGAGTGTAACGGTCCGCGCGACGCTGCCGGGGACGCGCCGCGGGGGCGAACAGCCGGTCGGACCTCTCGATGCGCCGGTGACACGTCTCGACGTCGAGGTCGAAGACGGCCGCCCCTAGTGCGGTTGACACGCCGTAAGTGCTTGTCTAGCTTTGGGGTCTGTCAAAAAACACGTCCGATCCGAAGCTGTCTCGCGAGCCCCGGCCCGCGGGCGGCGCTTCCGCCTGTTTCGAACTCGATAAATGAAAACGTTCACCGCTACGCCGAAGGATATCCAGCACCGCTGGTTCCTCATCGACGCGGACGGAATGGTCCTCGGCCGGCTCGCGGCTGAAGTCGCCAAGATCATCCGCGGCAAGCACAAGCCGATCTTCACGCCACACATGGACACCGGCGATCACGTCATCGTGATCAACGCCTCCAAGGTGCGCGTCACCGGCCGCAAGGCGGAGCAGAAGCGGTACTTCACGCACTCCGGGTACATGGGGCACGAGCGGTTCACGCCGTACGCCTCGATGATCGCGAAGCATCCGGAGCGGGTGATCGAAAAGGCCGTGTTCGGCATGCTGCCCAAATCGGCGCTCGGCCGGCAGAAGTTGCGCCTGAAGCTCAAGGTGTACGCGGGTGATCAGCATCCGCACACGGCGCAGCAGCCGACCGTCGTCAACCTCAAGAAGAGCGAGAAGGAGTAATGGCGGAAGGCACCAACAATCACGCCGCGATCGGCCGGCGAAAGGAAAGCGTTTGCCGCGTGTACTTGAAGCCGGGGTCGGGCAAGTGGGACGTGAACGGTCGGACCCTGGGCGATTACTTCCCGCGGCCGACGCTGGTGTCGGCGATCCAGCAGCCATTCACGGCGACGGACACCCTGGGGCGGTTCGACGTTCGCGCTCGCATCGATGGCGGCGGCGTGAGCGGGCAGGCAGGGGCGTTGCGACTCGCGGTCGCTCGCGCCCTGGTGAAGATCGACGAAGTGCATCGGCGCAAGCTGCGTGACCTCGGCCTGCTGACCCGCGACGCCCGCGCGGTGGAGCGGAAGAAGCCGGGTCGCCCGAAGGCGCGGAAGCGGTTCCAGTTCAGCAAGAGGTAGCGCGAAGGGGGACGAAGGCGAGCAAAGGGTTCAAAGGCGATCGACGGGGTGGCCGTTCATCCTGGATCGTCTTCGTCCGTCTTCGATCCCCCTCGACCACCTCGCAGTTCAACCACTCACGCTTCCCGAGTCGCGGCGGGTGCCGGCATGGCCGGTCGCACGCGATGATGACGGAAGCGGCGGACTAACCCGAGAAGGACACGAATCGACATGCAACCATCGCTGGAGCAGCTCCTCGAAGCGGGCGTTCACTTCGGCCATCAGACGCGCCGATGGAACCCCAAGATGCGCCGGTTCATTTTCGCCGAGCGCAACGGCATCTACATCATCGACCTGCAGAAGACGCTGCGACAGCTCGAGCTGGCGCAGAAGCTCGTGCGCGACGTCGTCATGCGCGGCGACAACGTCCTCTTCGTCTGCACCAAGCGTCAGCTCAAGGCGATCGTGCAGGAGCAGGCCGATCGCTGCAACGCCATGCACGTCACCGAGCGCTGGCTCGGCGGCCTGCTGACCAACTTCCAGACCGTCAAGAAGCAGATCCGGCGCATGAAGGAGCTGCAGAAGGGCGGAGAAGAAGGCGGCGAGTTCGAGAACTACACGAAGAAGGAGCAGCTCCTGCTGTCGCGCGAGCGCGAGAAGCTCGAGAAGAACCTCGCCGGCATCAAGAACATGTCGCGCCTGCCGGGCCTCCTCTTCATCATCGACTCGAAGAAGGAGAAGATCGCCGTCAACGAGGCGAACAAGCTCGGCATCCCGATCGTCGGCATCGTCGATACGAACGCCGATCCGGATCTGATCACGGTTCCGATCGCGGGCAACGACGATGCGATTCGCTCGGTGGAGCTGATCACGAAGGCGATCGCCGACTCCATCGCCGAGGCGCGGCTCGCGGCACCGGTTCGCTCCGACGAGGACGAAGGCGAGCAAACGACGTACAGCTCCGACCGTGGCGTCGAGCCGGCGGATGATGCCGACAAGAAGCGCCGGCGCCGTCCGCGCCGTCGTCGCGCGAAGCCGGAAGCGATTGCCGCCCGGCTCAAGAGCGGTGGCGAGGCGGCCGAGGGCGAGGCACCGACCGAAGGCGGCGACAGCACCGAGTAATCACGCGCACGTCACGGGGTAGTGCCACCCGCGAGTTGGAGGTAGACTACGGCGCCGCCGGTGTGACTCGCCGGCGGCGTTGACGTACCAGGGAGACATAACGATGACCACCATGGCATTTACGCCCAAGGATGTTCAGGAGCTCCGCCGCCGTACCGGCGCGGGGATGATGGAGTGCAAGCGGGCGCTCGAGGAGACGGCCGGCGATCTGGAAAAGGCCGTCGAGTACCTGCGCAAGAAGGGAATCGCGAAGGCGGAGAAGCGCGCTGGCCGCACGACGTCGGAGGGCGTGATCACGAGCTACATCCATCCGCCCGGGAAGATCGGCGTGCTCGTCGAGCTGAACTGCGAGACGGACTTCGTGGCACGCACGGATGATTTCAAGACGCTGGCTCGCGAGGTGGCGATGCACATCGCCAGCGCCGCGCCCCTGGCCGTCGAGAAGGAAGG
Source organism: Gemmatimonadaceae bacterium (assembly GCA_035650335.1). Lineage (GTDB taxonomy): Bacteria > Gemmatimonadota > Gemmatimonadetes > Gemmatimonadales > Gemmatimonadaceae > JAICNG01. Next base: position 6,922 of record DASRHU010000171.1, on the reverse strand, counting down.
GATTCCCGTCGAGGCGGTCGAGCGCGAGCGTCGAATCGCCGAGGAGCAGGTGCGCGCGAGCGGCAAGCCGGATCACCTCGTGGCGAAGATCGTCGAGGGAAAGCTCGAGGCGTTCTACAAGCAGGTCGTGCTGATGTCGCAGCCGTGGATTCGCGAGGACAAGAAGTCCATCGGCGATCTGGTCAAGGAGGCCTCGGCGCGGCTCGGCGAGAACGTGCAGGTTCGCCGGTTCGTTCGATTCCAGATGGGCGAGGAGTGACTCGCGCGTGACGGAGCTACGCTATCGCCGGATTCTCCTCAAGCTGTCCGGTGAGGCGTTGGCCGGCGACAAGGGATTCGGCTTCGACTTCAGTACCGTCGACCGCTTCGCCGACGAGATCAAGAACGTGGTGGACATGGGTGTCGCCGTCGGCCTGGTGGTCGGCGGCGGCAACATCGTTCGAGGCTCCATCCTCGCGACGATGGGAATGGACCGCGTCGGCTCCGATTACATGGGGATGCTCGGCACCGTCATCAACGCGCTGGCGTTGCAGGACGTGCTCGAGCGCAAGGGCGTGGTCACGCGCGTGATGACCGCGATCCGAATGGAGGAGGTCGCCGAGCCGTACATTCGGCGGCGCGCCCTCCGACACTTCGAGAAGGGACGGACGGTCATCTTTGCGGCCGGTACGGGCAATCCGTACTTTTCGACGGACACGGCTGCGGTACTGCGCGCGATCCAGATGAAGGCGGAAGTCATCATCAAGGCGACGAGCGTGGACGGCGTGTACACGGCTGATCCGAAGACCGATCCGACGGCGAAATTCTACGAGACGATCAGCTACCGCGACGTGATGCTCCAGGAGCTCCGCGTGATGGATCAGACCGCGATCACGCTCTGCGCGGAGAACAAGGTTCCGCTCATCGTGCTCAACATCCACAAGAACGGCGCCGTCGCGAGCGCGGTCGCGGGCGAGCGCGTCGGCACACTCGTCCAATGAGCACCATACCCCAGATCCTGAAAGAGACGCGCACGTCCATGGAGAAGGCGCTCGAGAGCTCGCGCCGGGAATTCGGAACGATCCGGAGCGGGAAGGCCTCGCCGAATCTCCTCGACACCGTGCGCGTCGAGGCGTACGGGCAGCAGATGTCGCTCAACCAGGTGGCCGCCGTGGCGGCGCCCGAGCCGCGTCTCCTGACGGTGACGGCGTGGGACAAGGGCCTCACTCACGCCATCGAGAAGGCGATTCGCGAGTCCGATCTCGGCCTGAACCCGGCGACGGCGGGCAACGTCATCCGTGTTCCGCTGCCGGCGCTCAACGAGGAGCGCCGGCGCGATCTCGTCAAGATCGTGCACAAGCTGGCGGAGGAAGGGCGCATCGCGATCCGGCATGCTCGCACGCACGGACGCGATGCGATCAAGAAGCTCGACAAGGTCCCCGAGGACGACAAGAAGCACGCCGAAAAGGATCTCCAGAAGCTGCACGACGACTACATCCACAAGATCGACGAGCTGCTCAAGTCCAAGGAAGCGGAGATCATGGAGGTGTGAGCCAGGGAATGACCTCCGATGACCTTCTGGCGAGGATCCGGGTAAACGGCGCCGTCCCGCGACACGTCGCCATCATCATGGATGGCAACGGCCGATGGGCGCGCGAGCGTCATCTGCCGCGCGCGCTGGGGCATCGCAACGGCATGAAGGCCGTGCGAGAAGCCGTCGAGGGCTCGATCCAGGTGGGACTCGAGGTCCTCTCCCTGTTCGCCTTTTCCCAGGAAAACTGGCAACGCCCTCCAACGGAAGTCACCGCGCTCATGTCGCTCCTCGAGGAGTACATCGAGCGCGAAAAGGCCGAGCTGGTCGCCAACGGCGTTCACGTGCGCGTGCTCGGCGATCTCGAGCGGCTGTCGACGAGTGCTCGTGAGGCGGTGGACGGCGTGATGCGGGCGACCGCGCATAACGATCGACTGATCGTCCAGCTGTTCATCTCCTACGGCGCGCGTGCCGAGCTCGTTCGGGCGGCGCGCAGAATCGCCGAAGCGGCCGTGGGCGGCCGGATCGATCTGGCCGACATCAATGAGGATGCCTTTCGCGCCAACCTCTACACGAACGGCACGCCGGACCCGGACTTGCTGATCCGAACCTCCGGCGAGCAGCGCATCTCCAACTTCATGCTCTGGCAGCTCGCGTACACGGAGCTGCACATCATCCCCGTGCTGTGGCCCGACTTCACGCGCCGCGACCTGTTCGCGGCGATTCTGGAGTATCAGAGCCGCGAGCGGCGCTTCGGAAAGGTCACTGCCTGAGCCGGGCGCACTGACATGACGGAGAGCGAGCGCGCGCAGGGACGTCGCGGTCTGTCGAATCTCGCGCAGCGCGTCCTCTTCGCGGTCGTCGCGATACCCGCCGTCCTCGCGGCCGTCTGGATTGGCGACTGGGCGCTCGCGGCGCTCCTCGCCATCGCCAGCGCGCTCGCTGCCTGGGAATTCTTCCGCCTCGCGGACAAGGTCGGCGCGCGACCCATGGCCACCGCCGGAGTCGTGATCGCGGGACTCGTCCCGCTCGCGATTCACGCGCGCTACCTGGGACTCCCCGTCGATCGCATCGTCTCGCCCACCGTGGCGGTGCTCATCGTGGTTGGTCTGTTCAGCGCGGTGATCTTCACGCGGGGCGTCACGGGCCGGCCGCTCACCTCGGTGTCCGCGACGGTGTTCGGCGTCCTGTACACCGCCGCAATGCTGACCTTCGCCTACGCATTGCGATATCATCCCTATGCGGTGGGCAATGCCGCCGGGACCGCGCTTCTCGGTATCGTCCTCGCGTTGGTGTGGATCTCGGACACGGCGGCGTTCTTCGTCGGCCGCACAGTGGGGAAGCGCAAGCTCATTCCCGCGGTGAGCCCCGGCAAGACGATCGCGGGCGCGGTCGGCGCGGTGGTCGCGAACGGGGTCGCCGGCTGGGCGCTCGTTCGCTTCATTCTCATCCCGCAGGCACAACTTGGCCTGCGGCCGGGTCACGCGATTCTGTTCGGGATCGCCATCAGCATCGCGACACAGCTCGGTGATCTCGCCGAGTCGCTCATCAAGCGTGAGGCGGCCGTGAAGGACAGCTCGCAGATCATCCCCGGACACGGCGGCGTGCTCGATCGGATCGACGGCATGTTGTTCGCGCTTCCGGTCGCGTACTGGCTGCTGAGCCTGTGGCTCATCCCTGCGCCACGATGACGCGCCGCGGTGTCGCCGTACTCGGTTCGACAGGCTCGATCGGAACGACCGCGCTCCGCGTGCTCGGGCGACACGCCGATGCCTTCTACGTCGCCGCGCTGACGGCGCATTCGAACTCGGCGTTGCTCGACGAGCAGGTGCGAGCGTTCCGGCCGTCGTTCGTCGGGATCGTGCAGAATGGCGCCGACGATCATCGGGAGTGGCACCACGGGCCGGCCTGCCTCGTCGAGGCCGCGATGCACGAGGACGCGGCCATCGTGCTGAATGCGGTCGTCGGTGCCGCCGGACTCGACGCCACGCTGGCGGCCCTCTCCGCCGGGAAGCGAGTGGCGCTCGCCAACAAGGAGACGCTCGTCATGGCCGGTGAGCTCGTCGCGAGGGCGTGCGAGCATGGCGGCGGCGAGATCGTGCCGGTGGACAGCGAGCACAGCGCCATTCTGCAGTGCCTAACCGGACGGGCCGGCACCGAGGTGCGGCGGCTCGTGCTGACGGCGTCGGGGGGACCGTTTCGCGGATGGGAGCGCGACCGACTGGAGCACGCCACCATTGCCGACGCGTTGCGTCATCCGACGTGGCGAATGGGGCGGAAGATCACGATCGACAGCGCGACGCTCGCGAACAAGGCGCTGGAGGTGATCGAGGCGCACTTTCTTTTTGGATTGCCCTACGATCGCATCGAGGTGGTGGTCCATCCGCAGAGCGTCGTGCACTCGTTCGTGGAGTTCGTGGATGGAAGTGTGCTTGCACAGCTCGGTGTTCCGAGCATGGAGCTGCCCGTCCTCTATTCGCTCACCCATCCGGGACGAATCGCCGATACGGGGGTACCACCGTTCGATCCCGTCGAAATGTCGCCCTTGACGTTCGAGCGCGTGCGTCACGAGGACTTTCCCGCGTTGCGCCTCGGGATCCAGGCGGGTCGTGCGGGTGGCGCTGCTCCCGCGGTGTTCAACGCCGCCAACGAGCAAGCGGTGGCGTTGTTCCTGGAAGGCCGTCTGCAGTTCGGGGATATTCCGCGAGCGATCGACTCGGCGCTCGCGGCAGTGGGTGGCGCGCCGTCGCAATCACGCGAGGCGCTGCTGGCGGCCGATGAGGCCGCCCGTCGTCACGTCAGAGAGCGTTTCGCATGCTAGACTGGTTCGATCCATTTCGCACGATCCTCGCGTTCATCTTCGTCCTCGGCGTCGTCGTGTTCGTGCACGAGCTCGGGCACTTTCTCGCCGCGAAGCTCGTCGGGGTCTACGCGCCGCGCTTCTCCATTGGATTCGGCAAGGCGCTGTGGCGCCGCCGATGGGGGGAGACCGAGTACATTCTGGCGGCGATCCCGTTAGGCGGGTACGTGCGCATGGCCTCGAAGGAAGACGAGACCATGGCGGCGTTCGAAGGAGGACCGGAGCGTCCGGCCACGGCCCCGGCGACGGTCGGCGGGAGCGGTGCGCACGTCGTCGAGGACGAGCAGCGTCGAGGGGACTGGGACCCGAACGCGCTCGCACCATTCGGCCCGGTGCCCGTCCCCGAGAATCGGCTGTTCGAGTCGAAGAGCCTCCTGGCGCGGCTGTTCATCATGGTCGCCGGCGTCAGCATGAACATCGTGCTCGGCTTCATCGTGCTGAGCGCGCTGGCGGCGTATTACGGACGCCCGGTGATACCGACTCGCGTGATCGGCGCGGTGAGCGATGCCACGTGGGCACGACCGTACGCCTCGCGCTTCGAGCGGGGCGACACCGTGATCGCGGTGGACGATCGAGCGGTGGCGACGTGGGGCGATGTCGTCGAGAGCATCGCACGCGCCGAGGGAGACTCGGTGGTGATTCGCACGTCGCGGAGCGCTGTCGCGATCCCGTTGACGGGAGACAGCGCGGTGTCTCCGCGCGACCTCGTCGGGCTGCTGACGCCCCAGCTGTCGCCGGTCATCGACCGGATCGAGGGCGGGTCGCCAGCGCAACGAGCCGGCCTCAGGTCGGGGGACAGCCTCGTCGCCGTCGGTGGGCAAGCGGTGGAGGGCTGGCCCGCCGTGGTCGAGGCGATCCGAAGCTCCCCGGGCAAAACGCTTCCGATCGAGGTGGCGCGCGGAGGGGAGCGCGTGACGGTGACCGTCGTTCCGGATTCGCAGCGTCAGCGCGATGACGACGGGCGCGCGATCGTCGTCGGTCGCATCGGCGCGGGCGTGGCGGACCGGCGTGAGCCGGTTGGTCCGGGCGAGGCCATTGTCGCGGGGTGGGAGGCGACGTGGGACATGGCCGGCTCGGTCATCGACGTGCTGCACAGGCTCGTCACGAGGCGCCTCTCCACCGATCAGCTCGGTGGTCCGATCGCCATCGCGCGGGCCTCCGGTGAAGCCGCGGCGAGCGGCTTCGCCAACCTGCTTCAGCTCACGGCGTTCCTGAGCATCAACGTCGCGGTCTTCAACCTGCTGCCGATCCCCATTCTCGATGGCGGGCAGATTCTGATCAACCTGATGCAGGCGGTCAAAGGCTCGCCGTTCAGCCTGCGCTCCCGCGAGTACCTGATGCGATTCGGTCTGGCGATGATCGCCCTGATCTTCGCGCTCGCCATGTTCAACGACCTCCGCCGGGCCGCGGTCGACATCGTGCAATGGTTCCGGTAGTGCGACCCTTGCTCTTCCCTCTGCTCTCCCTCCTCCTGATCGCGGCGCCTCACGAGGCGGCCGCGCAGGAAACGTCGGTCCGGTTCGAGATCGCGAGCGCGGGTGACAGCACCTTCACGCTCGTCGTCGGGCGCCATCCCTGGGTGCGTCCGGGGCTGTTCGGGATCGTCGTCGACCCGCGCCAGCGCGACATCCTGATCGCGCGTTTCCAGATCATCGCCGCCGACTCGGCGAACGCAATGGGTCTCGTCACGGGAATGACGACGCGCGTCACCACGGAGCACGTGGCGCTCCTCGACCGGCCCCCACCGCCCGCGCCGCCATGGCATCGGCGGCGATCGTTCTGGCTCGGCGTGATCTTCGGCGTCGCCGCGGGGTTTGGGGCGGGCGTGATGAGCCGTTAGGCTCCGAGGTCGGTCGTCAAGGTCGTCAAGGTCGTCGAGGTGAGTCATCGCGCGGTCCGAAGTCACCTCGATCACCTCGACAACCTTGACGACCTCGACGACCTTAGCCCTTCTGCGTCGTATCGCTGCAGATCATCGGGATCTGCTGGTGATTCGTCTTTCCGGACTCGATCCGCACCGAATCCTCGAACTGGGTGCAGTAGCGAGCGCGCAGGCGCAGCCGGTAGCGCCCCGCGGGGAGTAGGAGGGAATCGGGGAGCGGCAACGTGCCCTCCCGCACAGACGCGCCATTCGCGGCGAGGACCGAGAACTCCGCGCGCTCGGGTGTGGATGCCACCGCGAGAAAGCCGCACGCCCGCGGCTGGAGCGTCACGGTCGTTTCCCCGGTCGTCAGCACGTGTACCGTATCGACATCGCGGGCGCTCGGGCACCGCTCGTAGGACCTCACCCGCGCGGCGACCTCGTACGTGCCGGGCTTCAGCGTATCCGACTTCCAGCGGCCGCGGCCGACATTGATGCCGTTGATGGTGACGTTCGCGTCTCCCGGCGCAACGACCTCCACCAGCGGGGACGGTGGCGGCGGTGGAGGGGCAAGGACGACGGACCGCATCGAATCGGCGCGGGTGCTGTCGAGGGTGGTGAACGGCGCGGCGGACGCTTCGGAGTCGGCGCGACGCGACCGCAACGTCGCCGAGAGGACGCCGACGACCGC
>DASRHU010000170.1:0-7275 GCA_035650335.1 Gemmatimonadaceae bacterium | reverse complement strand
CCGGCGTACGCCTCGAGCGGGAAGGGCAAGGTCTGGGGGCGCGCCGCGCGGCGGGCGCGGTCCGCCTCGACGCCGGAGCGGGCTCCGGCCGCCTCGACGCGCAGTCGCGCGAGCGAGTCTTGCGTAAGACCCGTACCGCTGATGAGCACGCCGTACACGGCGCGCGCCGTGAGCTCGGCGAGGGCTGAACCGGTGCCGCTGGCGTTCGTCATGACGATGACGCCGATGCGGCGCTGCGGCATGAACGACATGCTGGTGCTGAAGCCGGTAAAGCCACCGCCGTGGTTGAGGATCGTGTCGGTGCCAAGCGTAGCGATCTGCCATCCAAATCCGTAGCCGTTGAGGGCGAGGCCCCGCGGGTTTGCATTCACCGTCGCCTGGCGGCGGTGCGTCTCGGCCACCGCCCGCGATGGGAAGATCCGGCGGCCATCGACCACACCATCATTGATGTGGGCCTCGAGCCACCGGGCCATGTCCGCCGCCGACGACACCATCCCGCCCGCCGCCTGCATGTTCGCATCCCCCTTGCCGTACGGCGCGCGGGTAAAGCCCCCGGGCTCCCAGCGATACGGCTGCGCCAGCCGATCGCGCGGGACGCGCGAGACGTACGCGCTCGTGCTCGTCATGCCTAACGGCTCGAAGATCAGGCGTTGCAGCGCGTCCCGCCAGCTCTCACCGAGGGCGACGTCCATCGCCAGACCCGCGATGTTGTAGCCGATGTTGCCGTAGACGTACGCACGTCCCGTCTTGGCCGGCGGATGCGCCGCGAGCAGCCTGAGGAGCTCATCGTTCGTGTGCTCTCCGCTGTAGGCCGTGCGGAAGACGATGGGCCCGTCGCCGTGGATCCCATGCGTATGCGACAGCAGCGACCGCAGCGTGATGGAATCCGGGTCGAGCGGCTCGTGCAGGCGCGCGGTGGGGAGATAACGGCTGAGCGGCGCGTCCAGATCGAGACGTCCCTGCTCGGCGAGCAGCGCCGCGGCGAGTCCGGTGAAGGACTTGGTGGTCGAGGCGATGTAAAAGATCGTCTGCGGCGTCACTGGAGTTCGAGCCTCGACGTCCGCCCACCCAAAGCCCTTTGCGTAGATGACCTGCGTATCACGGACGACGGCGACGGACATGCCGGGGGCGAGGTCCAGGGCGAAGACCTGCGCCAGCGTCGAGTCCAGCATAGTTGAGGTGCTGGCCGCGGTACCGGCGCTGGACGTGCTCTGGTAGGTCGCGCAGCCGAGCATGACGGGAATCAGGGCGAGACGATACATAGGAGACGACGAGGCACGAGGGATTGGGAACGGGTCTCCTCAATGGTGGTCGCTATGCGCGCGCCGGTCTTGAACGGATGAAACCTGCGTAGTTCCCCGGAGTGAGCCCGGTGCCGGCTCTGAAGGAGCGGCACAGGTGACTCTGGTCGGCGAAGCCCGTCTCGAACGCGACGGAGGAGAGCGGAAGCGAAGAGGACGCGAGCAGCTCGGCGGCGCGAGTGACGCGCTGGCGCTGAAGGTACGACACGACCGAGGACCCAAAAAACCGTCGAAACTGGCGCGCCAGATAGACCGGATGCACCCCGGCACCGGCCGCGAGCTGGCGCACTCGCACGCCGGCGCCCGCGTCATCGATTTCCTCGCGGACCCGTCGCAACCAGGCAGGCGGGTCGCGACGCGACTCGTCAGGCACCTCACGCAGCGTGGAGAGCACGTCGGTCACCCCACGGTCGATGAGCGCATCATCGTCAGGCGACGCACGCAGAATCGCGAACAAGCGGAGGAAGGCGGGCACGGCCGGCCCGGAATGCGTCCACCGCCACGCGCGAGCGCACGGTTCCCATTCTCGAAGCTCGGCCGCGTCACGTTCCGTCAGGCTGATCTGGACGGTGCGTGTGCCCCGGTCGCCGAATTGATCGGCATGCTCGGTGTCACCGGGCTTGACGACGATGCTCAACGCGCGCGCGACCTCCTGCACGCGTCCCACCGTCTCGCGGAGAGAGCCGGCAATCACGAGGGTGACGGTGGTCTCCGCGTGAGCATGGCGCGCCTGGAGAAGCCCGGCCCCATACACGACCTCCCTCACGCGGGGAGACCCGGCCGTCCCGTGACCCTCCCCCTGGCCCTTGGCCCATGGCCCCTGACCCGGTCTCACCTGTGCCGCACTCCATGCCGGATCACGATGTCCACCCGCTGAAGCAGATCGATGTATCGGAGCACATCCCCTCGCACCGCGATGATGTCGGCGTACTTCCCTTCCGCGATCGTCCCGACGTCCTTGTCCGCCTTCATTGCCACCGCCGGCCAGTACGTCGCCGCACGAATCGCCGTCATTGGATCGACGCCGAGGCGGTTCACCCAGACGTCGAGCTCGTTCCAGGTCGCCATCGAGTGAAACTTCATTGGGATCCCCGCATCCGTCCCGATGAGCAGTACGACACCCGATTCCCGGAGTTGCGCGAACTTCCTCGCCAGCGTCGGCCGGCGGCTCGGCGTCATCTGGAAGTACGAGAGACGCTCCGGATGCTGAATCGAGCGCCTGATGTCGGCGATGATCGAGTCGGGGAGCCCTTCGTGCCATGAAGGGTCGTCCAGCTTCTCCGGATTGTCGCGGACGTACTCGTAGTTGAACAGCCCTTCGATGGTTGGAGTCCAGAAGAGGGGTCCGGCGTTGCCGCGCGCGGTCCGCTCCCGAATCATCGCGATGATGTCCGGCGGGTACTCGGCCGCCGTCGCCAGTCCGGTGTGCTCGAAGTCATCGACGCCCGCGGCGAGCCCGCGACGGATCTCCTCCGGACGATGTGAGTGGGCGACGACCGGCAGCCCGCGCGCATGCGCCTCGTCCACGACCGCGCGGACCTCTTCCATCGTCATCTGGTCCTGATCGATGAGCTTGATGACGTTGACGCCGGCCTCGGCGAGGCGCCGGACCTTGGCGCGTGCGTCGTTAGGTCCCTTCACCCCCCAGCGAAACGCCTCGGTCCCGGGATACGGCGCGTGCTGGATGAAGGGTCCCGACACGTACAGCGTCGGCCCCGGGATCTTCCCGGCGTTGATCGCGTCGCGGACAGAGATGCTCGCCTCGAGCGGGGCGCCAAGATCACGGGCGCTCGTGACACCGGCGAGAAGGAGCTGCTTCGCCGAGGCAGGCATGATCACGCTCGCGAAGAGCGAGGGATACGTGCGGTCCCAGTGCGCGTAGTCGGCGTGCCCGTTGATCATGAGGTGCACGTGCATGTCCCAGAGCCCCGGGAGCACGCTCATCCCTTCTGTGGAGATGACCTCCGCCCCAGCGGGAACGGGAAGCGTTCCCACCTGGCCGACCGCTTCGATCCGCTCTCCGCGGACAATGATGACGGAATTGCGCATCGGCGGCCCGCCGTTCCCGTCGATGAGCGTACCGCCGACGAGCGCCTTGAGCGGGGCGTCCTGCGCGAGCGCGAGGGAGAGGAGGAGGGGGAAGAGCATAGGGGGTCGAGGGTGTCGAGGCGTTGAGGTCGTCGAGGTCGTCAGGGTCGTCGAGGTAGTCGAGGGTGCTCAGGCGGTACGGTCTTCACCTTGATCACCTCGACGACCTCGACACCCTTGACGACCTCGGCCTGGACGACCTCGACGACCTGGTTCCTACCAGCTCCCGCAGCCTCGGCATTTCCGCCTCGATGTTCCGCCCGGGGCAGCGCGTGCTCGCGTAATCCTTGTGCATGCCGAGGTTGGCGGCGGGGACGTCGAAGCGTCGCGCGAGGGACACGATCATCGATTCCAGCGCCACGCGTTGTGCCGGAGTGAGCTGCTCCTCCTCGAAGTTCCCCTCGACGACGACGAGAAGATGCCCTGTGGGATCGTACGGGGTGTTGCTGTCGCCGACGTAGCGCCAGGAGCGCGCTTCTCCAATCGACCCGTCGACCGCGATGTAATAGTGGTACGGGATGTCTGCCCACGCGGGCTTCCTGCGCCCGTCGCTCAGGCTGTCGTCTCTCTGCGAGAACGCCTGCAGCCCGCGGAGCTTGTCGGCCAGTGGCCTCGCTGGATTCTGTCGCGTCGCGGTGTGATGGATGGTGATGCGCTCGATGCGATGCTCGCGCATCGGCAGTACCGGATCGCGCGCTCCCCATTCCGAGCGACTCACGATGCGGACGTCGCCAGCGTCGGCGGCCGGTCGCGGACGCGATGCGCAGGCGTTGGCGAGGAGAGCGAGCGTGAGCAGGAGCGTGACGGCGCGCATGCGATCACCACCTGAGCTTGAAGAGCGACAGATCGGCACCCGTGTCCTGGTCGAGGCTCAGCATCGCCACGATCTCCCCGATCGCGGTCGCGAACTTGAACCCATGCCCGGAGCACGGGCTCGCGATGACGACCTGACGATGCAGCGGGTGACGGTCGATGAGGAAGTGGCCGTCGGGGGTGTTCGTGTAGAGACACACGGCGCGTGCGCGCAGCTCGCCGGCGCCATCCGGCAGATAGCGCGCGACGAGGTCGCGAGCGCGGGCGTCCTCTTCCTCACTCACCGTGCGCCTGACGCGCTGCGGATCGGTCGCCTCTCCCTGGTGGTGCACGGCGACCTTGATCCCGTCCCCGAAGTCCGGGATCGTGTAGAAGACATGATCCGGCGTCTCCCACAGGGCAACCGGAAGCGTCTCCGGTGAGAACCGTTCGGCGTGGTCGCGCGCGCCGAACCAGTGCTGCATCTGCCGTTCGACGGTCAACGGAATCACCGTCCCCTCGAGCATCTCCGGCAGCCATGGGCCGAGGGTGAGGATGAGACGCTCGGCGACGTGCTCGCCCATGGCCGTCGCGACGCGGACGACACCGCCTTCGACTCGCCAGGCGAGCATCGCTTCTCCCCTGCGAAGCTCGGCGCCATCGCGCGCGGCGCACGACAGGAGCGAGCGGACACACGCCTCCGGGAAGAGCACGCCGGCGCGCGGTTCGTACAGACCAACCGAACCGGGGTCGGGAGCGAGTGCCGGATATCGCTGCGCCACATCCTCCGATGGCAACAACTCGTGAGGCAGCCCGTGTCGCGTCGCCGAGTGGAGCGCGCCGCTGACGAGCGCTCCGTCTCGCGGTCCGATCGTGAGCCCGCCGGTGCGGACGATCAGACGCTCGCCGACTTCCTCGGCGAGCGCCTCCCACAGGTCACCCGCGCGCTGCACGAGCGGAACGTAGGTCGGATGCTCGAAGTACGCCTCGCGAATGATGCGGGTGTGTCCGTGGGTGGAGCCGTGGGCGTGGGGCGGTGCATAACGATCGAGGCCGAGAACGCGAGCGCCGCGGCGCGCGAGCTCGCGCGCCGCGGCGCTCCCCATCGCCCCGAGGCCGGTGACGATGACGTCCCAGCGCTCGGCCACCGATCAACGCTGGAAGCTGATTCCGAGCCCGATCAGTGACTTGGCTTCATCCATCATCACCTTCTTGATGCCGACATCGAACGACAGGCCGGACGCGAGCCCGAACGAGATCCCACCGCCCAGCATGAAGCCGGTCCCCGACTCCGTTTGCTCATCCGCCCCGAACGAGCCCGAGGCATCGAGCTTCGTCTGCCCCCAGAACACGGCTGGCTCGATGAACGGCGTGATCGTGATCGAGCCGCTCCTGGCGACGAGCGCGAGAGGGAAACCAACGCCGAAGCTCAGGCCGCGCGCGCTCAGCTCGAACGTCTCTCCGAAGATCGTGCCGTCGATGACATCACCGGTGCTGAAGCCAAGCGATGCCGTGAGGCCGAGGATGAACGATTGGCCCGAGTCACCCGTCCCGATCGGGTTCACGAGCAGTGGAGTCGCCAGTTGTCCTCCGGCCATGATCGCGCTCTTGCAGTTGATGTCTTCGCCGGGCACATCGCAGGTGTAGTCGATGTAACCGCCCGTGATGCCGATCGTCGCTCTGCCGGCCGGTATGTCGATGCCGATGCCGAAATTCCGGCGCCCCGCGTCGCCCTCCTCGTCCATGCTGCCAAATCGAAAGTTGACGCCAATTCCCGTGACGGAGCGACCGATCCAGGTCGCGGGGACCTGGGTGGAAAGGGCGCCAAACGGAGTGGTCGTCGCCGCAAGACAGGCGGCCATGGCGCCGTTGTCCTGCTGTTCCTCCTGGCTGAGGCAGAACTGGGCCGCTGCCGTCGCGGGGGCGAATAGAAGCCCGGTTGCCAGCACCAACGTGACGCGCCCGATACGCATGGGGTCTCCGATGCGGTAAGTTGCGGTGAGGGTCGAACCTCCTGACTCGGAGCCACCTCGCCACGAGTCAGCGAGATGATAGATGTCTCACCTTCGAGCGCAACCCCTAACGCGCGACCGTACTTGTTGGTTCGTCCGCGCATATCGAGATACATGAGCTTCCTGACGTACCGTACCGCCACCGTCGCCGTCATCCTGCCGCTCACCGCGGCCTGCAGCTCGCTGCGCGAGATGTTCCCCTCGCGCGAAGAGGTCTTCAAGCCGATCCCGGTCACCATCGGAGAGGAGCGCGTGGTGGGTGATGACACCACGTTCGTGCTCGACGCATCGGAGTACGAGCTGGTGGCGCCGATACGCGAGCTGCTGCCCGACGCGCGCCAGGCGCTCGACCAGACAGCGCGCGAGTATCGTCGCGTCTTCAGTGACGATCCGCGGAAGATTGTCGTGGAGCTGCGCGCGGTCTCGCGCGATCGCGTCGCCGATGGATGGATTCCCGACAGTGTGGAGCCCACCGATGGACCGCGTCGCGCCGTCGCTCCCGCGATCGTCCCCGAGAAGCGATCATCGCGGCCACCGGTCGCGCCGGCGGGATTCCTCATGATGCGCGCCGCTCGTGCGTGGCTGCTCGCGCGAGCGGACTACCGAGTCGGGCGCGCTCAACCAGTGCCGGCCGCCGAGGCCCGCTTCGGCGATGACGCACGCATCCCCGACTGGATCGAGGACGCGCTCGTCGATCTCATCGGTGGCTCACCTGCCCAGGAGATGTACGTCGCGCGGCTGGCGGAACGCGAAGAGCCGGTCTCGCTGCGCGATCTGCTCGAGTCGCGCCGGCCGGAGGCGGCGAAGGATGCGCAGCGTCGCGCTCAGCTCCCACCAACCGCTCCCGCCCGCCCCGCCGGCGGCGTGTTCATGGGAGGGCTTCCCATGCGCGACCGCGGCAAGCTCGAGGGCGCGGAGCTGTTCCGCGCGCAGGCGGTGACGTTCGCGCTCTTCCTCGCCGAGCACGAAGGCCGCGAGTTCCTCGGCACGCTCACCGATCGCCTCCTCTCCGGCGAATCCGCCGAGACCGCCCTCGCCGCCGCCGCGACACTGCCTGACGATCTGGCGGCGATAGAGAAGGC
>DASRHU010000169.1:0-5914 GCA_035650335.1 Gemmatimonadaceae bacterium | reverse complement strand
ACCACCCGCCGCCCCGCGCTCGGCGCATAGTCGACCGGGAGCCATCGGGCCGGATCGTCGGCACCTGGGCGTGTCCGGTTAGGCAGCGGACGCATGCGCGTCACCTCCCGCATCGCCTCCACGGCATCGTTCGTCACCTCCCCTGCCGCGACCAGCTCGCGAAGCGCATCACGCAACGCCAGCATCGAGAGCCCGGTCACGGCTTGCAGATCGGCGAGGAAGGAGGCGCCGTGCTGGCCGAGCGCGGCGCGCGTCACGCGCGCCTGCTCGCTGAGGGGAAGCTCATCCGACGAAGGCGGCATCCACATCCATCCCGCGCCCCGCTCGAAGAACCTGAGCGCACCCAGCGCGATCGTTCGCCCGCTCTGGTCGATTCGGGGAGCTCCGGCCCACACGAAGCGACCCGATGCGCCGAGCTGTGCGAGCCAGGCCGGCTCGTAGCGCTCGAGGCGCGCTGGGAGATAATCGCGCTCCCACCCCTCCGGCGGTCGCGCGATTCCGAGGAGCTGCACCAGCGCCCGCTCGGCACCCTCCGATCCGCTCAGCCGATGCCGTGGATCCACGTGCTGCCACCGCTGGAGAAACGCCGCGAACGCGGGCATCTCGACGGCCGCGATTTGCCGTCGCAGCTCCGCCAGCGCGCGCAGTCGTGCACGTTCGACGACGCGGCGCGAGCACCACTCCGGCTCTCGCACCTCGCGGCGGTAGCGCCCTCGCAGAAGTCGTCCGTTGCGCTCCCAATCCGCGAGGCGAGCACGCACCCACGCCTCCTCCCACCCGTGCCGCCCAGCCACCTCACTCGCCGTGACCGGACCGGACAGCGCAAGGAACCGCGCCACGACCTCGCGTCGCGCGGCATGGGGATCGAGCGCTGGAGTGCGCAACGCATCCGGCACCGCGCTGGCCGCCGCCCGCTCCTCGAGATCACGCCCCGCCCTGACGGTACCTAACGACTCGGCGCCGAGCGCCGCTGCATACCGCGGATAGTCCTCGGTGAGGATGAAGCGCCACTCACGGTCTCCGCGTGTCACGATCGGGATCGCGATGACGCGACCGGTCTCCAGTAGCTCGTCGAGCGGATCACCGCGCTTCCACTCCGCCGGGTCCGCGACGCGGTCGTGAACTTCGGTCGACGTGAGATCTCCCGCACGATCGATGAGCTGCGCCAGCTCGTCCGCCGACCGCGCACGCCGGGTTGGCGCCGTGCCGCGCCGAATCGCCAGCAGCTCGTCGATGGCCTTGCGCAGGTCGTCGTCCGCGCCTTCGACCAGCATGACGTCGTCGAGCAACGCGCGGTCCACCGCCAACAGCGCGGCTCGGCGCTCGGCCCTCGGCGTGTCGTCGCCATAGAGCCAGTCCATCACGAAGCCGAATTGAAGACTGGCCGCGAATGGCGACGGTTGGGCGGTCTCCACCACACGCACCGCGATGCGGCCCGCGGCGATCTCCCTCAGCACCTCGAGTAATGCGTCGAGATCGAACGCGTCACGCAGGACTTCGCGGTACGTCTCCACGAGAATGGGAAACTCCGGCCACGACCGGACTGTCTCGAGCAGATCCGCGGCCTTGAGTCGCTGCAGCCACAGCGGCATGCGTCGCCGAGCGGTTCCGCGGGGGAGCAGGAGTGCACGGGCCGCGTTCATGCGGAACCGCGCCCCGAACAACGAGGTTGTTCCGACTTCCTCGATCACCCGTCGTCGAGCTTCGTCCGCCGTCAATCCAAGCACGCGGTCAACGGGCGGGGCACCGCCGAGATCCGGGAGACGCAGCATCACCCCGTCGTCGGTCGTCTGCACCTGAATGTCGATGCGCGTGACGCCCGGCTCGGCGGGCCCCGCCATGCTCGCGGTGAGCGCCTCCCGAAGCCGCTGCGCCAGCGCCATCCCCCACGGCGCGTTGACGCGTCCGCCGAAGATCGAGTGCAGCACGATGCGCCACGCACCGAGGTCGTCCCGGAAGTACTCCACGACGATCGTGCGGTCGTCAGGCACGACCCCGGTCGCCGCCCGCTGCTCCGCGACGTAGTGCTCGAGCGACTTCACCGAGCCTTCATCCACCGACACGGTCGACAGACCCGGCTTCGCGGCGTCCTCCATGGCTTCCAGCCGCCGAACGGCGCCCACGCGCCGCGCCATCCCCACCGCGCGCGCGCCGTACTCGCCGTGCCAGAAGGGCATGCGCGCCGGCGCACCTGGCGCCGGGTGGACGATCACGCGGTCGTGCTCGATGGTCGCGATGCGCCACGTCGAGGAGCCGAGCTGAAAGACATCGCCCACCCGCGATTCGTGGACGAATTCCTCATCGAGCTCTCCAAGCCGTGTGCGATCGGACAGGGTGACGGCGTAGAGCCCGCGATCGGGAATCATTCCGCCCGAGATCACCGACAGCATGCGGCTGGCCCGCGATCCGGTGATCGTCCCGTTGACGCGATCCCACGTGATCCTCGCCTCGAGCTCGCCCGCGATATCGGAGGGATACTTCCCGGCGAGCATCGACACCACCTCATCGAATGCCGCGCGCGTCAGCCGATGGTACGGATACGCGCGCTGCACGAGCGCGAACAGGTCATCGGCACGCCAGTCGTCTACCGAGACCATGGCGGTGATCGTTTGCGCGAGCACATCGAGCGGGTTCTGTGGAACCATCGTCGGCTCGACATCGCCATCGCGCATCGCGTCGGCGATGGCGATGGTCTCGACGAGATCATCGCGGAAGGTGGGAACGAGAACGCCGCGACTGGTCTCGCCGAGCGTATGGCCCGCACGGCCGATCCGTTGCAGCCCCGAGGTGACGCGTTTCGGGGACTGGAGCTGAATCACGAGATCGACCGAGCCGATGTCGATCCCGAGCTCGAGTGAGCTCGTCGCAACCAGCGCACGGAGCTCTCCGGCCTTGAGCGCCAGCTCGAGTCTGAGCCGTCGTTCGCGGGCGAGCGAGCCGTGGTACGGTTGTGCGATCTCTTCCTCCGCCAGCGCGTTCAGCCGTCCGGCGATCTTCTCCGCTTGCGCGCGATTGTTCACGAAGACGAGCGTCGTTCGCGACTCGCGCACGCGCTCCAGGACGAGTGGAACGACCTTCGGCCAGACGCTGCCGCCGACATTCGCCAGGTCGGGAACTGGCGAGCGCACGGCGATGTCGAGATGCTTGACCAGCCCGCAGTCGACGACGCGCACGTTGGAAGGAAGCTCGGCAGCGCCCCCAGCGCCCTCAGCGCCTCGAACACCAGCCAGGAACCAGGCGATTTCACCCACCGGCCTCACCGTCGCCGACAGTCCGATGCGTTGCGGCGACCGTCCGGCGAGCGCTTCCAGCCGCTCGAGCTGCAATGCCAGATGAACGCCGCGCTTGGTCCCCGCGACGGCGTGAATCTCGTCGATGATCACGACGCGCACGTCCGAGAACATCCCCCGCCCCCGGGTGCTCGTCAGCATGATGTTGAGCGACTCCGGCGTCGTAATGAGAATGTGCGGCGTCTTCCGCAGCATACGCGCGCGTGCCGACGCGGGGGTGTCGCCGGTGCGAACCGCGACTCGAATCTCGGGGAAGGCCTCCCCAGCGCCCTCGAACCGCGCGCGAAGATCGGTGAGCGGACGCTCGAGATTGCGCTGGATGTCGTTGTTGAGCGCCTTGAGCGGCGAGACGTAGAGAATGCGGATGGCGTTCGGCAGCGGCGTCGCCAGTCCCTCGACGATCAGCGCGTTCAGCTCCCACAGAAACGCCGCCAGCGTCTTGCCGGTGCCGGTCGGCGCGAGGACGAGCGTGTGCGCCCCGCTCGCGATCGCCGGCCACCCCTGCTGCTGGGGCTCGCTCGGCGAGCCTAACGTCTCGGTGAACCACGCCCGCACCAGCGGATGGAAGGTGCGCAGCGCGGTCGACGCGCCGCGGCGAGTCACACGCGCGCGACCGCTATGCCGTCAGCCTGCCTCATAGCAGGCGCGAGACGACGCTCGCGCCAGACTCGAAGACTTTCTGATACCATGGGCGGCGGCGGAACGCTTCCAGCTTGATCTCGCGAGCGTGTCTGATGTCCTCGAGGAAGATCGAATCCATCACCGCTCCCACGCGTCGATCGAAGGCGACGAGGTTGGATTCGTCGTTGTACGCAAGCGACCGGTTGTCGAAGTTCATCGTCCCCACCGTGCTCCAGATGCCGTCGATGACGAACGTCTTCGCGTGCATCATCGAGGGAGCGTACTCGAAGATCCGCACACCCCCTTCCAGAAGCTCTTCGTAGCGCTTGCGCCCCGCGTACCACGTCGTCTTGATGTCGGTCTTGTCGCTGGCGGTCAGGATACGAACGTCGACACCGCGCTTCGCCGCCGCCACGAGCATCCGGCGGAAGTCGTCGTCAGGCACGAAGTACGAGTTCGAGATGTACATCGTCCGCCGCGCTCCCTCGATCGAAAGCGCCAGAAAGCGCTCGGCCGGTGTGCTGCCGATCGTCGGCGCCATGTGGAGCAAGGCCCCGAAGTCGTCTCCGTCACGCTGGAACTCCTCGATCGGGAAGAACAACTGTCCCGTGATCAGCTCGCCCGTCGCTTCCGCCCAGCCGGCGGCGAACGCAGCCTGGAGCTGCATGACGGCGGGACCGAGAAAGCGCACATTGGTATCCCGCCAGCTGCCATTGGTCCGGCCATCGCCCAGCCACTTGTCGTCGATACCGAAGCCGCCGGTGTATCCGATGTGACCGTCCACGACGACGACGCGGATGTGAGAGCGGTGCCCTGCTTTGTCGAGCTGATACCATCGCGGTGGCCGAAAGATCGCGACCTGGACTCCAGCCGCCGTCAAGCTGTCCTGCCACTCCTCGGTGAGATTCTGCGAGCCGATCGCATCCTGGAGGAAAAGGACACGAACGCCCGCACGTGCGCGGTCGATCAGGATGTCCTTCAGCGTGTCTGCCACCTTCCCCGGATTGCCGTAATACATCTGGAGCGTGATGGTGTGTCGCGCCGACTTGAGATCCGCCCACAACCGCGGGTACGTGTTATCGCCGTTGACGAGAACTTCGACGTCGTTGCCATCCTGCATCGTCATCCCGGCCAGCAGATCGACGGTGCGACGAAAGAGCGGGTCGATCACGGAAGGCGGCGGCGCCTGGCCGAAGGTCCTGACGCTGGCGACCGGCGTTCCGCGTGTGAGATACAGGACGCCGACGCACGAGAAGCCGAGGAGGAGAACGCCTCCGGCAATGAGACCGGTGATCTTGAGAGCGCTCACGGTATCGGTTCAGGAGGAGAATTCGACCGTCAGGGTTCAGCACGAGGAGGATGCCTCGCACCGCATGCTGGTTCAATATCCGTGCTTGCGCTTTACGAGCCGGATCGCATCGTTCTCGCCCATGGCTCACGGAGCGTTGTCCGGTCGCACGGTGCTCGTAACTGGAATCGGGCGCGAGGGACAGGTCGGAGAAGCGGTAGCGGCCGCCTTGGCCGACGCGGGAGCCGCGATCGCGGCCGTCGATCTCCTGAGTGACGCCGTGGAGGCGCGCGTCGCGACCCTTCGCGGCCGCGGCGCTCGCGCCGATGGATTTGCCTGCGACCTCACGAATGAGAGCGCCGTTCAGACGCTGGCCGAGACCGTCGCGTCCAGGTACGACGAACGTCTGGACGCGGTGGTGCATCTCGCCGGAGGCTTCGCGATGGCGAGCGTGGCCGACAGTGCGCCGGCCGTGTGGCAAAAACAGCTGGCCCTGAACCTCACCACCGCCGCGCTCACGGCGCGGGCATTTCTCCCGCTCGTCCGCGCCGCACGCGGCGCGTTCGTGTTTTTCGGATCCGCCGCCGCGCTGCCAGGAGCGTCGGTCGCGAACGTGGCCGCGTACGCGACGGCGAAGAGCGGTGTGCTGACGCTCATGCGCGCACTCGCCGACGAGGAGCGCCCGAATGGTGTGCGCGCGAACGCGCTCGCCCCC
>DASRHU010000168.1:0-22176 GCA_035650335.1 Gemmatimonadaceae bacterium | reverse complement strand
GCCCTCGATCGGGCGGGTCCTGGAAATGGCCTCGATCTGCTCCACGATGAGCCGTCCAACCGCGGACCCGCGCCGGGCCGCCAGCGGCGTGCTCTCGCGATGCAACAGCTCGCCGGCCTCTGTGAAGGCAGCGGCCGCCAGCTTGGTTCCGCCGAGGTCGACACCGATGAAGGCCATGCGCGCGCGAAGGTAACACCCTGGGGGTCAGGAGTCAGGAGTCAGGGGGTGTGAGGGTAAGGGTTCGAGGCGGTGGATGCAGCGCTCTCCGGAAACCACCCCCTCAACCCCCTGATCCCTGACTCCTGACTCCTGACCCCTGGGGTTCTAGAATCTAAAGATCTTCCTGAACGTCGACGCGATCTTCTCTCCGAAGTCATCCGCCCAGGTCTCCTCGGGCTCGGGGTGCTCGCGGCAGTATTCCGTCGGCTCCATCCCCGGCTTGAACCACTCGGTCTGTGTGGCGGGACACCACTCCCCCGCGAGCTCGCCGGTGAACGCGTCGATGGTGACGGCGACCATCCCCGGTGGCGGCTCCCATTCATCGCCATCGCCACGCTCGCGCCATCCGTTGATGAAGAACTCCGCCCATGCCGGGGCCGCGGCGCTGCCGCCGCTCATGTCCCCCGAGAGTGCGACGCGCTGATCGTGCCCGAACCAGAACGCCGCCGCGAGCGTCGGGGTGTAACCGACGAACCAGACGTCAGCGCCATCGTTCGTCGTTCCTGTCTTGCCGGCAATCGGACCGCGAGCGCCCCATTCGCGCACGGCGTGGCCCGTTCCGTGATCGACCGCGGAACGGAGCATCGACGTCATCATGTACGCATCCTGCGGATCCATCACGAGGTCCATCACCGGATCGGTCTTCCATAGCACGCGACCATCGGGCCCCTCGATGCGCTCGATGAGCCTCGGCTTCACCCGGTAGCCTCCGTTGCCGAATGGCGCATAGGCGAGAACCAGCTCGAGCGGCGTCACCTCGAGCGCGCCCAGCGCGATCGACGGCACCGGCTCGAGCTGGCTCGAGATACCGTTTCGCCGCGCCACCGACACGACCCGCTGCTCGCCGACCGCGCGACTCACGCGCACGGTAGCGGCATTCGCCGAGCGCATGAGCGCCCGTCGCAGGGTGATGCGGCCATTGTACTCGTCACCGTGATTCGCCGGCGTCCAGACGCGACCATCATCGCCGACGATCTCCACCGGATCGTCATCGACCATCGTCGCCGGAGAGAGTCCGGCGGAGAGCGCCGCCGCGTACACGAACGGCTTGAAGGCCGAGCCCGGTTGGCGGCGCGCCGAGAGCGCGCGATTGAATCCTCCGCGCTCGTATTGTCGTCCGCCGACGATCGCCCGCACGTCGCCCGTGCGCGGATCGATCGCGATCATCGCGCCCTGAACGACCCCATTCGATCGGCCGAAGTACGCGCGCTCTCGCCCCTGGATGTACGCGGCACGTTTCGCGACCGCACGCTCGGCGGCCTTTTGCGCCTCTCCGTCGATCGTGGTGTAGACGACGACGTCACCCGACTCCAGCGCCTCCGGACCCAGCAAGGAGTCCACGGCGCGGCGAATCGCGTCGAGCGCGTACGAATTAGTGCCGGTGGGTCGCCACTCCTGCTTCGCGACGCGAACGGGCTGCGCGGCGGCGCGACGCGCCTGCGCCTGATCGATGTAGCCTTCGCGAACCATCAGGCTCAGCACGAGATCCCGCCGGCGCTTCGCGCGCTCAGGAGCTTTCCTCGGCGTGTACGCCGATGGTCCCTTCGGCAACGCCGCGAGGACCGCCGCTTCGGCAAGGCTCACCTTCTTCACGCTTTTGCCGAAGAGGTCGCGGCTCGCCGCCTCGACGCCATACGTCCCGTTGCCGAGATAGATGACGTTGAGATAGAGCTCGAGAATCTGTGGCTTGGTGAGGGTGTGCTCGATCAAGCGCGCGAAGCGCAGCTCGAGCAGCTTCCGGCGCAGTGACCGCTCGCTGATGATGCGCGGCGTGAAGCTGTTCCGCGCGACCTGCATGGTGATCGTGCTGAACCCTTCGCGCATCTCCATCGCCGAGACGTTGCGTGTAACTGCGCGGACGAGGCCACGCCAATCGAGCCCATTGTGCTCGTAGAACCGCCGGTCCTCGGTCGCGATAAAGGCCTGCTGCACGTGCCGAGGGACGTCGGCCAGCGGAACGTTGATGCGCCGCACCGAGGTCAGGCGTCCGAGCGACTTTCCCGAGCGGTCAATGGCCTCGCTGCCCTCGATGGGACGGAAGCTCCGAATCTCTTCCGAAGACGGGCAGCCGGCGAAGCCGCAGGTCGCCAGCCACGCGTCAAACAGCAGGATGGTGACGACCACCGCTCCCATGACGGCGAGAGGCTTCCACTGCTCGCGCATCCACACGCGCGGGGGGTGCGCTGGATCACTCCGCCAGCGCTCGCGGAACGTGTGAAGGCGTTGCTGAAAAGCGGCGATAAACGTCATGAAAGTGGGTCAGGCTCGCGGCACGCGGACGCGTGTCAGACGAGCCGCTTCCATCAATAGTACCATCGACCCCACCCGCAGGTTTCGGGCGACTTCCGTAGCCCATGCGGGCGAGTGTGCGATCCATCACGAGGCGCGCCGACCCGGCGCCTCGGCGTCAACGACGCCCCTTCGACCGACTCACCCCACGTGCTTCCATATTCGCGGTACCGGCGGCTTGCCGCCGTGCTCCCGATCGCGCTGATCGCGTCGGGATGCAGCAGGACAGAGGCACGCCCGAATGAAGCGCCCGCCGCCTCATCCAATGAGAAGGCGGCGGCCCGGGCGATGGTTGCCCTCGACTCGGCATCGCGGAACCGTCAGCCGAACGAGACGGGACGGATCCCGATCCTGGAGTATCATCTCGTCGGCACCAAAGAGGGGCGCTGGGAACGTGAGCACACTCGGTTCCGCCGCGATCTCGCGCTGCTCTACGAGCGAGGCTACCGGCCGATCACGGTCGCCGATCTGGTCAGCCGGCGTATAGACCTCCCGAGGGGACTGTCCCCCGTCGTCTTCACCTTCGACGACGCGTCGCCATCGCAATTCCGCTACGTCGAGCGGGACGGCCAGCTCGTCGTTGATTCGACCAGCGCCATCGGCATCTGGCTCGACTTCCAGAAGGCGCACCCTGACTGGGAGAGCAAGGCCACGTTCTGCGTGCTGTCGGGCGCGGAGGCGGGACGCGCCTTCTTCGGCGACCGGAACATCGAAGGGCAGAAGAGCGCGTGGCGTCACGCCAAGCTCAAGTTCCTCGCGGAGCAGGGCTTCGAGCTGTGCAACCACACCCTCTGGCACGCGCAGCTCTCGAAATACGACGACGCCGTGGTGCAGGAGCAGATCGCGCGGCTCGCGTTGGCGGTCGATTCGGCGGTGCCTGGATACCGGGTGCGCACCATGGCGCTCCCGTTAGGCGAGTGGCCGAGGAACACCGCCCTGGCCGCGAAGGGTGCGTGGACGGATGCGCGCACAAAGCGGGTCGTGGCGTACGATCACGCGGCGGTGTTGCTCGTGGCCGGCGAGCCGGTGCCGAGCCCGTTCGACCCGGCGTTCGATCCGCTGCGGCTGGAGCGCGTGCAGGTGTACGGGAACTCGCTCGAGCGGACGCTGGACTGGCTGGAGAAGTCCGGCCGTCGGTACGTTTCGGACGGCGACAGCACGGCGATCACGGCGGCGCGGGTGGTCGTGGCGATCGCCGGCGCGGACGGCAGGCAGCCGTCCGCGCCGTGAGGCACTACCGCGGAATCAGGACGCTGTCGATCGCGTGAATGACGCCGTTCGAGGCGAGGATCTCCGTCTTGACGATCGTCGCCTCGTTGACCTTGAAGCCGCGCCGCTTGAAGCCCCGGTTCTTGACAGTGATCGTGAGCGTTGCGCCGTTGACGGTCGTGGCGGTTCGCGGCGAGCCGACGCGTGGCGCCTTGACGCGCTCACGCACGAGGTGATAGGTGAGCACCTCGGCCAGTGAGGCCTTGTCGGCCAGCAGCGCTTCGCGTTCGTCCTGAGGCATTCGGGCGAACGCCTCGTCGGTCGGGGCGAAAAGGGTAAACGGCCCCTGTCCGTTCATGAGCTCGACGAGCCCGGCGCTACGGATGGCGCCGCCGAGCGTGCGGAAGCTTCCGCGCGACGCCGCGGTCTCGAGCAGGCTGTTCTCGCCGGTTCGGCGCGTGCGCGCGGGTTCCACGCGATAGGGTCCATCGGTCGCCGACTGGGATTTGGCCCGCGGCGCGGATGGCGTCGTGCGCTTCGACGGTGCATGACCGTTGTTAGGCGCTCTGTTGGATTTCATGGAACCTCCTGCTGAATCGAGGGCGCAGCGGACGGTTCCGCTGACGCGGCCGAGCGAAAGCGCGCCACGTGAGAGGCAGGGACGCGGCGGTACAGCGGGCTAGCGTGGGCGCTTGCGACGTCTGGTGGGAACGAACTCGAGCAGCTCGCCCGGCTGCACATCGAGCGCGGCGCAGAGTCGATCGAGGGTGTCGGCGGTGAAGCGTCCAAACTTCAAGCGGGGGTCGGCCAGGCGGTACGCGGTGGGCACGGTGAGCCCCGTCTCCCGGGAGAGCCGGTACGGCGTCCACCCCTTCCGTTTCAAGACTGTCGACAGGTGGAACCGGATCACATCCTCACTCCGACCGAAGCCTTAATAATAGCGCCCATGATTACGTTTGACAATAGTAATATCATATATTACTATTCGCCATGCGCGGAGGTCGGGGCACGTTCGCTCGCCCGAGGAGCGACCTGCCATTCGGATCGGTCGTCGCGCCCCTCTCCAAACGGCCAAACGCCGCACGATTCCGCAGACCGCGAGCGGGCCAGGGAGCCATCATGCTCGATCCGAAAGAGACGAAGAAAGGCGGATTCGGCGCGTTCGCGCAACGCGACCGTGAGCGCCGCGAGGCCGAGGCCGAGGCGCTGAAGCCGAAGCCCGCCCCGACCGACGCCGCCGCCGAGGCGACGCCGCCGGAGACGCCCCGCAAGCGCTGAGGACCCCCGGACGACAGACGGGCGCGCTCACCGATCCAGGTGAGCGCGCCCGTCTGTCATCGCGGAGGCTGCCTAACGCGTCGCGACTCTGCCGCGCAGCTCGCGGAAGCCGATCATGCGTCCCTGGTCCGCATCCCACAGCCTGAGTGACGCGGTGCGCAGACTCTCTCGCACCGTCAGCACCGTGACCGCCTGGAGGATCCCGTTCTCCTCGTGGCAGCGGCGCAGATGATAGTTGGGGATCTTCGGGTCGAGGTGGTGCACGTGGTGCAGCCCGATGCGGCCCGTCATCCACTCCAGCACCCGGGGCAGGCGGTAGTACGACGCGCCCCGGATCGCCGCTTCGGCGTAATCCCACCCCTCGTGCGGCTCCCAGTACGCGTCCTCGAACTGGTGCTGCACGTAGAAGAGCCAGTTGCCCGTCGCGCCGGCGATCAGGAGAATCGGCCCATACACGAGGAGCACGGCCTGCCACCCAACCGCCAGCGCCAGCGCGACGACGATCGCGGCCAGTGCCGCGGTCGTGGCGCGCGACTCGAGGGTGGTTTTCGACGTGCGCGCGATGCCGGCCGCGGGGAGATGACGAACCACGAGCAGGAAGATCGGACCGAGCAGGAACAGCACGATGGGGTGGCGATACATCCGGTACTTGAGACGTCCCCAGCGCGACCGCGCGAGATACTCATCGACGGTGAGCGTGAGGACGTCCCCGTGACCGCGCCGGTCGAGATCGCCTGACGAGGCATGATGAAGCGCGTGGTCCCGCCGCCACTGCGCGAACGGCGTCAGCGTGATGGCGCCGGTGATGAATCCGATGACTTCGTTTGCGCGGCGCGACGGCACGAACGACCCATGCCCGCAGTCGTGCATGATGATGAACGTGCGCACGAGGAAGCCGGCCGCCGGGATCGCGAGCAGCAGCGTCAGCCAGTACGAGACGTCGAGCATCAGGTACATCAGCGTGACGAGTGCTGCCAGCGGGAGCAGCGTCGTGGACAACTGAATCGCGGCGCTGGCGGCGCTACTGGCACGATACGGTGCGGTGGTGTTCTGCCAACCGCGAAGAGGGGCGGTCGACGCAGCGGCGGGAGCTGCGAGAGTTGCTGAAGTCGCCATGGTGCGCCTTGGGGAGGAAGAGAGAGCGCCTGTCCAGGGTGGACGACTCAGCGAGGGATGCGTCTGAAGGAAAGATAACCCGTAAGGCAGCGCATCCACAGCGTCGACTTTCTTGTCAGCGTCGAGAATCTGTCGGTGTTGGTGCGCTCTTGTGTTGAGGTCAGCGGTACAAGTGTCTGAATTCATGCGTACCGTGTCTCAAAAGTGTCGTTGCGGCACCCCCGGAGCCTCGTCAACTTCCTAGCGACAATGGCAGAAAGTCCGAATCAACGCATGAGAGGATCGCGGTCATGACTATGAGCGAGCCCAGACTCCTGCACATCCCGTTCTTCGAGGCGCTTGCTCGCGTCGAGGAAGGGTCCGCGGAGTGGCGCCTTACGACAGCAGGCCTCGTCACGCTCCGACTGTTTGATGCGTGGCTGATCGAGGGGCCGAGCGTCGTGGCGGCCGATGCCTGGGGCTTGCGCGCGGTTCGCGAGGCGATCAATGACGTTGATTCCGGCTGCACCTCCAAGGGCATTCTGGCGAGCATCGTGGATGCGATGGAGGGCTTGTCCGCGGTGCGTGTGCCTGTCGTCGCCCCTCGATTGCTCGCCTTTGCTCGGGCGCTGCAGTTCGAGGGTCGGTGGGAGCTCGCCGCTGACGTTCATCACACCGTCATCGCGCACGCCCACCCCATGGACGAAGCGGACATCGTCATCGCGGCCAACATGCAGCTTGGCGCGTGCCTGCGCACCATGGCCGCGTGGGACGAAGCCTCGACGGCGTATGCGCGTGCGGAATGCGTCGCCGCCATGTCCGGCGACATCGTGAACGTCCTGCGAGCCCGGATCTCCGAGGCGAACGTCTCGATCGATCGGGGAAATCTTCCGCGTGCGCAGGCCCTCCTCGATCAGACCATTCGCGAGTCATCGGCGAATCGCCTCGGCGAAGTGAAAGCGCTGGCCCTGCATGCTCGCGCGGAAGTCGCGATTCAGCGGGGAGAGTTCGAAATGGCCGTCGCCATGGCGTACGAGGCGTTGGAGGGACTCACCCTGCCTTCAGCGCGGGATCGCGTGATGAGCGATATCGCGACTGCGTTCTACGAGCTGGGCATGCGGGATTCCGCTCGCGACGCGTATCTGGTTCTGGCGGCGACCGCTCAAGAGCAGTACATGCGGTGGCTGGCAATGATCAACCTGATGGAATGCGCCACGGCCGATCGGCGCGAGCCGATGTTCGAGCAGTATCGCCGGGAGTTGGCGACCGTCACGCTGCCGGCATCGCTCGCGTGTCATTACCACCTTTACGTGGGTCAGGGCTACAGCGTGTTCGGAAAACGCGAGCAGGCGAGAGCATCGCTCGAGCGCGCGATCGCGCTGGCGGAACAGCACCACATCAACAAAGTGCTCTTCAAGGCCGAGCAGACTCTCGAGGCCGTGCGCGATGGCGGCGTGGTGATCATCGCCAACGCGCCCGAATCATCGCCCAGGCCCGAAACCGAGCGTGTGGCGAAGGCAGTCCGGGAAATGCGGGAGCTGGCTGAGGTCGCCGGTTGAACCGCAAGAAAACGGGGCCGCAGGTGGCAGCCTGCGACCCCGTAGATTAGCAGAGACTTAGGATTTACTAGCAGGCGGCTCGGGTACCCGTGCCGGCGGTCACAGGGCAGTCGCTGGCCGGCTCCGGAGCGGTGACGTCAGAGCAGGCAGAGACCGCAAACGTCAGGAGGGCGAGCACCAGGAGAGAGAGGTGGCGGCGGGACATGACGGGCCTCACGTGCTGAGGGTTGTGACTGGGGGGTTGCAACTGTCACGCAAGGTACCGTCGCGCGTCCATCGGTAAACGCACATCTTGAGACAATGATGTGCACTTTTAGGACACGTGATCCGGTGGCGTGAACGTCGTCGTCCGTCTCCCTCCCCTTTTGCTGGCCCACCTGCGAATCGTACTCGGGCGAGAGCATAACGTAATCACCGTCGACCGGTGGGACGAGCTCGAGAACGAGGTGCGAAGCAAGCCGGTGGATCTGGTCGTCGCGGATCCACGGGCCGAGGGTACGGTGCGACTCGAAGAGCTCCGGGCGGTGATCCGGAACTTCCCTTCGCTCCCGATAGTGATCTACACGATCCTCTCGCCGGAAACGCTCGGCGCGACGGTCGAGCTGGCGAAGCTGGGGGTGCGGCACGTGGTGCTCCGCAACTTCGACGACGAGCCGCGCCGCTTCCGCGACCTGCTGGAGCGACAGCCGGCGTACGTAATGAGCGATACGGTTCTCGCCGCGCTCGCACGACCGCTGGGCACCGTCCCGGTGGAGCTGGCACGAGCAATCGAGCGGCTGTTTCGAGTGCCGCAGCAGTTCAAGGACGTGAACGACCTCGCGGCCGCCGCGTCGATGCAGCGACGGTCGCTCGACCGGTGGCTCGACCGCGCCGGCCTGGCTTCGGCGAGAATGCTGGTGCTGGGTGCGCGCCTTCTTCGCGCGTATTACTACATGCAGGACCCGGGACGCTCGCTCGATGATGTCGTCGAGCGTCTCGGATATGGGTCGCCGAGATTATTCGCGCGACAGGTGCGGGCGGCAACGGGGCTCACGCCGACGGCTTTGCGGCAGAGCCTGCCGCCAGAAGAGTTCGTCGCGCTGCTGACGGCGCGACTGGAGCGACGAGGAGAGCGGACGAATGCGGTTCAATGAGCGGTTGCGTGTCCTGGTGGTCGATGACGAGCCCACGATCTGTCGCGCCCTGACGATCGCGTTCGGGCGCGCGGGCTACGATGTCGTCGCGGTCGAGGCCGGCGAGCAGGCGCACACCCTGCTCCGCGCCGAGCATTTCGACTTCCTCGTCCTCGACCTTCGCATTCCGGATCTGCGTGGTGACGTGCTCTTCGAGCTCGCCGCGTCGATTCAACCGCACCTCCGTTTCCGCACGCTCTTCACGACTGGCGACGCCAGCGACCGCGCACTCGAGCTGATCGCGGCCTGTGGCTGCAAGGCGCTCCACAAGCCGTTCGAGCTCCAGGAGTTGATCGCCGAGGTTGGGAAGCTGGCGCCGAGGGTGCGGGACGCAAGTGCCTAGCGGCGAACGCGGAAACCGGAAAACGGATATGTACGGTCTTCACAGGCAATCCGCATTCCGCTTTCCGCATTCAAAGCTTCCACTCTCGTAGAGTAGTGATCGCCCGCTCCAGCGCTCGTTTCTCCTCGTCGCGCTCGGCGAGGGCCAACATCCCCGAGTACGTCTCGATCGCCAGGTCGAGCGCCTCGAGATCATGCTCCGTCGACGCCAGCGAGGCCGCGTTGTCGGCAAGGTTCGCCCGGGCGAGCTGGTCGCCAGGGAAGCGCGTAGCAACCTGACGCCATCGCTCGACGCGAGCGCGGAGCTCCGGTTCCGCCAACGCCCACAGATGCCATGCGGCGCGATTGTCGGGATCGGCGGCAATGGCGCGCGATGCGAGTGGGGCGACCTGCTCGGGACCACGACCCGTGACCCAGTACGCGTTCGCGAGAGTCACGAGTGCGCGGGCGTCGTCAGGCTTCGCGGCAACGATGTGCTCGTACGCGGGGCCGGCGACCTCGGGAATCATGCGGAACGGTTCGACGGCCGCCGCAAGCGTGTCGGGATCGGATGTCCGTGCGGCCTGGTCGATGCGCTCGAGCAGACGCGCGACGCTGCCGTCCACGCGATAGGCATCGACGGCCGCGGCGATCTCGGAGCGGGCGTCAGGCGCGGTGGTCATGGAGGGCGTAAGTTATGCATGACGGCCGCGCGACGTCACTCCGCGCTTGACCACCGACCGAGTGCGTCGTCCTAGAAGGGCGACGCCGAGACCGAATACGAGCCGGAGCCTCAGCCGTGAGCGAGTCGAAGAAGATGGTGGACCTGTCGAACGCCGTTGGACGCGTGCAGCACGAAATGAACAACCCGCTCGCGGCACTGTTGGCGGAAACCCAGTTGCTCGAGCTCGATCCAGCGCTGACGGCCGAGCAGCGGGAGTCGGTCAAGCGGATCGTGGACCTCACGCGGCGGGTAATCGCCTCATCGCGGAAGCTTGATGCGCTCCGCGAAAAAGAGGAATGAGGACCCAGGGGCTGCCTTTAGCGGCATGATTCTCGCCCCGGTTGGTCGTGGTAGTTGCGAAAATCGGCTTGGGAAGTGAAGTTGGTGGTGGCTGGCCCGCTGGTGCGCGTCAGTCATCCCGAATTTGACGAGCAGCGCCGCATGTTGGCGCGGAGCCGCTCGGGTTTGCGCTGAGCAAGCGCCGGAAGCGCGTGGGTCGTCCGTGTTTCCGCGACGTCGTCGACAACAGCACGAAAGCAGGACCGGTGCGTCGCCACTGACGGCACGCACCAGAGCGCCCGGAACGGCCGCGTGCATCGCGGCGCGCTCATGAGAAACCCTCATCGGAAGTGCGGGGCACGCTGTGTATGGACGTGCCCGTCGAAAATTCACCACGACACCTGGTTGCATGAACGAACGCAGACGCCCGCCCCGTCGTGGGCGCGGCCCGCGCCCAGCGCAGCCTCGTCCCACCTTCGAGGCCAATGACATGGAAGTGAATCCCTATCGAGACGATGCCTCTGCGCTCCCCGATGGCGGAGCGCCGGAGCGAGAGAACGGCATCCCCGCGCCGAGCACTCCCCCAATCACCCCGACAGGCGAGACGGTGACGCCGCCCGTCAACGTTCCCCCGTCGCGACATCCGGGTCAGCATCCGCATCACCAGGGCGGGCGCGACCGGTTTGGCCAGAACGGTCGTCGCGGTCGCCGTGGCCGTGGGCGTGGGGGTCCTCGCCCCGAGCACGGCGGCGGCGCCGCGATCCCGGCGGTGATCGTGGCCGAAGGGGAGGCGGAGGGATGGTTCGACTCTTCGCGGGATGGCGGATTCATTCGCCGCGCCGCGGAGAGCTACCTGCCCAGCCCGAGCGACCCCTTCGTTCCTCCGCATCTCGTCAGGCAGTTCGGCCTTCGACGCGGCGACCTGATCGAGGCGATGGTTGGACGCGATCATCGCGGGCGGACGGCGGTGGCCGACGTCAAGAGCATCAACGGTCAGGATCCCGCGGAGTCGCCGCGCCGGCCGGAGTTCGCGTCGCTCGTCGCCTCCTACCCGGACCGAAAGCTCGTCCTCGAGACGGGGAAACCCGCCAAGGGCGGTCCTGAGGTCACGCGACGCGCCATCGATCTCATCGCGCCGATCGGTTTTGGACAGCGCGCGCTGATCGTTGCACCGGCGCGGGCCGGGAAAACGATGCTGCTCCAGGCGATCACCGAGGGCGTCGCGGTGAATCATCCGAACGCGACGCTCCTCGTGCTGCTGGTCGACGAGCGCCCGGAGGAAGTGAGCGAAATGATCGAGTGGGGACGCGGGGAGGTGATCGCGTCGAGCTTCGATCAACCAGCCGAGCGTCACGTGGATGTCGCGGACATGACGCTGGAGCATGCGCGGCGCCTCGTCGAGAATGGCAAGGACGTCGTCATCGTGCTCGACTCGCTCACGCGTCTCGCCCGTGCGCACAACACGGTGGAGCGCGGTACGGGTCGCACGTTGTCGGGCGGCCTCGATGCAACCGCGATGGCGAGGCCGAAGGCGTTCTTCGGGTCGGCACGCGCGGTCGCGCCGCAGCACGGTGGTGGATCGTTGACGATCATCGCGACCGCGCTCGTCGAGACCGGCTCGCGGATGGACGACGTGATCTTCGAGGAGTTCAAGGGCACCGGGAACTCCGAGATCAAGCTCGACCGCTCACTGGCCGAGAAGCGCATCTTCCCGGCGATCGACATCGCGACGAGCGGTACGCGGCGCGAGGAGAAGCTCTTCCGCCCCGAACAGCTCGACAACGTCTACACGCTGCGCCGCGGGCTGCAGCAAATGCCCCCACAGGCGGCGATGGAGTGGCTGATCAAGCGGATTGCCGGCACGCCAGGGAACGACGCCTTGCTAGCGGGCTTATAGCCCGCTAGCACCGGGCCAGGGGCTAAGGGCCAGGGGCCAAGGGGAGGGTGAAGGGTCAACGGTAGCTCGGTGACCCCTGACCCTCCCCTTGGCCCCTGGCCCTTGGCCCCGCCTCACAGGCGCGCCGCTTGCTCTTCTCCGCCCCATGACTCGCTGGGCGCCCGTCTGTCTGATTGCGATTCTCCCCTGGCTCGTGGGTGGACGTGTGCTCGCTGCCCAGGAGAGCGACGAGCGCGAAGCGCCGGTGGTGAAGGAGCTCAAGTGGGTCGGCGTGAAGTCGGTCGACGAGGACGATCTGGAGGAGAGCATCGAGACCGAAGAGACTCGCTGCCGCAGCCTGCTGCTCACGCCCTTCTGCTTCATCAGCGACTGGAGCCTCTTCAAGGAAACGCACCACCTCGATCGCACCGAGTTTCGGCGCGACATCCTGCGCATCCGCGTGTTCTACTGGAAGCGTGGATGGCGGGATGCGCAGGTCGATACGTCGGTCACTCCCAAAAAGGACGGAGTGAAGGTGGAGTTCCGCGTCACCGAAGGTCCGCCGACACGGGTCAGCTCCATCGAGCTCGAGCGTCCCGCGCAGCTGCTCAGCGACACCGAGATCCGGAACGCGATGAAGGTGCGCGCCGGTGCTCCGCTCAACCTCATCGCGCTCGACTCCAGCATCGCGTTTCTCGAGAGCAGCCTCTGGGACAAGGGCTACGGCGACGCCGATGCGCGCGTCGACACGATCGTCATCGACACCGTGGCCAAGACGGCGAGCATTCGCGCCACCGTCGACGCGAAGTGGCCGACGGTGATCGGGAGCATCTCGATCAGCGGCAACGAGCGCGTCTCCGAGCGGACCATCCGGAACTCGCTCACGCTCAAGGAAGGCGGGCCGTACAAGCGGCACGAGCTCATCACCAGCCAGCGCAACCTGTACGAGTCGAATCTCTTCCGGCGCGCGGTGATCATCGTCCCGCCGCAGGGGGACAGCATCAAGCGGATCGAGATCACCGTGCAGGAGGCGCCGTTGCGTGAGATCCGCGCCAGCGCCGGGTTCAACACGCTCGAGTTCGGACAGGTCGAGGGGCGCCTCACGAGATACAACTGGTTTGGCGGCGCCCGCCGGCTCGACCTGCGCGCCGCGGTCGGCAACCTGCTCGCCGATCAGCTCAACGCCCAGTTTCCATTCCAGGAAGTGCTGCGGCGACCGGTCGCCGACCGGGACGCGGACCAGTACTTCTCTCCCACGTGGCAGGCGAGCGCGGATTTCACGCAGCCCTGGTTCCAATCTCCGCGCAACACGCTCGGTCTGAGCGCGTTCACCCACCGGCGCAGCATGCCGGCGATCTTCGTGGAGAAGGGGTTCGGCGCGAGCGCGACCTTCACTCGCATGCAGGCCTCCCGCGCGCCACTGAGTCTCACCTATCGGTTCGAGCTCACGCGGGTCGAAGCGAGTGACGTGTACTTCTGCGAGAACTTCGGCATCTGCAGTCCGAGCGACATCGTCGCGTTGCGCGCCCTTCAGAAGCTCTCGCCGCTGGCGCTGTCGTTTGTGACCGACCGGGGAGATGATCCCCTGGATCCGCGGCGCGGATACTTCGCGCGCGCCGATGTCGAGCACGCGTCGGCGTTCACGATGTCCGACTATCGCTACAATCGCGTCTCGGGCGAGTACCGTCGGTACAAGGCCTTCGGTCGCCGCGCGGTGCTCGCTTGGCGTGCACGCGGCGGATGGGTGAGGGCGCTCGGCAGCGCGTCGGAGGCACTCATCGGGGACGTGTCCACCACGAACTCGATCCTGCATCCTCGCAAGCGCTTCTACGCCGGCGGGGCACAGTCGGTCCGTGGGTACGGGGAGAACCAGCTCGGGCCGCGCGTGCTCACCGTGGATCCCGGCAAGCTGCTCAATGCACCTAACGACACGACACCCGCCCTGTGCACGCAGGCGGAGCTGCTCGCCGGGGACTGCGACGAGGCCAGCCGGTTGCCGTCGAGCGACTTCGAGCCGCGGCCGGTCGGAGGCAGCACGCTGCTCGAGGGGAGCGTCGAGTATCGATTCCCTCTCTGGCGCTCGCTCGACATGGCGGTGTTCCTCGACGGCGCCGTCGTGGGCGAGGGCGACGTCTCCACGCTCACGCGTGGCACGGCCGCGATCACCCCCGGGTTTGGCTTCCGGTACGCGACGCCGGTCGGCCCCATCCGCGTGGACCTCGGCATCAAGCCGCGCCTGGCCGAGAACCTGCCGATCGTCACCGAAGTGATCGATGAGAACGGCGTCCGCCGGATCGTCCCGCTGCAGCAGAAGAAGGCGTACGACCCGCTCGAGAGCTCGAACGCCTTCACGTTCAGGCAGATCCTGAATCGCCTGACGCTCCACCTCTCCATCGGCCAGGCGTTCTGAGATGAAGCGCGTCTTCGTCGGACTCGGAATCGTGGTCGGAGCGATCGCCGTGCTCACGATCGTCGCCGTCCTGGTGCTGACGATGACGGACTTCGGTCGTGAACGGGCGCGGCGCTTCACGGTGCGCACGCTCAGCGAGATGGTGCACGGCCAGGTGCGGATCGGCGGCATCGGCGGCAACCTGCTCGATGGGGTCGTGCTCACCGATTTCCTCATCGCCGATACGGCTGGGCGCCCCTTCGTCAGCGCCGACACGGTGATGGCCGATTACCATCTCGTCGCCTTCGCGAGGCAGCGCATCCAGCTGCACAGTCTTCGGCTGGTCCGGCCGCTGGTGATCTTCGACAAGCTCGAGGACGAGGACTGGAACTTCGAGTCGATCTTCCCCGAGGACACGACCCCGGACGCGCCTGACGAGGGTCCCGGCTTCGGCGATTGGGTGGCGTTCAATGATGTGGAAGTCGTGGATGGGCGTTTCATCGTTCGCACGCCGTGGAAGCCCGACGACGATTCGACCGGTGCGGCGCGCGAGCGCACCATCGCCAACGCGCTCGAGGGTGGCACGCGCCAGCACGTGGTGCGCGCTCGCAAGGGCTATCAGCAGGTGATGGACTTTCAGCGCATCGACGCGGTGCTCCCGCGACTTCGCCTCGAGGATCCCGACTCGAGCGGCGTCGCGATTCACGTGACCGCGCTCAGCGGGATCGCCGCGCCTTTCCGTCCGCCGGTGGCCGAGATCCGCGATGTCGAGGGGAAGTTCTACATCGTCCGGGACACGTTGCGCTTCGACGATGTGCGGATCGTGCTGCCGGGGTCGGTGATCACGGGTGACGGACGCTACGGTATCGACACGGAAGAGCTGCGTCTGGCGCTCCACGGTGAGCCGGCAGGGCTCGCCGACCTGCGATGGTTGTATCCCCGGATTCCCTCGCGAGGGAGTGGAACGCTCGATTTCGAGATGGTCATGCGGGATGAAGGGCCGAGCGACTACGTCGCGCGCAACGCCGACATTCGCGTGGGCACGTCCCGAGTCGGCGGTGACTTCGGGCTGACGCTCACCGAGACGGAGTCCCGCTTCCACGACACGCATCTCACGTTCTCCCGCTTCGACACGCGGCTGATCGAGCAGCTCGTTCCGGGCCTCGACATCCCGCGACGCGGTACGCTGGGCGGGCGGGCGTCGCTCGAGGGAGCGATGAGCGCCATGGTCGTCGATGGCGACGTCACGTTCGACGATGTGCAGAACGGCCGCAGCCGCGTGGTCGCGCGCGGCATGCTCGGCTTCGACGACACGGGCGTCCGCGCGCAGAACCTGCGCATGCGGCTCGCGCCGGTGCAGGTCGATCTCGCGCGGATCTTCGTGCCGGATCTCCCGATCGCCGGCGTCGTCACCGGTACCGCCACGCTCGACGGATCGACGGCGACGCGTTTCACGACCGTCGCCGATGTGCGGCACGTCGATCGCGGGGCGACCTCGCACCTCACCGGGCGTGGGGTCATCGCGATGCGCGGCGCGACGTGGATGGACTTCGATCTTCGCGCGCGCCCGCTTTCACTCGTCACGGTCGGGCGATTCGCGCCCGCGTTAGGCCTCCGCGGCAGCGCCGCCGGGCCCATTCGCATCCGTGGATCGCTCAATGACCTCGCCGTTCGCGCCGACCTGCGCCTTCCCGAGGGGGGAGAGCTGCTCGCGACGGCGCGCCTCGACGTCGAGGGGACGCCCGCATACGACGCTCGGGCGGCGCTCCGCGTCTTCAACCTCAATACGGTGGCCGCGGCGCTGCCGCGAACCTCGCTCACCGGCAGCGCCACCATTCGCGGCGCCGGATCCGACCTTCGCACGATGCGCGCAACGATCGCCGCCGACCTGCGCGGCTCGGCGATCGACAGCGTGACGTTCGACAGCGCTCGTGTTCGAGTCGCGATCGCCGACGGATTGGCGACGGTGCAACCCGCCGCTCTGCATACCTCCTTCGCTCGCGCCGACATCAGCGGCACGTTCGGCCTGGTCGCCGGGCGCAACGGCGAGCTGAGCTACCGCGTGTCCGTCGATTCGCTCTCAGGGCTGGCGCGCTGGCTTCCCGCGCGGGATACCGGCGTCGTCGCTCCGCGCCCGGGCCGCGTTCGCAAGGCGATCAAGCAGGCACGCGAGGACTCGGCTCAGGTCGCGCGCGCCACCGAAGTGGAGCGCACGGTCACCGGCGCACCGGGCCCCGTGCTCAAGGTGGATTCGGTCCCGAGCGTGCGCCGTGACTCGCTGGCCGGCAGCGTCGTTGCCGCCGGGACGATACGCGGCAATCTGCGACGCTTCGACCTGCGCGGTCGCGCCGCCGTCGAGAACGTCGTCTTCGGGGGCAACACCGTGCGCCGGGGACGCGCGGAGTATGGCTGGCTCGCGGCCGGGACGCCGCAGGCGACGATGGCCGCGGGGCTCTCGCTCGACACGGTGCTGGCGGCCGGGTTCGCGCTCGACAGCGTCGAGGCGCGGCTGACATCGCGCGGCTCCACTGGAACGGTCGACATTGCCATCCACCAGCACGAATCCTACGACTATCGCGTGGCCGGCAACTTCGCGCTGCATGCCAATCATGATGAGGTCCATCTCGATCAGTTGAGCCTGCGGTTCGACACGACCACGTGGGTGTCGGCGAGGCCGAGCACGATCCGGTGGGGTGCGCGCGGCGTCGAGATCGTCGCGCTGGACCTGCGGCAGGGAACGCGCGGCCGGATCTACGTCAATGGACTGGTGCCGAGCCAGGGCTCGGCCCGGCTCGACATCGAGGTGTCGGGCCTCGAGGTCGCGCACGTCGTCGAGCTCCTGCAATCGGATCTGGAAGCCACCGGCGTGCTCCAGGTGGTGGCTCGCGTGGAAGGGACGACGCGCGACCCGCGCGTCCGGGCCGCGTTAGGCGTCACCGGCGCCTCATATCGCGGCACGGTGGTTCCCGACCTCCGCGCGCGATTCGCGTACGCCGACGAGGTGCTCGACGCACAGGCCGAGGCGCTCCGCGGAACCGGTGCGCCGGTCGCGGCGGCTGAGGGCGTGATTCCGGTGAACCTGGCGCTCAGCGGCGTCACCGGGCCGCGGCTGCTCGACCGGCCACTGGAATTCGAGCTGCGCGCGGATTCCCTGCCCCTCGACGTGCTCCCGAAGTTCACCGACGCGATCAGCGAGGTCCGCGGGAAGATCGTCGGCGTGCTGACGGCGCGGGGCACGGCGCGCTCGCCGGACATGACCGGGCTGCTCGCGCTCGATTTCGCCTCGTTCCGCATCGTACCGCTCGGCGTCACGATGCGCGACATCAACGGACTCGTGAGGCTCACCGGCGACACCCTGGTGATCGATTCGCTGGTTGGGCGCGCGAACGGCCCGATTCGCGTGCGCGGGGGGCTCGGCGTCGACGACATCACGCGTCCCTCGTTCGATCTGCGAATCGTCGCCACGAACGCGCGTGTGCTCGACAACGACCAGGGGCGCATCAACGCCGACGCGAACATCGGTATCGAAGGCCCCTTCGAGTCGGTGTACGTGACGGGGACGGCGAACATCCGCAACGGCGTTCTCTACATCCCCAAGTCGGATGGGAAGGATGTGATCAATGCGGACGATCCGGCGGTGTTCGCGGTGGTCGACACGTCCGTCATGGGGGATCGCGAAGTGCTCCCGGGGCAGTCCGCGCTGCTGGAGAACCTCCGCATGGACGTGTCGCTCAACGTCTCGCGCGACACGTGGGTGCGGTCACCGGAGGCGAACGTCGAGGTGTACACGCCGGATCGGTACGGCGCCCTCACCATCCACGTCGACCGCGCTCGTCAGGCACTGACGCTCGAAGGGGTCGTCAACGCCGACCGCGGTACCTACGAGTTCCTCGGCCGGCGCTTCGTGATCAACCGCGGTTCGGCGACGTTCATCGGCGATCCCGAGCTGAACCCGATGCTGCAGATCACCGCCGTCCACGAGATCACGCTCGTGGGGTCCGGGGCGATGGACATTCAGGTGATGATCGGCGGAACGCTGCGCAACCCGAAGCTCACGCTCGAGAGCACCGCACAGCCTCCGATCTCGCAGTCGGATCTGCTCAGCTATCTCGCGTTCGGACGCTCGTCGTCGTCGCTGCTGCAGGTACAGGGATCGACGCTGTCCGGCCAGTCGTCGGGGAGCGGCGAGCTGGCCGGCGCGGTCGCGAGTCTCGCCACCCGCCAGCTCGCGGGGACGGCGCTGGACGTCCTGACGAACGAGCTGGAGCAGGACGCGGCGCGCTCGTTAGGAACCGACGAGTTCAACGTGACGCCGGCCGACGTGCCGGCGGAGCTGTCGTCGAACAGCGTGATCAGCTCGCTCAGCCTCACCGAGATCGAGGCGGGCAAGTACATCAACCGCAGCCGCACGTTCCTGGCGATCCAGGCGCAGCCGGCGAACAAGAACCCCTTCGGCATTCGTCTCCAGCACCGGATGCCGAAGGGGCTTCGTCTGGAGCTCAGCTACGTGCCGCGCTACCTGGTGCGCGAGCCCACCCTGGCCGCCCAGGCTGATCCGCCGCGCAAGAACATCCTCGGCGCGTTCGTGATTCGGGAGTGGAGGTTCTAGAACCAAGGCGGTCGAAGCGGTCGAGGGCGATCAACGGCGACCAAGGGGCACGCCTCCTGGAACGCCTTGGACCGCCGTCGACCGCCTTCGATCCCCTTGCCGTTCAGAATCCGTGCTCGAAGCTCAAATAGAAGAGCAGGCGCTCGTCTCCGTCGCTCGGACCGACGCCGATCGGAAACGCGACACCCGGGACGATTTGCAGGCCGCTCGGAAAGTCGATCGCGACGCGCATGCCCGGCGAGAGCCACGCGGACTCTCCGGCGACGCGCGTATCGGCTCCCACGGCGTCCTCCTCGCGCGCCCACGCGAATTCGAGCATCAGGTTCACCGCGCGCTTCGGCATCCAGATGGCGCTCGCCCCGGCGGTAACATCACGGGTCGCGACACGGCCACCGGAGAGCGCGCGGGCAGACGGCCTCCACGTTCCTCCGATGTTCCAATGCGTCACCAGCGTGCGGTGAAGGCCGAGGCTCGCCGGGAGATTCACCTGGACGCCCACCGATGATGTGCCTCGCCCGAGATCGGCGTCGCCCGTCGGGAGGATGACGCTCAGTCGCGGCGCGAGCGCGTGGCCGGTCGCGTCATCGAACGCCAGCTGGTAGCGGTAGTTGAGCGCGATGTCTCCCACACCGGTCGCATCGGCCGCGTTGATGACCGGCACGGTGAGGCTGAGCTGGTGGCGCTGCCCGCCGGCCGGCCATTCCTGGGTGAAGGCGTATTCCCAGTCGTTCGACCCGCGCGCGAGCGAGAAGACGCTGATGTGCTGCACGACGCGCGCTTCCTGATTGTACGCCTCTTCGACCAGGAAGCTGTTGTCACGGACTGGAGGCGCCGCGGAAGAGGCCGATGACGGAGCCTGCGCTTGCGCGGTGGCACCAACGCCGCAGAGCACCGCGATCCCAATCGATCGGAATATCATGCGGGAACGAGGAGACCTGTCACGTACATGATGAGCAGTCCCGCCATCACGCCTCCGACGTTC
This sequence comes from Gemmatimonadaceae bacterium, assembly GCA_035650335.1. Classification (GTDB taxonomy): domain Bacteria; phylum Gemmatimonadota; class Gemmatimonadetes; order Gemmatimonadales; family Gemmatimonadaceae; genus JAICNG01. The sequence goes on along the minus strand of DASRHU010000168.1, from coordinate 2,175 downwards.
AGTGGCGCGGTCAGGCCGCCTTCGGACCGTCGCGAGAACAGCTTGAGGAGCTCCCACACCACCTGCACGATTGCCCCGGCACCCACGGCGAAGAAGAACGTCGTCCAGACCGGCGAGAACGTGAAGGCGCCGATCCAGGCGCCGATCACCGTCGGCACCCCGGCGATGGCTCCGAGCATCGCCAAACGCGAAATGCTCGGCTGCTCCGTGGCGATGGGCGCGAGGATCCCGAGCCCCTCCGTGGTGTTGTGCAGCAGGAAGCCAATGATCAGAAAGGTGCCTAGCGCGATGGCGCCGGTGGAATAGGCGGCACCGATCGCCAGCCCCTCGCCGAGATTGTGCAAGCCGATGCCGATGGCAATGAGGAGCGACACGTGAAACGGCGACGACACCTGCCCCGTGCGTCGTCTGCGCTGACCGATCGCGGCGAGCGCCAAAGGTGTTCCGAGAACGCCTAACAGCACGATGCCCAGTCCCTGATAGGCACCGGCAACGCGTGCAGCCGTCGCCAGCGCCTCGGCGAAGGCATCGACGCCGAGGAACACCAGGAGTCCGACGGTCAACGCGAGGAAGAAGTCCAGCCAGCGGCGGCTGGCCGTTCGCAGGAACGGGAACCAGAGAAGGCCGAGAAAAACCGGAATGACGCCGACGTACACGCCGAGTAGCGCGAAGGTGGTGAGGTACCGCGCATCGGCGGTCGGCGTCGTCGTCGCGACCTCGATCGTCGAGTCGAACGTGAGGCCGGTGCTCGTAATGAGACGGACGACGTGCGGTTCTCCTTCGACCCATGGATACGGGATGCGAATGGAGCGTCGCTCGAGACGGCCGATGGTGCGATCGCCTTCGATGTAATGCAGCCACGAGGCGTCATCGACGAGCACTTGCGCCACCGTGACCGGCTCGGGGCCGCCGTTCACGATGTGCACGACCATTTCTCCCGGTTTCGGCAGCGTGATCCGCTCGATCGTCAGCTCCTCGACAGGCGGGAACGCGGCGCGAAACACGCCAAGCGGCCCGACTTTGAGGAAGGCGAGGACGAGGAGCGCGAGGAGAACGAGCGGCCCGAGTCCGAGGAGAAGGCGGTGTCGAGGGATCGCGGGATCGCGGGTGTCGCGGGCGCGCTCCGAGCTCCCCGTGGGCGGTGCGTGCGTCACCCGTTCGGCGACTTCGACCGGCTCAGACACGGACCGGCTCCTCGACCTTGAAGATCCCGCTCCAGCCGAGCTCGGCGAACTCGCTCTGGTGCGCGTGGAACATGAACTGTCCCGGATACTTGTAGGTGAACTCGAGGATGGCGCGCTCCCCCTGCCCCATCGTCGCCACGTCCGTGAGCTCCGAGCTCGTCAGGCTCGTGCCGGTGCGGTAGAGCTTGAACATGTTTCCATGCAGGTGCATGGAGTTGAGCAGATCGAACTCGGTGATGTTGATGAGGTAGACGCGGGTGAGCTCGCCGAGGGCGAGGACGATGGGGTGCTTCTGGTAGTGAAACGCCACCGTGTTGACGGCGTACACCTCGTTCTCGTTGTCGAAGTTCGTGTCGAAGCCGTTCATCACCATCACCATCTCCCTGGCGGGCGGGCGGCCCGGTCGCGGGTCGATGATGAATGCGCCATACAGTCCCTTGTGGATGTGCCGCTTGATGGGGACGGTGTGGCAATGATAGAGGTGCAGCCCGAACGGCTCGGCGTCGAATTCGTACGTGTAGCCTTCGCCGGGCGGGATCATCTCGAACGCCCCGTCCATGTTCGCGGGGTGCACCCCGTGAAAGTGGATGGAGTGGATGTGGCTGCCGCGATTGGTGAAGTGGATGCGCACGCGGTCGCCTTCCGTGCAGCGGATCGTCGGACCCGGCACCTGACCGTTGTAGGTCCACGCCGGATAGAAGACGCCCGGCGCAACCTCGATCTCTCGATCCTCGGCGACGATCGTGTACTCGCGCAGCGTCTGCCCGTTAGGCAGCCGCGAGACCGTTCCGTACTCGAAGTGCGTGAGAAAGGCCGTTGGGTCGAACTGCCCCGGGGTAAGCTCTCCCACGGCGACCATGGCGTCGTGCGAGCCGTGCACCACCACGCGGCCGCCGGTCGAGTCGACCGTCTGCTGCGCCTGGGCAACGCCGATCGTACGAAGCGCGGCTGCCCCGCCGGCTGCGACCGTACCAAGCGCTCCCGCCTTGAG
>DASRHU010000167.1:0-9322 GCA_035650335.1 Gemmatimonadaceae bacterium | reverse complement strand
CCGATACATTCGATCGGAATGCATGTGAGAGCGATTCTCGTCATCGGCCTCGTCCTCGCGGCCACCGCCTCGGGGCGTGCGCAAGAGCACCCCGCGCGGCGGCTATCGAGCATCGTCGGCGTCGCGGTCGAGGAGTACTCGAAAGGCGTGGATGACGCCGGCAATCTCACCTCCGAGCTCGAGTATCAGGAAGCGGTAGACTTTCTCCAGGACGCTCGGACCGTCGCCGACCGCCTCAGCGGCGACCGCGCCGCGACGGTCCGGTTGCTCGTGGATTCACTTCGCGGCATTGTCGCCGCGAAGCGGCCTCGGAGCGAAATCGAAGCGCTGCATCAGCGCTTCGTCGCCGCGCTCGGAAACGAAGGAGCGCTCGAGCTTCCGACGCGCTCCCTCGACGCTTCCGCTGGAGGTCGGCTCTACGCGCAACAGTGCGCGTCTTGCCACGGTCCCGCGGGGCTGGGTGATGGTCCCCAGGCCGTCGGCATCACACCGCCGCCTCCCCCCATTGGCGATCCTGTCGCCATGATCGATCGCACGCCTGCGCTCTTGTTCCGCGTCATTTCCGTCGGCGTGGCGGGAACGCCAATGGTCGGATGGGCCGACCGTCTGACCGCCGACCAGCGCTGGGATATCGTCGCCTACCTTCACGCGCTTCGCGCGACCGAAGCGCAGCGCCTCGAAGGCGAAGGGTTGTACGCGCGCGAGTGCCTCGCCTGCCATGGACCCGTTGGCTCGGCCGACGGCCCGGCGGCGGCTTCTCTCACGCGCCTACCGGCTGACATCGGCACGTTCGCCTGGCAGGCCGAGCGGAGCGATGCCGACCTCGCGGCGATCGTGCGGGACGGCATCGCCGGGACGGCAATGCCGCCGAATCCCGCGCTCACGTCCCAGGAGGTCACGCGCATCGTCGCCCATCTGCGCACGGTGGCCGCGACCCGACCGGGGACGCCTAACGTGCAGCAGGCGGATGACCCTCAGGGCATCGCGCGTCGCGTGCTGGCGATGCTCGACCGTTCGCTTGCCGCTGCTCGCGCGGGTCGCACCCCTGAGGCGGGCGATCTCGCGTTCGATGCCTATCTCGCGTTCGAGCCGCTGGAGACGCGGGCGCGGGCTCGGGATCCCGGGCTCGTCGCCGCGGCCGAGCGCCAGTTCGCCGACTTCAAAGGCGCCGTCCGCGGAGGGGATCTGCGCGCGGCCGAGCGCGCTCACAACACGATCGAGGCGCAGCTCCCGAGCATCGTCGAGTTGACGAGCGCACCATCCGGCCGATGGGCGACTTTTTTCCAGTCGTTCCTCATCATCCTCCGCGAAGGGTTCGAGGCGATTCTCGTGATCGGAGCGATCTGTGCCTTCCTCCTGAAGACGGGTAACCGCGCCCGGCTCCGCTCGATCTGGGTCGGTTCGGCGCTCGCGCTGGTCGCGAGCGCGGCCACGGCCATCGTGCTGCAAACCGTCCTTCGCTCGATGCCGGCGAGCCGCGAGATCATCGAAGGCGCGACGATGCTCGTCGCCGTGCTCGTGTTGTTCTCGGTGAGCTACTGGCTCATCTCGAAGGTCGAGGCGGCGCGCTGGCAGCAGTTCATTCGCGAGAAGGTGACCACAGCGCTCGAGCACGGCGGTGGCTCGGCGCTCGCGTTCGTCGCGTTCCTCGCCGTCTATCGTGAGGGGGCGGAAACGGCCCTGTTCTACCAGGCGCTGTTCGGCGAGGGGAGCAACGCCGCGGCGCCGATCGCGCTCGGCATCGTCGTCGGCGCCGCGGTGCTGGCCGTCATCTTCACCTTGTTCTACCGCTACGGCGTGAAGATCCCGCTGCGACCGTTCTTCGCGGTCACCAGTGTCGTGCTGTACTACATGGCGTTCGTCTTCGCCGGGAAGGGAGTTCGTGAGCTCCAGGAAGGCAACGTCGTTCCCATCACGACGATCCCCGGCTTCCCCTCGTTCGATGCGATGGGGATCTACAACACCGTGGAGACTCTCCTCGCGCAGCTGCTGCTGATTGTGCTCTTCGTGTTCGCGGTGGTGAAGACGTTCTGGCCCAGCCGATCGGTTTCCCTGCCGACGGCGCCACCGTCAGTGGTGCCCGTGGGCGACGTCACCGCGCGCCTCGCGCGGATGCAGGAAGCGATCGAGATGCTCCGCGCGCGCGTCGAGGCTATCGAAGAGACGAGGGGTCAGGAGTCAGGAGTCAGGGATCAGGGGGTGTCAGGCTCGAGGTTGTAGGATTTCCAGCGGCGGTTCCCCCATCACCCATTCCCTGACACCCCTGATCCCTGACTCCTGACTCCTGATTCCTGTTGAACAACCTCTTCGACCTCCCATGGGGCCCGATTCTCATCTTCGGGCTGCGCGTCGCCGACGTCTCGCTCGATACGATGCGAGTGTTGTTCGCGGTCCGCGGGAGAAAATACCACGCTGCCGCCCTCGGGTTTTTCCAGGCGCTCATCTTCATTCTCGTCGTCGGCAACGTCATCCAACACCTCGGCAGCGTCTGGCACGTCCTGGGTTACGCCGCCGGCTTTGCCAGCGGCACGCTCGTGGGCGTGGCGATCGAGAATGCGGTGGCGTACGGCCTGTCCACCGTGCGAATCGTGTCTCCGCACGGCGGCGTCGAAATCGCGAACGCGCTGCGCGAGCGCGGCTACGGTGCCACGGAAGTGGCGGGCTTTGGCCGCGATGGGACGGTCGAGATCGTCGACTCGGTAGTGCACCGCTCGCATCTCGACGAGGTCATGGAGATCGTCGACAAGTGGGACTCACAGGCGTTCGTGACCGTGGAGGAGCCCAAGGTGCTGCGCGGCGGATCGCTCGCCACTCGCGCGCAGTGGATGCGCATTCCCCAATGGGCGCGCTTCAAGTACAAGGATCGGCCACGCTCCTGAGCGCGTTCCACTCCTCGCGGAGAACGCCGTACAGCCAAATGTCCTCGGCCACGTCCCATTTCACGACGTGCTGGCGCAGGTGGCCCTCCCGCTTCATCCCCAGCTTCTCCATCACGCGCCACGAGCCCTCGTTTCTCGTGAGGCAGTGTGCCACCACGCGTCGGAGACCGAGGGTCGTGAAGGCGTAGTCCACAAGCGCGCATGAGGCCTCGGTCGCGAAGCCACGTCCCCAGTACTCCACGCCCACCCAGTATCCGAGCTCCGCTCGACCTTGCGCCTGACTGATCGCCAACGCGACGGCGCCGACGACCCTCCCGGTCTCGCGATCCGCAATGGCGAGAGTCAGCGCCTCATCGCGCTCGGCTGCATCGGCATGGGTGCCGATCCAGCCGAGTGCCATGCTCTCGTCGTACGGGTGCGGAATGTTGAGGGTAGTGTCCGCTATCCGGCGGTCGCCGGCGAGATGCGAGACTTCCGGCGCATCGGCTGGCGCGAACGGGCGCAGGATCAGCCGCTTCGTCGTGAGGGTTGGCCGATTCACGCCGTCCGGGCAGTCGCCGCGCGCTCTTCGGCCGCTCGCGCACGCAGCCAGTTCCAGTGCCACGCGAACAGCGCGATGGAGAGCATCAGGATCAGTCCGCTGCTGACGAGGTCCCGCAGGGCCCGATAGCGATTGGCGTCAACGCGGTCAGCGCGGAGCGCTTCGTACTGCCGCCGCCGGGTCTCCACGGAGGCCGTGTCGATTCTCTGGGCCGGGTTGCGTTCAGGGACGGTCACGCGCTCGCCGCGCGTCGCTTCGTACGCCTCGAAGCTCGAGAAACTCTCCGGACCTCCGAAGCGGCTGTGCAACGGATTCGCAAGCGAAAATGCTGCGTCGACGACCTGGTTGATGCTGATCAGGAAGGCCACCACCGCAATGAGGCAGACCGTGTATCCGTAGATCTGCGGAATGCGATTCGGCTTTGCGATCGTGACGTCGTCAGCCATGAGTTGGTATCTCCACCATCGGGTGACGCGCCTTGAGGAGGCGCAGCGATCCGCGTGTAGTCTACGCTCCCACAGCAGCGGCCGCGAATCGCCGCACGATTTCGCCGGCTGGCTCGATTCGATCGATCGACTGCACGCTCTTTCCCGCCTGCCAATAGTCCCGTGTGCCGGTCTCGTCGAGCGACGCGCGCTTGAGCTGGAACCCGGAGCGAATCGCGTAGATCGACCGCATCCATCGCTTCCGCCGGTGACCACGCAGCATCCACCTCGCAATCGGACCGGCGCGTAAACCCATCCGATCGATGTACGGCGTGCGAATCACCGACACGGGAACGCCGGTAATTCGCTCCGTGAGGACGATGTCATCCTCCTCGGCTCGCAGAATCGCGTCCTTGTACGCCGAGCTCGCGCGACACTCGGTGGTGGCAATGAAGCGTGTGCCGAGCTGCGCGCCGGCATAGCCGAGGCGGAGCGCCTGCACGAAGCCGCTCTCGTCACCAATGCCGCCAGCGCAAACGACCGGCAGTCCGAGGTCGCCAACCTCCTCCAGCAAACGCTCGGCGCTGAACGGGCCGGCGTGCCCTCCCGCGCGATTGTTGACGCCAATGAGTCCATCAACGCCCGAGTCGCGACCCTTGAGCGCCCATTTTCGCTCGGTGACATCGTGGTAGACGACGCCGCCGACGGCATGCGCCCGCTCGGCCACCCACCGCGGGTTTCCGAGAGATGTCACGAAGAAGCGAACGCCCTCCTCGAGCGCGATGTCCACCCACTTGACCATGCGCTCGTGATACAGGCGCGACGACTGCTCGATCAGGGCGTTCATCCCGATCGGCCGTGGCGTCAACCGACGAATGAGCCGGAGCCCCTCTCGAAAGTCGTGCCCGTGCACGAACGTCAGCGACACGGGCTGCACGATTCCGAGCGCGCCGGCCGCGGAGACCGCCGCGACGAGCTCCGGGTTGCTGCACGGGTACATCGCGCCACAGATGAGCGGAATCTCGATCTTCGCGTGTCGCGTGAGCGCGGTGTCGAGGAGGCCGCTACTCGAGGTGCTCGGTATGGGCAGAGTGCTCAGGGGTCTTGTTCGGAGGCTGGTCGCACAGCAGGCACTCGAGGGTGGTGCCAAGACGTCCCGTGCGCCCCTCGACGGTAATCACCCACGGGCGAACTTGCCAGGGCGGGTCGTGACGCACGTGCTGCGTGTGCCCACACTCGAGGTCGGCCACCCAGTGATGTTCCTCGTCCTGATGGAAGCCGACGATGCGGCGCGTCGCCATGTCGAGCGCCTAACGGTTCCGGCGCCGGCACACCTCGGTGCCGACGAGGCCCACGACGAAACCGGCGCCCCCCGCCCACGCGATGAGCGCGGGATCGGCACGCGGCCAGCTCCCGCCGTTGCGAACCACCGGCTCGCGCACGAGCGTGTAGGTCAGCTCGAGCACCCCCGTGGCCAGGGACAGGCCGAGTCCAAGCATCGCCGCGTTTTTCCAGTGTGACCCGCACCGTGTGCTCGAGCGCGCGAGCGACCCGGCGGCGTCGCTGCCGATCGACAAGGGAGCAGCGAAGGCGCTTCGTGCACCGTCGACGAATGGTCCCCTGCCAACGACCGACTGCGCTCGCGCAACGGGCGACGCCACGTGCAGCGCGATGCACGCGGTCGTCATCAGCGCGAGCCTCACGTCTTCTTCGGTGGCTTGAGCGGACGCATCTCTATGCGGTCCACCAGCATGCGCGGCGGTGTATCGAGCAGAAACTCGACCGATGCCGCCACGTCCTCCGCCATGAGCTTCCATGACTGGTCGCGCGCGCTTCGATTGAACGTCGTCGCGACCGAGCCCGGCATCACGACCGAGACTTTCACACCGGCGTCGCGCACCTCGAGCATCAGACTTTCCGCGAAACCCACGACGGCGAACTTGGTCGCCGAATAGCAGGCCCCGTTGAGGAAGCCGCTCTTTCCGGAGATCGAGCCGATAATGACGACGTGACCTCGCCCGCGCTGGAGCATGCCGGGGAGAAGGGCGTGCGTGACGTGATAGATGGAATTGAAGTTCACGTCCACCATGAGCTTCCATTCCTCGGGCTCGAGCTCGACGAATGGCTTCATGATGCCAACGCCTGCGTTGTTGACCACGACATCCACCGTACGGCCCTCGAGTGCAGTGCGGACGGCCTTCCCATCGGTGACGTCGAGCCGCAGTGTCTCGCAGGAGCCCCCTCTGCCGTCAATTTCCCCGGCCAGCGACTCCAGCTCGGATGTCGTGCGCGCCACGGCGACGATTCGCCACCGCGGTGCCAGGCGAAGCGCGATCGCCCGGCCGATGCCGCGCGATGCGCCGGTGATGAGAGCTGTGGGGCGAACGTCGGTCATGGCGGGCCGATACGCAGGCGGTATTCCCCGCCAGCGGGCTTGCCATCACGGCCCGTGGCGAACACGCTCCATACGCCCGGCACGGACACGTCCAGACCGGGAGTGCGGATCTGACACACTGGGAATCGCATACGGCGCATACGTTTACTCGTTAGGGAGACATGGCATGGTGAAACTACTTCCGGCGGCCTCCGTAGGACGTGCATACGGCATGACGCCGCGAGGAGGTCTCCATGTGGACGGTCGTGAAAGCCTGGTTGCTCAAGCTGGTTCTGCAGCGCTCGCTCGGAGCTGTCCTCGCGGCGCTGCTGGTGATCCTGCTACCAATCGCCGCCATGCTCAAGGTGGTCGGGATCCCGTTGCTCTTCGTCGCGCTGATCGTGGGCGCACCGCTGTTGCTGTTCCTCGCGATCATCGGGCTGCCACTGCTTCTCGTCGTCGGCGCGGGGGTCGCGATCATGAGCATCATCTCGGCGATTCTCGCGGTAGGCTTTGCGCTGCTCAAGATCGCACTGCCCATCCTGCTGGTGGTGTGGCTCGTTCGCTGGTTCATGGCGGGGCGGAACGGCGACAATGGGAAGCCGAAGCCGGCGGAGCCTGGCCCGGCGCCCGACCCGGGTATCGACACAGCGTAGGCTTCGAGCGGGTCCGCCTCGCTCTCGGAGCGGGGCTGTTCGCCATAACACTTACGGGGGCGACCGCCGGTGCACAGCGCCCGGATACGAGCCGGTCCGCGGCGACGGTATTGCTGCGACCGGCTCGCGTGTTCGATGGCGTTGCGGCCCAGGCTCGGGACGGATGGGTGGTCCTCGTGCGTGGGGAGCGCATCGCGGCCGTGGGTCCCGCCGGTGATGTGAACGCCTCGGGCGCTCGCGTCATCGATCTCCCCGGGATGACGCTGCTCCCCGGACTCATTGACGCGCATTCCCACCTTTTGCTCCACCCGTACAACGAAACACCGTGGGAAGATCAGGTCCTGCGCGAGCCGCTCGCACTGCGCGTGGCGCGGGCGACCGTGCATGCTCGAGCCACTCTCCTCGCCGGCTTCACGACGCTTCGGGACCTCGGGACGGAAGGTGCCGGGTATGCCGATGTCGGCCTTCGCGATGCGATCGAGCAGGGCATCATCCCCGGGCCGAGGCTGATCGTGACGACGCGCGCGATCGTCGCCAACGGGACGTATGCTCCCGCGGGATTCGCTCCGGAGCTCGTCATCCCGCAGGGGGCGGAGGAAGTCGGAGGCGTCGAGGAGATCCGGCGCGTCGTCCGTGACCAGAGCTCGCGCGGCGCAGACTGGATCAAGGTGTACGCCGACTACCGATGGGGCCCATCGGGTGACGCGCGACCGGCATTCGCGCAGGAGGAGCTGACGGCGCTCGTCGAGACGGCGCGCAGCGGCGGGCGCCCGGTCGTGGCGCACGCCGTGACTCCCGAAGCCATTCGACGCGCGGTGACGGCTGGTGTCGAAACGATCGATCACGGCGACGCAGGCACACCCGACGTCTTTCGCCTCATGGCGCAGAAGGGAGTGGCCCTCTGTCCCACCATCGCCGCTGGCGACGCGGTGCTCCAGTACGGAGGTTGGCGGAAGGGGACCGATCCGGAGCCGGCGCGCATTCGAGCGAAGCGCGCCAGCGTGCGCGCCGCGCTCGATGCCGGTGTCACGATCTGCAACGGAAGCGACGTCGGCGTCTTCGCGCACGGCGAGAACGCGCGCGAGCTCGAGCTGCTCGTCGACTATGGCCTAACGCCGCTGCAGGCCCTGCGCGCGGCCACGTCGGTCAACGCGCGCGTACTTCACCTGGACGATCGAATCGGTGCCGTGCGCAATGGTCTCTTCGCCGACCTCATCGCGGTCGAAGGCGACCCGCTCCGAGACATCTCGGCGCTGCGCCGCGTTCGCTTCGTCATGAAGCAGGGGACGATTCACCGCGCGCCGTGAGCCTCAGGCGCCACCGTACATACGCAAGGACCATCGCGACGACTCCGCCGGTGGCGACTCCTCTGAAGATTGCCGCAAGCCAACCCTGTTCCTCGGTGTAAGCGAGCGGCGCGAGCATGGCGGCCCCGACGACGGTGGCACCCCATACCAGGAGCGCAACGAGCGCGCGCGGACGCTGCCGCCAGAGCAGGACCGCGGCAGCCGCGCCGGAGAGCCCCATGACCACGTTGAGAATGGCGACGGTCATGGCGAGCTCGTTCGGCGCGCGCGGAATGTTGGTGACGCCGTTGTAGAGGCCGTTCAATCCCGTGCCGAGCGCGAATGCGGCCGCCAGAAGAAGGCCGAAGCTTGGCGTCTTCAATCAGCTCTGCGCCGACGGCGACCGCCCGCGGGCGAGATGTCGATCATCAGCGCCACGATCATGCCGACGATCGGCCAGAGGCTCCACACGCCGCCAAACCAGTGATGCACCGCCGTGTACCAGAGCAGCGACGTAGGGAGGAAGATGAGTCCCAGAATCGGCCAGAGCAGGGAGGTGAAGATCCCGGTGAACCATGTGGTGAGGAACCACAGCCCGACGATGAGCAGCCGTGGCGTCAGCAGCGCGAAGATCGCGAAAAGGCAGGGCATTTACCGGGTAAAGCGGAAAGTGAACTCGTGACGAGCTGGCGCCGAGGCCAGCTGCAGGGGGAACTTCCACTTCCGAGCCCGCTCGATGACGCACGCCTCTACGGCTGCACCTTCCGGACTGTTCCACGCGCTGTGGCTCGCGTCGGCGCTCGAGACCGCGCCAACCGGGTCGAGCGTAATCGCCATCACGAACTCGCCAGCGAGCGACGGGTTGTTCTTGAGCCCGCTCTCCTCGAAGCAGAATTGCACCTCGCGCTGCCTGCTGCGCACCATCCGATCGACTTCATCCGCGGCGAGCGAATCGTCGACGAGGAGACCGACTGCGACCGTGTCCTTGATCGCGGGAGCTGGTGCGCCGCCATTCTGTGCGCGACCCGTTGAGGGCGCGACCAGGAGGAACGCTGCGATCGCTGCGACGAGTCTGATGATCATACGCAATGGTGAGCGCCAAGTCTCAAGTGATAAGCGCCGTGACTGAAGGTGTCCAGCGCAAATTGATGTCATCGCCGC
>DASRHU010000166.1:0-15372 GCA_035650335.1 Gemmatimonadaceae bacterium | reverse complement strand
CCCCTTCTTCGCCTGAATCGCCGTGATCGCCGCCGTCAACGTCGTCTTCCCATGATCGACGTGCCCGATCGTCCCCACGTTCACGTGCGGCTTCGTCCGCTCGAACTTTGCCTTTGCCATTTGCGTGGTCCCGTGTCTGAGTGCGGAGGTCGGAATGCGGAATCGTAATCCGCATTCCGCTTTCCGCATTCGGCCCTAGGCCTTGACCTTGTTAATGATTTCTTCCGCCTTGCTCTTCGGAACTTCCTCGTAGTGGCTGAACTCCATCGAGTACACCGCGCGCCCCTGCGACTGCGAGCGGAGCTTGGTGGAGTAGCCGAACATCTCGGCGAGCGGCACGCTCGCGCCGATCACCTGCGCTTCACCGCGCTGCGTCATCCCGCCGATCTTTCCGCGCCGGGCCGACAGGTCGCCGAGGATGTCGCCCATGTAGTCGGCCGGGCAGACGACCTCGACGTTCATGATCGGCTCGAGAAGCACCGGCTCGGCGCGCCGCGCTGCCTCCTTGAACGCCATCGAGCCCGCGATCTTGAACGCCATTTCGCTCGAGTCGACGTCGTGGTACGAGCCGTACACGAGCTCCACCTTCACATCCACCACGGGGTATCCGGCGAGCACGCCGGTCTCGAGCGCTTCCTTGATCCCCTGCTCGACCGGCCCGATGTACTCTCGCGGAATCACACCGCCGACGATCTTGTCCTCGAACACGAAGCCCGCGCCCTGCTCGGCCGGCTCCATGTTGATCACCACGTGGCCGTACTGTCCCTTGCCGCCCGATTGGCGGATGAACTTGCCCTCGACCTTCTCGACCCGACGGCGGATCGTCTCCCGATAGGCAACCTGCGGGCGGCCGATGTTCGCATCGACCTTGAACTCGCGCTGCATGCGGTCGACGATGATCTCGAGGTGCAGCTCGCCCATGCCGGAGATGATCGTCTGCGACGTCTCCTGATCGCTGTGCACCCGGAACGTCGGATCTTCCTCGGCCAGCTTCTGGAGCGCGATCGCCAGCTTGTCCTGGTCGGCCTTCGTCTTTGGCTCGATGGCGACGTCGATCACCGGGGCCGGGAACTTCATCGCCTCGAGGATGATCGGGCGATCTTCATCCGAGAGTGTGTCGCCGGTGCGCGTGTCGCGGAGCCCGATACACGCCGCGATGTCGCCGGCGCGCACTTCCTGGATCTCCTCGCGCTTGTTGGCGTGCATCTGGAGCAGACGGCCCACGCGCTCGCGCTTGTCCTTCGTCGAGTTGTACGCGTACGAGCCCGCTTCGAGCACGCCCGAATACACCCGGATGTATGTCAGCTTTCCGACGAACGGGTCGGTCGCGATCTTGAAGGCGAGCGCGGAGAACGGCGTCTCGTCCGATGGCGTCCGCTCCTCGAACGTCTCATCGTGGTGCGGCAGGTGTCCCTTCATCGGCTTGACATCGACCGGCGCCGGCAGATAGTCGATCACGGCATCGAGCAGCGCTTGCACACCCTTGTTCTTGAAGGATGCCCCGCACAGGATCGGCACGATGAACCCGCCGACGACCGACTTGCGGATCGCGCGCTGAATCTCCTCCACGGTGAGCTCCGCTCCCCCGAGATACTTCTCGAGAAGCTCCTCATCGTGCTCGACCGACGCCTCAATGACCTCGTGGCGTGCCGCCTCGACGGCATCGGCGTACGACGGCGGCACCGGTCCCTCGGAGAAGGTCTTGCCTAACGTGTCCTCGTCGAACACCACCGCGACGCGGCGAAGGACGTCGATGTGGCCCGTGAACAGTTCCCCCGAGCCCATCGGCAGCTGGATCGGATACGCCTTCGAGGTGAGCCGATCGCGAATCATGCGAACGCAGCGCTCGAAGTCCGCGCCCACGCGATCCATCTTGTTCGCGAAGATGAGGCGGGGCACGCCATATCGGTCCGCCTGCCGCCACACCGTCTCCGTCTGCGGCTCGACGCCGGCGACCGAGTCCAGGAGCGTGACGGCGCCATCGAGAACGCGCAGCGAGCGCTCCACCTCGACGGTGAAGTCCACGTGGCCCGGCGTGTCGATGATGTTGATGCGGTACTCGATCCCGTTCCGCTGCCAGAAGCAGGTCGTGGCGGCGGAGGTGATGGTGATGCCGCGCTCCTGCTCCTGCTCCATCCAGTCCATCGTGGCCGCGCCGTCGTGGACCTCGCCGATCTTGTGGCTCTTTCCCGTATAGTAGAGGATGCGCTCGGTCGTAGTCGTCTTCCCGGCATCGATGTGGGCCATGATGCCGATGTTGCGATAGCGATCGAGCGGAGTGTGGCGTGGCATGTCTATCAGCGTCTCGCCGAAGCGTCGTGTGGTCGCGTTCCGAAAAAATCCATCCAGCAAAAATGCGGGTGGACCGTGGCGCTCCTTCAGACAGGAGCCGGTATCCATCCGCTGCCGCCGGGTGCACTCGCCACTGCTGCGCGAATGGGGACCCACGGGCGCGCCGAGCATGGCTCGGCGATGAATTGTCCTGCGTCGCTTTTCGGGAGCGTCGGCGTCCTCTACGCCTTCGCCGGTGTCGTCGGTTCGACGACGTCCCCACCATTCCGGGGATTCCCCGCGTCCTTCGCGGCCCATAAGTGCCGGCTCGCAGTTAGCCGGGCGTGCTCGGCGTACCGCGCTGAAGCCGGTGCACCGTAGCCTGTGTAATGTATTGAAGTTGGGGGTCAAGTCAACCGGACGAACCGCGCTTCCGGGGGCCGTCGGACTCCGCATTTGCGCAATGAAAAAGAGCGGCGTCCCGGAGGGGACACCGCTCCCAAACCCTGCCCGACCGCTTACCAGCGATAGTGCGCGAACGCCTTGTTCGCTTCGGCCATGCGGTGCGTGTCTTCCTTCTTCTTGACCGCGTTCCCCTCACCCTTCGAGGCGGCGATGACCTCGGCCGCGAGCTTCTCCGGCATCGACTTCTCGCTGCGCTCGCGCGAGAAGCTGATCAGCCAGCGCATCGCCAGCGCGGTGCGGCGCTCGGGACGGACCTCGACCGGCACCTGATACGTCGCGCCACCGACGCGGCGGCTCTTGACCTCGACCACGGGCTTCAGGTTGGTCAGCGCCTGCTTGAAGACGTTCACGCCCGGCTGACCGGTCCGGGATTCCACGAGGTCCATCGCGCCGTAGAAGATCCGCTCGGCCGTCGACTTCTTCCCCTGATACATCAGGACGTTGATGAACTTCGAGACGGTCTGGCTGTCATAGCGCGCGTCCGCGAGAACGGGACGCTTGATCGATTTCTGTCGGCGGCTCACTTCTTCGCTCCTGCCTTCGGCTTCTTGGCTCCGTACTTCGACCGGCTCTGCATGCGGCCGTTGACCCCGGAGGCGTCGAGCGTGCCGCGCACGATGTGATAGCGCACGCCGGGGAGGTCCTTCACACGACCGCCGCGGATGAGCACGATCGAGTGCTCCTGGAGATTGTGTCCTTCACCCGGGATGTACGCCGTGACCTCGAGCTGATTGGTTAGGCGGACACGCGCGACCTTGCGCAGCGCCGAGTTCGGCTTCTTCGGCGTCGTCGTGTACACGCGCGTGCACACCCCGCGCTTCTGCGGGTTCGCTTTCAGCGCCGGCGCTTTCTCTTTCTTCTCGACGTCGCGGCGACTGCGCCGGACGAGCTGATTGATTGTCGGCATAACCTCAGGTAAAGATCACAGACCGATGAAGTTAACGGCTTCGGTCGCGCGGTGTCAACGCGGCCGAGGTGGGCAAGGTCGTCAAGGTCGTCGAGGTGATCAAGGCGACTTCACCTCGATCCCTCGACATCCTCGACGACCTCGATCACCTCGGGTCAGAACTCGTCATCCACCAGATGCGCCGGCGCGCCAAACCCGGTGTCGGCCAACCCAGGGACCGGAAGGGGAGCGAACGGCTCGGCCGGCGGTGGCGGCTGGAAGCCCTCCGGCGGCTCCGGGACCTGCAGATCGATGTCGATCTCCGAGTACCGGTACTGCCCCGTGCCCGCCGGAATGAGATGCCCGATGATGATGTTCTCCTTGAGACCGAGGAGATCATCCTTGGCCCCGCGGATCGCCGCGTCGGTGAGCACACGCGTCGTCTCCTGGAACGACGCCGCCGAAATGAACGACTGCGTCGTCAGGCTCGCCTTGGTGATGCCCAGCAGCAACGGCTCCGACGTCGCCGGCTTCTGCCCCTTCTTCTGCGCCCGGTCGTTGATCTCGCGGAACGAGCCCTTGTCCACGTGCTCGGCCTCGAGGAACTCCGTCTCGCCCGGATCCATGATCCGCACCTTCTGGAGCATCTGCCTGACGATCACGCCAATGTGCTTGTCGTTGATCTTCACGCCCTGCAGGCGATAGACCTCCTGCACCTCGTTGAGCAGATACTCCTGCACCGCGCGCGGCCCCTTGATCCGCAGGATGTCGTGCGGGTTCACCGGCCCCTCGGACAGCCGGTCTCCGGCGCGCACGCGGTCGCCCTCGTGCACCCGGAGGTGCTTGCCCGCGGGGACCTCGTACAGCTGGGCCTCCTGACCTTCATCGGCCACCACATAGCCATCCGGACCGCCGCGCATCGGCTGCACGAAGACCTCGCGCTTGCCGCGCTTGATCTCGCCGAATCGCACGATGCCATCGATCTCCGAGATGGTCGCCGGATCCTTCGGCCGGCGCGCCTCGAACAGCTCGGCCACGCGCGGCAGACCGCCGGTGATGTCTCGCGTCTTGTACGCCTCACGACTGATCTTCGCGAGAATGGTCCCCGCTCCGATCTTCTCGCCGTCATCCACGGTCAGCTGCGCGCCGACCGGAATCACGAAGTCGCGAAGGCGCTTCTCCTTCCCGCCCTTCTCCTGCACGATCTCGATGTGCGGGTGGAGCCGCTTCTCGCGATCCTCGACGATCACGCGCTGCCGCAGCCCGGTGAGCTCATCGAGCTCCTCGGTGACCGTCTCGTCCTCGACGATGTCGACGAACCGGACCGTTCCTTCGACGTCGGCGATGATCGGGTTCGTGTACGGATCCCAGGTGAAGATCACCGTATCCCTCTTCACCTCTTCGCCGTCGGCGACCATCAGCAGTGCGCCGAGCGGCACCGCGAAACGGGACGCCACCGCGGCGCTCTTCTCCGCGGATCCGCGAATGATGATCTCGCCTTCGTACGAGGTGACGATGCGCTGCCCCTCGGGATTCTCGACGTGCACCAGTCGCTCGCCGTACTCGACCACGCCCGCCACCTTCGACTTGCGCGCCGTCTGCTCGGCGATACGAGCGGCCGTTCCGCCGATGTGGAAGGTACGAAGCGTGAGCTGCGTACCCGGCTCACCGATCGACTGCGCCGCGAGAATGCCGACGGCCTCACCGAGATCGACCATGGCCATCGTGGCCAGGTTTCGCCCGTAGCACATCTGGCAGAGCCCGCGCTTCGCCTCGCACGTCAGCACCGAGCGGATCTTCACCGTCTCGAGCCCCGAATCCTCGATCGCGCGCGCCGTCTCCTCGTCGATCAGGAGGCCGGCCTCGATGAGCAGCTTGGCACGACCCGATTCGTCGCGCTCGTGCGGATCCTCGACATCCTCGGCCGCGACGTTGCCGACGATGCGCTCGGCCAGCGGCTCGATGATGTCTTCGCCTTCCTTGAGCGCACCGACCTCGAGGCCGAGGATGGTGCCGCAGTCCTCTTCCGTGATCGTGACGTCCTGCGCGACGTCGACGAGACGCCGCGTGAGATAGCCGGCGTCCGCGGTCTTGAGCGCGGTGTCGGCCAGACCCTTACGAGCACCGTGCGTCGAGATGAAGTACTCGAGCACCGACAGTCCTTCGCGGAAGTTCGACTTGATCGGGCTCTCGATGATTTCGCCGATGCCTCCCGTGAGCTTCTTCTGCGGCTTCGCCATGAGACCGCGCATGCCCGCCAGCTGGCGGATCTGGTCGCGGCTGCCACGTGAGCCGGAGTCGAACATCATGAACACCGGGTTGAGCCCGCTCTTCGACTTCGACATCGCCTTCACCATCGCGTCGGCAATGTCGTTGTTCGCGTGCGTCCAGGTGTCGATCACCTTGTTGTAGCGCTCGCCGTTCGTGATGTTGCCCGTCTGATACGCGCGCTGAAAGCGCTCGACGCGCTGCTCCGCTTCCTCGAGCAGCGTCTCCTTCTCGCCCGGGATCTCGAGGTCCTCGACGCCGATGGAGACACCACCCATCGTCGCGTAGCGGAACCCGAACTCCTTGAGCCGGTCGAGGAAAGCCACCGTGCCGGAGAGACCGGAACGCCGGTACGCCTCGAAGACGAGCTCCGAGAGCGCCTTCTTCTTCATCTCCCGGTTCTGGAACGGAATGACGTCGGGGATGATGCTGTTGAACAACACGCGTCCGGCCGTCGTCTTCTCCCACCGCGAGCCGGCGGCGTCACGCACCAGGAACTGCACCGGCGCGTGATACGTGAGCCGCCCCACCGCGATCGCGGCTTCGATCTCCGCGAGCTCGGTGAAGCGAGGCGCATCGGCGGCCTTCGTCGGATCGACCGGCGCGCGCGTGAGGAAGTAGCAGCCGAGCACGATGTCCTGACTGGGCTCGGCCACCGGCCGGCCGTCGGACGGCTTGAGGATGTTGTTCGACGACAGCATGAGGAGCCGGCTCTCGAGCTGCGCCTCGAACGACAGCGGCACGTGCACCGCCATCTGGTCGCCGTCGAAGTCGGCGTTGAACGCCGCGCAGACGAGGGGGTGAATGCGAATGGCCTTCCCCTCGACGAGCACGGGCTCGAACGCCTGGATGCCTAACCGGTGGAGCGTCGGCGCACGGTTGAGGAGCACCGGGTGATCCTTGATGATCTCCTCGAGGATCTCGTACACCTCCGGGCTCTCACGCTCGACGATCTTTTTCGCGCGCTTGACCGTCTCGGCAATCCCCTTCTCCACGAGCTTGTGGATGATGAACGGCTTGAACAGCTCGAGCGCCATCGCTTTCGGAAGTCCGCACTGATGCAGGCGGAGCTCCGGGCCGACGACGATGACCGAGCGGCCGGAGTAGTCCACGCGCTTGCCGAGCAGGTTCTGGCGGAACCGGCCCTGCTTCCCCTTGAGCATGTCGCTGAGCGACTTGAGCGGCCGCTTGCCGCGACCACGAATCGCCTTCGAGCGACGCCCGTTGTCGAACAGCGCATCGACCGCTTCCTGCAGCATGCGCTTCTCGTTCCGGAGAATGACCTCCGGGGCGCGATGCATGATCAGCTTCTGGAGACGGTTGTTGCGGTTGATGACGCGGCGGTAGAGGTCGTTGAGGTCCGACGTCGCGAAGCGCCCGCCATCGAGGGGCACGAGCGGCCTCAGGTCGGGCGGAATCACCGGAATCACGTCCAGGATCATCCACTCCGGCTTGTTGCGCGTGTCGCCCGACTCGCCCGAGTTGCGGAACGCGTCGACGATCTTGAGCCGCTTGAGCATCTGCTTCTTGCGGTGCTGTGACGTCTCCGTCTGCACCTCTTCGCGGAGCTGGTCGGAGACCTTGTCCACGTCGAGGCGGCGGAGCAGCTCGCGCACCGCCGGGGCGCCGATGTCCGCCTTGAAGGCGTCATCGTTCGCCTCACGCGCCTTCGCGCGCAGATCGAGGTACTCGTCCTCGTCGAGCAGCTGCAGCGGACGCACTTCCTGCTCGCCCGGCTCGATGACCACGTAGTTCGAGTAGTAGATCACCTTCTCGAGGTCACGAAGCGTGAGATCGAGCAGGTTGCCCATCGGGCTGGGCAGGGTCTTGAAGAACCAGATGTGCGCGACCGGCACCGCGAGCTCGATGTGTCCCATCCGCTCGCGACGCACCTTGGACAGCGTCACCTCGACGCCGCAGCGATCGCAAATGACGCCGCGGTAGCGGATGCGCTTGTACTTCCCGCAGTGGCACTCCCAGTCCTTCACCGGACCGAAGATGCGCTCGCAGAAGAGACCATCCTTCTCGGGCTTGAACGACCGGTAGTTGATGGTCTCGGGCTTGGTGACCTCGCCCCACGACCACCAGTTGCGGCCACCGCCCATCTCGATCCGCTCGCGCTCCTTGGGATCCTTGGGCCCACGGATCTCTTCGGGCGACGCGATGCGGATCTGAATGAAATCGAAGTTCGAGCTGCGCGGCTCGCGCGCGCTACGGAAGTCAATCATTTACTCCTCCCCCCGACCGTTACCGTCGCCGAAGGCACCGCCATCACCGTCGGTAGAGCCTAACGTCACCTTGATGCCCAGCGCCTGCAGCTCCTTCACGAGTACGTTGAACGACTCGGGAATGCCGGGCTCGGGCAGGTTCTGTCCCTTGACGATCGCCTCGTACACACGGCTCCGTCCGTTCACGTCGTCGGACTTCACCGTGAGAATCTCCTGCAGCGTGTGCGCGGCGCCGTACGCCTCGAGCGCCCACACTTCCATCTCGCCGAAGCGCTGGCCACCGAACTGCGCCTTTCCGGCCAGCGGCTGCTGCGTGACGAGCGAGTACGGGCCGATGCTCCGCGCGTGAATCTTGTCGTCCACCAGGTGCGACAGCTTGAGCATGTAGATCTCGCCGACGGTCACGGGGCTCGCGAACCGCTCCCCGCTGCGGCCATCGCGCAGCCACACCTTGCCGAACGGCGTGAGGCCGGCGAGGCGCATCAGCTCGCTGGCGGCGGCATCGACGTCGGCCTCCGACTTCGGACCGAGCATTCTCGCCAGCGCCGGCAGCTCGTCCAGCTTGAGCGTTTCGGCCGGCTCGCGCTCCTGCATTTTCTCCAGCTGCTTCATCGCGCCCTTCACCTCGACACGCCGCGCCTTCGGGACCGATTCATCCTCGGCCATCGCGGTGTGGAACTGCACCTGGTACTCGATCTCCTGCCGCTCGCGCTCGGCGATCTCACGCGCCGCCGCCGCGAGGAAATCGCGCAGCCGGTGAAAGAGATCGCGCGTCTCCTGGGAAACGCCACGCGCCCCCAGCTCGTTCAGCGACGCCTCTTCCAGCTTCTTGAAGTCCTCCTTCTCGCCCATCGCCGGCTTGACGTCGGCGAGGAGACGCCGCACCTCGGGGTCCGCCATTGCCGGCCGCTGCGCGCCGAGGCGCAGGGCGTCGGCGGCCCACTGCACGCCGGCGAGCTTCAGCAGCAAACCGATTTCCCGCTCGTTCGCCCCCTGGAACACGGGCGTCTTCGCGTAGAATCCGAGAATTCGCGCCGCCCATCCGAGGTGTGTCTCGAGGATCTGCCCGACGTTCATGCGGCTCGGCACACCTAGCGGGTTGAGCACGATGTCCACCGGCCGGCCATCGGGAAGGAACGGCATGTCCTCCTCCGGCACGACGCGGGCGACGATGCCCTTATTCCCGTGGCGACCCGCCATCTTGTCGCCGACCGACACCTTGCGCTTCTCGGCGAGATAGACCTTCACGAGCTGAATCACGCCCGGCGGCAGCTCGTCAGGCTGGAGGATCTTGTCGATTCGCTCCTCGGCCTTCTCCTCGATGCGCGCCTTCTCCGAGTTCGCCGCATCGATGATCTCGCGAACGCGATCGTTGACCTTCTTGTTCTCGACCCGGAACGTCTTCAGATCCAGCGTCGAGATCTTGAGCTCCCGCAGCGCCTCGGCGCCGAGCTTCGTGCCGGCGGGAATCGCTTCCTCGACCGTCCCGGCCTTCAGCGCGAGCGTCACCGTCTGCCCCTCGAGCAGCTCGGTCAGCTCCGAGTCGCGCACTTCGTTGACGCGAATCTTCTCCTCGGCCTCGAGCCGCCGCACCTCACCGATGCGCTCGCCTCGGTCCTTCTCGATGACCTGGTCATCGATGCGCGAGAAGATCTTCACGTCGATGACGACGCCTTCCATTCCCGGCGGGACCTTGAGCGACGAATCCTTCACGTCCTTGGCCTTCTCGCCGAAGATCGCCGTCAGCAGCTTCTCTTCCGGCGACAGCTCGGTCTCCCCCTTCGGCGTGATCTTGCCGACGAGAATGTCCCCCGGCTTCACGTGCGCACCAATGCGCACGATGCCGCGCTCGTCGAGGTCCACCAGCGATTCCTCGGCGACGTTGGGAATTTCACGCGTGATCTCTTCCTGCCCGCGCTTGGTATCGCGGACGTGCAGCTCGAGCTCCTGAATGTGGATCGACGAGTACACGTCATCCTTCACCAGGCGCTCGGAGAGGACGATGGCGTCCTCGAAGTTGTGGCCGTACCACGGCATGAACGCCACGGTGACGTTCGCGCCGAGCGCGAGCTGGCCCTTCTCGGTCGCGGCGCCATCGGCGAGCACATCACCCGCCTTGACGCGCTGGCCGAGCCGGACGAGCGGACGCTGGTTGATCGCCGTATCCTGATTGGTGCGCCAGTACTTCTTCAGGCGGTACCGGTCGTGCTGCGTCAGCCGCGCCAACGGCCGATCCGCGCCGCGACGCTCGTCCGTGCGCGCGCGATCGGCTGGCCCCGAGTCGACGATGATCTCGTCGGCCGTCACCCGCGTCACGACACCGGCGCGCTTCGCGATGACGACCGCACCGGAGTCACGCGCGACCTTCTCCTCGAGCCCCGTGCCGACGACCGGCGTGCGAGGGTTGAGCAGCGGAACCGCCTGCCGCTGCATGTTGGAGCCCATGAGCGCGCGGTTCGCGTCATCGTGCTCGAGGAACGGAATCAGCGCGGCCGCGATCGACACGAGCTGCTCCGGTGACACGTCCATGTACTCGATGCGATCCGGCGAGACCAGCGGCACGTCACCGCGCTGCCGGCACAGCACCAGCTCATCGGAAAAGGTGCCATCCTCGCGGATCTGCGCGTTCGCCTGCGCGATGACGACTTCCTCCTCGCGGTTGGCGTCGAGCCACTCGATTTCGCCGGTGACCTTGCCGTTTCGCACGACGCGATACGGCGTCTCGACGAAGCCGAGGTCGTTGACGCGGGCGTAGCAGGCCAGCGACGTGATCAGCCCGATGTTCGGCCCTTCCGGCGTCTCGATCGGGCACATGCGACCGTACTGCGAGTAGTGCACGTCGCGCACCTCGAAGCCGGCGCGCTCGCGCGTGAGCCCGCCGGGGCCTAACGCCGAGAGGCGCCGCTTGTGCGTGAGCTCCGCCAGCGGATTCGTCTGGTCCATGAACTGGCTGAGCTGCGACGAGCCGAAGAACGCCTGAATGACCGCCGACACCGTCCGTGCGTTGACGAGGTCGTCGAGCGTGATCTTCTCCGGGTCGGTGTTGATCGACATGCGCTCCTTCACCAGGCGCGCCATGCGCGACAGACCCACTGAGAACTGGTTCGCGATCAGCTCGCCGACCGACCGAATGCGGCGGTTGCCGAGGTGGTCGATGTCATCGGTGTATCCGCGACCCTCGTGCAGCTCGACGAGGTAGCGGATGATCGCGATGAAGTCCTCCTTCGTGAGCACCGTGTGGCTCGCCGGCAGCGTCAGCCCGAGGCGCTGGTTGATCTTGTACCGGCCCACGCGACCGAGGTCGTACCGCTTGGGCGAGAAGAACAGGCGCTCGAGCGCGAGTCGCGCCGTCTCGATGTTCGGTGCATCGCCCGGGCGGAGCAGCGAGTAGATCTGCTGCAGCGCATCCTTCTCCGCCTTCGTCGGGTCCTTCGCCAGCGTGTTCTTGATGAGCGTCGACTCGGCGCGACCGGACGCCACGAACACGTTCACCTTGGTGATCTCGGCCTTGCGCAGCTTCCGAATGAGCGTGTCGGTGAGCTGCTGCCCCGTCTCGGCGATCGCCTCGCCGGTGTCGGGATCGACGACATCCGTCGCCAGCACACGGCGCTGCGGACGCTCGCCGCGCTCGATGGCATCGACCTCATCACGCAGGTCGATCAGCATGTACGACGCGAACACCTTGACCGCGTCAATGTTCAGCCGCCGAAGGCGGTTATATACCTCGGGCGTCAGCTCGTCGCCTTCCTTGACGAGCATCTCCGCCTCGGCCCGCTCGCGCTCGGCGCGCGCCTTCTTCGTCTTGAGCTTCGGCGCATCCGGATCGTGCGCTTCGCCGGCGAGGGTGATGTCCTCGGCGATGATCGCGCCCAGCACCTCGCGCTGATCGCCGCGGCTCTCGAGCTTCTTCGTCAGGTCGAGCTCGCGCACGGCGAAGAACAACCGGAGGATATCCGAGTTCGTCCCGTAGCCTAACGCGCGGAGGAGCGCCGTCGCCGGGAACTTCTTCTTCTTGTCGATGTGGACGAAGATCACGTCGTGGATGTCCACGGTGAACTCCACCCACGATCCGCGGAACGGAATGATGCGCGCCGAGATCAGGCGCTGGCCGTTCGGGTGCGTCGACTCCTCGAACACGACGCCCGGCGAGCGGTGCAGCTGGCTGACAATGACGCGCTCCGCGCCGTTGATGACGAAGGTGCCCAGCCCGGTGAGCAGGGGCAGCTCGCCGAGGTAGACCTCCTTCTCGATGATGTTGCGCGGGCGCTTGACGCCGTTGACGTCCTCGTTGACCACCAGCTGGAGCGTCGCCTTGAGGGGCGCCGAGTACGTCATGTCGCGCTCGATGCATTCCTCGACGGAATACTTCGGCTCACCGAGCGAGTAGCGCACGAACTCCAGCGAGTAGTTCTCGTGGACGTCCGTGATGGGAAAGAGGTCCTTGAAGACGCGCTCGAGTCCCACGTCCTCGCGGTCGTGCGAGGCGGCATCCAGCTGGAGCAGCGCCTCGAAGGCGCGCGTCTGGATGTCGAGGAGATGTGGCATCTCCATTCCGTGCTCGAGCTTCGCGAACGAAATCTGCTTCAGCATGTCAGGCATGGCTCACCCGCGCAGACGAAAAGAGGCCCCGCCCCGTTTTCCATCGTGAAAAACGGGGGCAGAGCAACACTGCTTCAGTTGTAGAACGACGATGACAGTCGGCATCGCGTGGAATGGAAGAGGCCAGGGGTCGCGGGGTCCCGGGATCACGGGATCTCGCGATCCCCTGATCCCCCGACCCCGTGATCCCGGCTACTTCACTTCCACGCTCGCTCCCTGCTCCTCGAGCTTGGCCTTGATCTGGGCGGCCTCGTCCTTGGAGACGCCGGCCTTGACGGAGCTCGGGGCGCCGTCGACCAGATCCTTCGCTTCCTTCAGACCCAGGCCAGTGATCTCGCGGACCACCTTGATGACCTGGATCTTCTTCGCGCCCGCTTCCTTGAGCGTGACCGTGAACTCGGTCTGCTCTTCCGCGGGCGCCGCGGCCGCGCCGCCCGCCCCACCACCCGCCGCCGCGCCACCGCCCACCGGTGCCGCCGCGATCGTGACGTTGAACTTCGACTTGAAGGCTTCGATCAGCTCGGCGAGCTCGAAGACCGACATGTTGCCGATCGCTTCGAGAATCTCGTCCTTGCTCATGGTCGCGTTAGCCATTGTGTCCTCAGCTTCGTGTTGATTGGTACCCGTGGTCGTCGCTGCCGGTCCCGCGCCTACGCGCCGGCACCTTCCTTTTGCACCTTGAGCGCGTCGAGCGCACCCGCGAACATGTACAGCAAGCCGTTCAGCGCGCCCACGAAGGCGGCCATCGGCGACATCAGGCCCGCGCCCAGATCGGCGAGCATCTGCTCGCGCGACGGGAGCTGAGCCAACCGCTTCACCTGCGCAACGTCGATGCGCTTCCCCTCGAGCAGCCCACCCTTCACCTCGGGCTTCGAGTCGAACTCCTTCGCGAAGTCCGTGAGCACCTTGGCGGCGGCGATCGGGTCCTTCCCGATCACCACCCCGGTCGGCCCGCGCAGCTCCTGCGTGGCGAGACCGCTCTCGGTGACGGCACGGAGCGCGAGGGTGTTCTTGATGACCACGTACTCCACGCCGGCCTTGCGGAGGCGGCGTCGAAGCTCGGTCATCCGCTTCACGTTGAGTCCCGTGAAGTCGGTGTAGTAGAGCGCCTTCGCGCCCTCCAGCTTCTCCCGCAACTCGGTGACGAGCTGCTCTTTCTCGGATCGCTTCATGTCTCGTTACCGGTACGGGGTGGTGTCGATGCTGACGCCGGGCCCCATGGTGCTGGAGATCGCGACGTTTCTGATGTACACGCCCTTCGCCGCCGCCGGCTTCGAGCGAACGATCTGATCCATGAACGCGCCGAAGTTCTGCTCGAGCTGATCCTGAGAGAACGAGACCTTTCCGATCGGCGCATGGACGTTGCCGGCCTTGTCCACGCGGAATTCGATCTTGCCCGCCTTCACCTCACGCACGGCGCGCGTGATGTCGAACGTCACCGTGCCCGCCTTCGGATTCGGCATGAGGCCACGCGGCCCGAGGACACGACCGAGCTGGCCGACCTGGCCCATCTGGTCCGGAGTGGCGATCATGACGTCGAAGTCGAGCCAGCCTTCCTTGATCTTCGGAATGTGCTCGACGCCGACGTAATCGGCACCCGCCGCTTCCGCCTCACGGGCCTTTTCACCGACCGCGATCACCAGCACACGCACCGACTTTCCGGTGCCGGCCGGGAGCACGACCGTTCCGCGCACGACCTGATCGGCGTGCCGGGGATCGACGCCTAACCGCACCGCCACCTCGACGGTCTCGTCGAACTTCGCGAACGCGTTGTTCTTGACGAGCTCGATCGCCTGCTTCGGTTGATACCGGGTCGTGAGCTCACGCTTCTTGGCCGCCTCGCGGTACTTCTTTCCGTGCTCTCGCATTAGCTCTCGACCTCCACGCCCATCGACCGCGCCGCGCCGGCGACCATCGCCATCGCGGAGTCGATCGTGTCGCAGTTGAGATCAGGCAGCTTGAGCTCCGCGATCTTCCGCACCTGCGCCTTCGACAGCTTGCCGACCTTGTTGCGGTTGGGCACGCCGGAGCCTTTCTCGAGGCCCAGCTCCTTCTTGATGAGGATCGCCGCCGGGGGCGTCTTCGTGATGAAGGTGAAGGACTTGTCCGAGAAAATGGTGATCTCGACGGGCGTGATCGTGCCATCCTGCGCCTGCGTTCTGGCGTTGAACTCCTTGCAGAACGCCATGATGTTGATGCCGTGCGGACCGAGCGCGGTTCCGACCGGAGGGGCCGGGTTCGCGCGTCCCGCCGGCACCTGCAGCTTTACGAACGCGATTGCTTTCTTCGCCATGGATTCCTCTGCGCTACTCGAGCTCCCACTGGCTCTTTAACGTCGAAGTGGTGGTCGACGGCGTACAAACGGCAAAGACGTCAGATATCAGAATTCAGAATTCAGATTTCAGAAACACCTAACGGCATCGCGCGACATCTGAATTCTGAAATCTGAATTCTGATATCGGACGTCTTTGCCGTTCACCCACTCAATGAGCGCGGAGTTGGAGATAATCCAATTCCACGCTCGTCGGCCGACCAAACAGCGAGACCGACACCCGCACTTTCCCCTTGTCCGGGTACACTTCCTCCACCGTCCCGTTGAAATCGCTGAACGGCCCTTCGGTGATCGCCACCGCCTGGCCCACCAGGAACGGGATC
>DASRHU010000165.1:0-13529 GCA_035650335.1 Gemmatimonadaceae bacterium | reverse complement strand
ACGCCGCCAGCGTTCGTCCTGAGCCAGGATCAAACTCTCCAAAAGGCAAAAGTTCGATTCGCTCTCCAAACGCGGCATCAGACACGACGTGTCTGACGTCGCATCCGGAATCAATGATGAATGTTCGGTTGACTCTCCCCTCCGCCCCGAACAGAGCGAAGGATCAATGAGTCCGCCTCGCACATCCAATGATCTCAACTCGGTTGTCAAACAGCATCCAGCAAAACTCGTAAGTTGCTCGCGCAACTCATCATGAATGCGTCGGTACTCACGTCGCTCGAGACCAGCGGCTCCACCGCTCCTCACGAGCCCGCCACGACGTCAACGACCCCGCGGCGACCGACCCACTCACCTGCCGCGAAATTCGGCGGCAGCCTTGCAATATAGCCCTCAAATCCCCGCTGTCAACCTCTCGATCGACTGTTCAAGACCGCCTCGAGGTCCACCTGCAGCCCCTCAGTTTCCAGAGGGGTTCGCAATGTACCGACCCACCAGCCCCACCTCAAGGGTCGATAAACAAATGATGCCATGTGCCAGAACCAAGAATCGCCCCGATTGGCCAACGCTGGAATCAGGGAACCGCCACACTGGTGTGCGCAAACACCCGACAATCGGCGACGGCATGCGAAAACGCGCGGTGACGGTTGTGTTCCCGCCGATTTTGCCTGACCCGCTGTCGGCGCGGGCCCGATTACCGGCCCGCTCTCTCGCCCTACCTTAGGCAACTCGCCCGCCAGCAACTCGCGCTGGTCCACGAGGTCGTGCCCGACCCCAGGCGGATTTCCGGGAACGGTCTCGCCGGCGGCGAGTTCGCTGATCAGCTCAGTTGGTTTCTCCCACGCCGAGGAGGCAACATGAAGCGAGTGAGTCCATGGAGCTCGGCCACCACCACGCTCCTGGTCGCAGGGGCGCTGCTGCTCGGCGCGTCTCGCCTCGACGCGGCACCGCGCCCCAAGGGTGACGGCCAGACGGCCACCTGCGCGTACTTGCTCCGCGTCATGACGTACCCGTACACCAGTCCCATCATCAAAGCCTGGGCGACGTCGCTCTACAACAGCCTCGGTTGTTCGTGAGCGTCCGTCGCCGAATGCGTAATGCGAAGCGGGGCAGCCGCCTGGGCTGCCCCGCTTCTCGTAACTCGGCACGGTGAAAACGATTTATGCGCCCTGTAGGAATCGAACCTACAACCTAGTGATTAAGAGTCACTTGCTCTGCCAATTGAGCTAAGGGCGCGTTCCAGAACTTCGATGGCGCGCCAGGGAGGACTCGAACCTCCGACCCACAGCTTAGAAGGCTGTTGCTCTATCCACCTGAGCTACTGGCGCTTCGCTCGGCGATAATCCTCCCAGACCGCGGGACGACCCTGCCAGGTCGGGGCGACCGGATTTGAACCGGTGACCTCCTGCTCCCAAAGCAGGCGCGATACCAGGCTACGCTACGCCCCGCAAGACGGCCAAATCTAGTCGCCACAGACACCTCGGTCAACCGCGGCGCATCGCGTCGAGCAGCGCGTGGAACGCTCGTCCGCGATGGCTCACTCGCTCCTTCTCGTCGAGCGATGACTCGCCGAACGTTTTCCCGAGCTCGGTCGCGAAAAAAAGTGGATCGTATCCAAATCCACCGCTGCCCCGAGGTGCCCGCAGGATCTCGCCGCTGACCTCGCCGCGGCGCATGAGATCGGCCGCGCTCGACACGAGCGCCGCCACGCACACGTACCTCGCGCGTCGATCCTGGATGTCTCGCAACGCCCTCAACAGCTCGGCGTTGTTCGCCTCGTCCAGCGCGACTCCCTTCAGGTCTCGCCGGCCGCTCCACCGCTTGCTGAAGACGCCCGGCTTCCCGCCCAGCGCGTGGACCTCGAGCCCGGAATCATCGGCGAGTGTCGCAAGCCCGGTGCGCTCATGAAAGTAGCGGGCTTTGGCGCGCGCGTTCTCTTCGAACGTCGCGAAAACCTCGACGGCGTCTTCCTCTGGTGTTTCCTCGATGCCCGCCCCATCGAGCGTAACGACCTGAATGTGTGCCGCCGCAAACAGAGGCTCGAGCTCTCGAAGCTTCCCGGGGCTTCGCGTGGCGAGCAGATGCGGATCCGAGCCCGTCACCGCGTCAGGACCGAACGCTGACGCTCCAGCAGCTCCGTGATTCCCGCCGAGGCGAGATCGAGCAGCTGATCGAGCGCGGGGCGATCGAACGTGCCATGCTCGCCTGTCCCCTGCACTTCGACGAACCGACCCTCGCTCGTCATGACGACGTTCATGTCCACCTCTGCCCGCACGTCCTCGGAGTACTCGAGGTCCAGGCGCGACTCGCCGTGAACCACGCCGACACTGACCGCGGCGACGTGTCGCCGGACCGGCGACGCGCCGACGCGAGCGGTCCGCACCATCCACTCGAACGCATCGACGACGGCGACGCAGGCGCCGGTGATCGCCGCCGTCCGCGTTCCGCCGTCCGCCTGGAGAACATCGCAGTCCATCCGCACGGTGTATTCACCGAAGGCGAAGTCGTCGAGCATCGCGCGCATGCTTCGGCCAATGAGGCGCTGGATTTCCTGCGTCCGGCCGCCGAGCTGCGAACGCTCGCGCGGCGTGCGCGTGTGCGTCGCGCGTGGGAGCATCGCGTACTCGGCGGTGATCCATCCAAGCCCGGAGCCCTTTCGCCAGGGTGGAACGCCGTCCTCGACGGAGGCCGAGCAGAGCACCCGCGTCGCGCCAAACGACACGAGACAGGAGCCTTCGGCGAACGGAGCCGCGCCGCGCTCGAGTGAGACGGTTCGGAGCGCGGTGGCGCTCCGCCCCACGCGGGATGTCTGTTCAGCTTGTGCCACGAAGCTTCTCGATGATTGAGGTCGTGGATTGTGCTGGCCGCAGCGGAACGATGACCGTGCGCCCGCCCCAGGACTCGACATCGTCGCGGCCGACGACCGTCGCCGGCTCGTAATCGCCGCCCTTCACGAGCACATCGGGCCGGAGGTGGCGAATCAGCGAGAGGGGGGTGTCTTCCGAAAAAATGACGACGGCATCGACGTCGGCGAGCGCAGCGAGAACGTACGCACGTTCCGCCTCGCTTCGAACGGGACGCTCGGGGCCCTTGAGTCGCCGCACCGAGCTGTCGCTGTTGAGCCCGACGACGAGCGCATCCCCCTGCGAGCGAGCCTCGGACAGCACATCGATGTGGCCGGAGTGGAGCAGATCGAACACGCCGTTGGTGAAGACGACGCGACCGGGAACGCGGCGTCGCCATGCGGCGGCCTCGTCCCAACCCATGATCTTCGCGACGTGCCGCGCGTCGGTCAAAAGGTGCCTTCGACGACGGGCCGGAAATCGATGTCGCGGGTCACATAGGGGAATTCCACCGTCTCCTCGTACTCGGCCCAGATCGAGATCCGATTCATCGTGCGGCTGACGTGGACGTTGTGAGCGCGCGATGGGAGGCCTAACGAATCCGCCTTCAGCTTGAGCGTCGTCACGATCTGCTCGTCCGTCTTCCGCGCCGCGAACCGTGCCTCCTGTTGCATGGCGTCGCGGAACTGGTAATACCGAAGGAACGGCGCGCCGATACTCACCCCGAAATACCCGAGCGCGGCAACGATGAGCAGGCTGAAGAGACAGCCTCGTGTGGAGACGCCCGGGCGTCGACTCACCATTGCGATTGAGCGCCCTCGATGATGTCCCGCACGAGCTTCTCGATGGCGCGGCGTCGGCCCTCCGCCTCGCCGCGCTCGTCGTAGTCGCCCTGTGCGACGAGGCCGCGGCGATTCCAGAGCGTCTTGCCCGTGGTCTGGTCGAGGATCTCCACATCGATCGCGAGCTCGAGACGCCGCCGGGCGGCAACCTGCTGGTTGGGATCGGCGCTGTACGCGATCGGAATGTCCGGATCGTAGCGAACGATGCGACCGCGTACGATCGCGTCGGCCCGAGCCTCGGCGACCGACCGGAGACCGAGCCGTGACTCGATGTCCGGACGCAGGGCGTCGAGCAGCTCGCGCGGGATGGCACTCATCGGCGTGTCGTTGTCGAACGGCAGGACGGCCACGGTATCGATGTGATCCGGGAGCCCGCCGCCGACAAAGCCGTACAGACAGGCGCTCTGCAGGAGCAGAGCAGCGAGCAGGAGCCTAACGCCAAATCGTCGCATCGAATCCGCCAACCGTGTCAACGCGGACGATCGTGAGGTCGAGTGTGCGATTGGCACGCAGGTGCCGGTAGGTGATCTTGCGATCCGCCGTACGCTCGACCCATTGCTGGAGCCGGTCGTCGTGGATGAGCTCGAGGCGTCTCAGGTCGCTGGCAACGAAGGTTGCGCGCCACCTGGGATCGCGTCCAATGTCGGCACGCAGCGTGTCGCCGTCAACGCGAACGGTGGTATCGGATGTCGGGGGCAGGTGCAGGCGGCCAAAGGCCGCCCACAACATCGGCGGCGGGGGCAGAAACGATCGTCCGAGGTAGCCGCCGGGAGCACGGAGCTCATTGTCGATGAGGACAGCCCGCGCCCCGTTGTTTCCTCCGGCGAGAAAGAGATCGAGCCGCACACTGTCGGGCGGCGCCACGCGAGCGACGCCCTCGCCGCGCCCGCGAAGATCGAGGTCTTCGTAGGCCCACGTAAACCGGATCCGCTGGTTCACCGGCGGAAGCTCGGTGGGGGGCAGACGCGACGGAGCGACCGCTCCGGCGAGAGGGCCGATCTTCGGACCGCAGGCGGCTGCGGTTACCAGAAAGACGAGGGCAACGGTGAAGGCGATGCGTCGCATCAGTAATCATACCCGAAAAACAGGTCAACGAACCGTCGCCTGAGGTACGCGCGGTCGGCAGGGGGTTCCTTCGAGTCCGCAAGGGCGAAGCGTCGGCCGACATCGAGCCGGAGCACGAATCCCGGGATGAGGCTCGTGCGCAGTCCCACGCCGGTCGATCCGAGGACCCGGTCGCGGTATTCGCCGTGGTTCCAGGCTTGGCCGGCGTCGGCAAACAGCGCCGCCCGAACGGGCGGAAAGCGCACCGCGCCAAACGGGAATCCCACCGTCACGAAATTGGCGATCGGAAATCTCCATTCCACGTTCGCGAGCCAGGCACGCGTCCCGGTGAGCGAGTGGCGAGGGTATCCGCGCAACATCCATGAACCGGCGAGCTGGACGGCACGGGGACGGGTTCCGTCGGACACGTACCCGAAGCCCCGCACGGCGATCGCGGCCTGCTGCGACGTCCGCATGTATCGCCTAACGTCGATCTGCCCGAGCCAGTTCTCGAACGCCCCGTGGGTCACGTCGCTGACGACGCCGGCGGTGAGATTCCACCGGGTCCCGTCGATGGGCCCGGTCTCGAGCCACAGCGCGTTATCCCGCACCAGGACGAGATAGTTCCCGGTGAGCATCCCCCGGCGCCGAGGCGCGCCGCGTACGAGCTCATTGGCGAAGTCGTCGCGATCCGAGTACTCGAGCGTCGTCTGCCCCTCGATCCGCGTGAACCGCGACAACGGATATCGCGCGATGGCGTACGCCCCGGTGGACTGCTCCTCGTACAGCTGGCGCAGATCACTTTCCGCGAACGTGCCGGACACCCGAAATAACCCGGCCCCCCAGTTCACCCGACGCGACTGGTTCAGGTAGAAGACATTGCCGTTGAGGCTGCCGAGGAGGTTTCTCGCCTCGGCACCCTGAAAGGACGACACGCTGACGGCAATCTGATGGTCCCCGAGCACGTCGGAGAAGACGAGCTGCCCACCCTGGGCCGCGCCCACGCCTGGTGCGGTCGCGGCGACCCCGGCCGCGAAGTCGATCGAGTACCGGCGCTCGTAGCGTCGTGAGGCAGGGCGTCGGGCGCCGGCGTCCTCGAGCTCGCGCCAGCGCCACGCGACCATCGTCGGCCGATCGAGCGCGAACGAGGCGGTGTCCGGGATTCTGTGGATGGCGTAGAGCGACCACGAGCGGTCCGTGTACGCGCTGACGAGCACGCGATCCTCGTCGGGTAGCGGGGCGGGATCGAACACGCCGCCAGCAAGTCGAGTTTCCCGGCGCCCGTTGCCAAGCGTGTCCATGCTGTACAGATCGAACGCTCCAGCCCGGTCGCTGGTGAAGATGATGCGCGACGCACGTGCATCCCATCGCGGCGACTCATCGGCCCACGGTCCGTTCGTCAGCGGCGACAGCTCGCCGGAGAGCTCCACGCGATACAGGTTGTGGGCGCCGTCGACACCATGGGGCCCGCGATCCGAGGAGAAGACCAGCGCGCGACCGTGGGGCAACCATGCGGGATCGAGGTCCTCGTAGACATCGGTCGTGACACGAGTGAGCTCGCCCGATCGTGGATGCAGGACGTAGAGATCGGACACCCCACTGTCGCTCAGCGCGCTGAACGCGATGCGCTCCCCATCGGGAGACCATTGCGGGCTCAGGATCGAGACGAGGTTGTCGAAGCGATACCGGCCCGTCACCCGCTCGCGCGCGATATCCCAGAAGACGAGCGCATCACGGTCGCCGAATCTCGACGCGAAGAGCAGCACGCCGTCCCGGACATCGATCCGTGAGGAGAATGGGTGCAGCGACTCGAATTCGGGCGTCCGCTCTCCTTCGACGACCACGCGTGCCCGGGCATCCTGACGAAGCGCCTGTCGGTAGATGTTGGTGTAGCCGGACCGAGGCGACAGGTAAATGACCTCGGTCGAATCGCCGGCCTCCATCGCGACCGGCTTGAGCGCGAGCGCGGCGAGGCGCGTGCCGGTGAGGCCGAGCGGCTCCCGTACTCCAACCGAGGGGAAGTGCCGCCGCCGCAGCTCATGATGCCACTCGCCGGAAAGGCGCCCCGCGTCGCGCCCGTACGCGCGCTCGAGCGCTTCGGCGAACGTCGGTGACTTCCACAGGGCATCGTAGACGAGGCCGATGCGCCACGCGCCGAATTGCTCGGCGAGAAACCGGTGCGCGTCGCCGCCGATCGCGTACACGATCGGTGAGACGACTGAACCGAGCTCGCCGAGTGTCGGGAGCCGGCCGGCGAGGACGAGGTCTCGCACGACCATCTCGTCGCGGGAATCCTGCTCGGCGGAGAAGAACTCAGCCAGACCTTCCGACCACCAGAGCGGAATAGCCGCTGGCCGTGCCCGCGGATGAAGCGCGGCCTCCCGCGCGAGAATCGACAGCTCGAAGACGTGAACCAGCTCGTGACGCAGTGTGTGCCGGAACTCCGAATAGCTTCCGCGAAACGGGAGCGCGACGCGCCGCTTCAGAAACTCGGTGACACCGAGGACCCCCTCCGGCGGAACGAAGGGGAGGATGTTGGTCTGCTCGAAGTCCACGTGCGACGCGTAGACGATCAGCGGGATGCGCTCCGGCACTTCGTGACCGAAGCGGCGCGCGAGCGTATCGTAGCTCTGCTCGGCGTAGACGAGCGCGGCCCGTGCGATGCGCTCTTCCTCGGGATAGAAGAAGACGTCCACGTGCCTTCCCGCAAGCACGTGCCAATCGAAGCGCCGATACTGAATCTTGTTCTGGCCGAAGCCACCGACCTGCGCGCGCGCAGAATCGATGGGGAGCGTCAGCAGCCCCGCCGTGATGGCGACGGCGAGGAGGCTACTCCGCCAATCCCGCGGCGCGGCGCAGCATCGGGCGAAATTCCGCAGGAATCGTGGTGACGCGGTTCCCCGGATCGAGGCAGACGAGTGTCGTGCGCGCGGTGGCGAGGCGATCGTTCGAATCGGCATTCAGAATCGCGTAGTCGAACGTGACCGTGCGGGAAGACACATCGGCGAGGGTAGTCTCGACGCGAATGACATCATCGTAGCGTGCCGCCTTCTGAAAGCGAATGGAGGCCTCGGCGACTGCAAGAGCGACACCGCGCTCCTCCATCTCGCGGTACGGCACCCCGAACTGTCGCATGTGCTCGGTGCGGCCGATCTCACACCACACCAGGTAGTTTCCGTGGTACACCACGCCCATCCGGTCCGTCTCGGCGTACCGGACGCGGAACTCGACCTGAGTGATCGGCGCAGTCACTCGCCGTACGGCACCCAGATGTTCTTGACCTGCGTCGCCTCGCGCAGGAACTCGCGCCCTTCGCCATGCCTGGCATCGAGCCAGTCGCGGCCGTGTCGTGTCGCCCACGTCCGCTTCATGTTCACGGCCGATGCCTCCTCGACCGCCTTCACCCCGGCGGCGCCGCCGACGTACCACACCGCCTCCACATCGTCGTGCTCGGCGAGCACGCGCGCGAGGGCGTCCTTCGCTCCGGTGACGATGTTGACGACTCCTCCGGGCACATCCGACGTCTCGAGCACGCTGTAGAAGTCAGTGGCCGAAAGCGGGTGCGGTTCCGACGGGATCACGATCGTCGTGTTTCCCGTCGCGATCGCCGGGGCAACGAGCGAGATGAAGCCGAGGAGCGGACGGTCATCGGGGCATGCAATGCCGACGACGCCGATCGGCTCGTTCATCGCCAGCGCGACTCCCCGGATCGGTACGCTGTGGACGGCCCCATCGTACTTGTCGGCCCACGCCGCGTACGTGAAGAGCCGGGAGATGGCGACGTCGACCTCTCGTGAGGCATCATCGGGACCGCATGCCGTCTGCTCGTCAATGCGCCGCGCGAATTCGGCGGCGCGGGTCGCGAGGTTCTCGGCGATGTAGTACAGAATCTGCCCGCGCAAATGCCCGGTCGCCTTCCCCCACCCTTTCCATGCCGCGTGCGCCGCCTCGACCGCGTTGCGAATGTCCTTGCGGTTTCCTTCGCCAACTTCGCCGAGCTGCGCGCCCTCCGGCGTGAGCACGCGGCGGACGTAGCCTTGATCGGGACGCGCCTGCTTGCCGCCGATGAAGAGCTTGGGCGTGCGATTGATCGGGGGTGACAGGGTGGCGCCGTCGCCCCCGGTCGACTTCGGGCCTCCGCGTTGCGCGCTGGCTTTTGTGCGACGCGCCCTCGTGCGGATTTCGCTCGGCTTGTCGGTCTTTTCCGGCGTGACGTACTCCCACATTCCCTCGCGCCCGCCCTCGCGTCCGAATCCGCTCTCGCGATAGCCGCCGAATCCACTCGAGGCGTCGAACAGATTCGTCGAGTTGATCCACACGACACCGGCCTTGATCTTCGGCGCGATGTCGAGGGCGAGGTTGATGCTCTCGGTCCAGACACTCGCCGCGAGCCCGTACGGTGTGTTGTTCGCCAGCGCCACCGACTCTTCCGGGGTGCGGAACGTCATCGTCACGAGCACGGGGCCGAAGATCTCGACCTGGGCAATCGTCGATGAGGGTTGCACATCGGTGAACAGCGTCGGCGGATAGAAGTAGCCCTCGGTCGGACATGCCCACGACGGCTGCCACATCGTCGCGCCTTCATCCACGCCGCGCTGCACGAGCCCTCGAATGCGCTCGAGCTGCACCGGCGCGACGATGGCGCCCATGTCGACCGCCTTGTCGAGCGGGCGCCCGACGCGAAGCTTCTCCATGCGCGCGCGCAGCTTCGTGACGAGGCGGTCGGCGATGCCTTCCTGCACGAGCAGACGCGAGCCGGCGCAGCACACCTGGCCCTGGTTGAACCAGATCGCATCGACGACGCCCTCGACCACGCTGTCGAGGTCGGCATCGTCGTAGACGATGAACGGGCTCTTCCCGCCGAGCTCGAGCGACAGCTTCTTGCCGCTCCCGGCCGTGGCGCGCCGGATGATGCGGCCGACTTCCGTCGATCCCGTGAAGGCGATCTTGTCGACGTCGGGGTGCTCGACGAGGAGCTTCCCCGTTTCCCCGTCGCCGGTGAGGATGTTGAGCACTCCGGGCGGGAGGCCCGCGTCGGCGGCGATCTCCGCGAAGAGCAGCGCGGTGAGCGGCGTGAACTCCGCGGGCTTGAGGACGACGGTGTTCCCGGCCGCGAGCGCAGGCGCCACCTTCCACGCCAGCATGAGCAGCGGGAAGTTCCACGGGATGATCTGACCGACGACGCCGAGGGACGTGTACCCGGCGAACTCGCTCTCGAAGAGCTGCGCCCATCCGGCGTGATGGTAGAAGTGACGCGCGACGAGCGGAATGTCGAGGTCGCGGGTCTCGCGGATCGATTTCCCGTTGTCCATGCTCTCGACGACGGCGAAGAGACGGGAGTGTTTCTGCATCTCGCGGGCGAGCGCGTACAGGTGTCGTGCGCGCGCGTGTCCCGACAGTCCGCTCCACGCGGGAAATGCGCGCCGCGCCGCGGCGACGGCCGCGTCGACGTCGGCCGTCGTGCCCTGCGAGACGCGCGCGAGCCCGGCGGCGGTGGATGGGTCGATGACCTCGAAGGTCTGCCCCGGCTTCGTCCAGGTTCCGTCGATGAAATGCCCGAATGTCCCGTTACGCGATGCGAGCCACCTGCGCGCTTCCGCGTCCGACTCCGGCGCGGGGCCGTACTCCATCGTCTCGAAGATTTCGCGGGCAGTGGTCATCGCTGATTCTCCAAAGGCAGAGACGTCAGACGTGAGATGTCAGAATTCAGAAACGACCAGGGTCGCGGACCGCGCCCCGATCGGGTTTGTCTGAAATCTGAATACTGAGCTCTGACATCTGAGGTCTTTGCCGTCACACTGAATGTCATGGCATCGGCATCCGGTACGCCGCCGCGTAGCGTCCGGTCACGAAGTGCTCGAGCTGCCGCTCGATGTCGGTGAGCAGCGCGCTGGCGCCGAACCGGAAGAGGTCCGCGCGGAGCCACCGGTCGCCGAGCTCGTCCTTGATCAGGTAGAGGTACTCGAGCGCCGTCTTGGCCGACCGAATCCCCCCGGCGGGCTTGAACCCGATGGCGTAGCCGGTGCGCTCGTGGTAGTCACGAATCATCCGGCACATGACGAGGGCGAAGGGGAGCGTCGCGTTCACTCCCTCCTTCCCCGTCGATGTCTTGATGAAGTCGGCGCCGGCCTGCATCGCGACCACGCTGGCGCGTGCCACGTTGCCTAACGTGCCGAGCTCACCGGTGGCGAGGATCGCCTTCATGTGCGCGTCGCCGCACGCCTCGCGGAAGCGGCGCACTTCATCGTAGAGCGCCTCGTAGTTCCCGGTGAGGACGTGCGCGCGGGTGATGACGACGTCGATCTCGCGCGCTCCCGCGGCCACCGACGCGCGGATCTCGGCGATTCGCTCCTCGAGAGGGCTGAGCCCCGCCGGAAATCCCGTCGAGACGGCCGCCACCGGGATCGCGCTGCCCACGAGCGCCTCGACGGCCGTCGCGACCATGGCGTGGTAGACGCAGACGGCGGCGACCGTGATGCCGAGGTCCTCGACGCCTAACGCCTCCGCGAGGTCGTCGCGGAGGGGACGCCGGGCCTTTGCACAGAGGCGACGCACCGTTCCCGGGGTGTCGTCGCCCGAGAGCGTCGTCAGGTCCATGAGCGTGATCGCGCGCAGCAGCCACGCGGCCTGCCACTGTTTCTTCACGGTGCGGCGCGTCGGAATCGTCGCGGCGCGGCGCTCCACGGCGCTCCGGTTGACGCGGAGAGCGCGCACGACGTCGAGGTCGAGCGGCATCCCGGGGTTGCGCGCCGGCTGCTCAGCTACCCCACGATGCAGGCGCGGTCCCGCCTCAGGCGTAGCAGGTACGGCGACCGATTCGACGAACCGCTTTGCGGACATGACCATCACCACGGGACTGCGGGGAGCGCCACCGACGGCCCTTCGGAGGCGAGCTACTCTAAGGTAGGGGCACGAGGGCGTGGCGTGGAGGGGGAGGGTCAGGTCGTCCGCAGGCCGCTGGCGGCGCCGCGGGCGGTGATGTCACCTTTCGGCCCCCGGTCATTCAAACAGGACAACCGTGTCGACATCCATGGCGCTCCTGCCTGCGCAACAAAAGGCGCTCGACACGCTCGAGCGCCATGTGCGCGCTCATCACGTCACGTCGCTCATGGGCCGGCCCGGCGCGGGAAAGACGAGCATCCTTCGCGCGCTGCACGAGCGCGTCGGAGGAGCCTATCTGACGACGCGCCAGTTCATCGAGGCCTCCAGGGACCGACACCCACTGGCGCTCGACGAAACCGTGTACAACGTGCTGCATCAGGCGTTGTCCTCCAACGTCGCCGTGCTGGTCGACGATTTCCACCTCCTGGCGATCGTCTCGTGCTGCGCCCACGGCAATCCGCGACTCAATCTGCTCGCGGCAGCGCTCGTGCCCATTGCCCACATGGCGCGCGAGGCCGGCAAGTCGCTGGTTTTCGCCACGGAAAGCATCCCGGTGCCTGGGATCTTCGAGCGCGTTCCCTTTGCGCACATTCCTTCCTTCGAGGTTGGCGATTACGAGCAACTGTGCACCACGTATCTGCCTCCGGAGCGCGCCCGGGTGCTGGACGTCAGGAAGATCCACCGGTTCGCGCCGAACCTGAACGCCCGCCAGATACGAAACACGTGCAACGCGCTGCGCG
Organism: Gemmatimonadaceae bacterium; assembly: GCA_035650335.1. Classification (GTDB taxonomy): domain Bacteria; phylum Gemmatimonadota; class Gemmatimonadetes; order Gemmatimonadales; family Gemmatimonadaceae; genus JAICNG01. Next base: position 1,181 of record DASRHU010000165.1, on the reverse strand, counting down.
ACGATGACCGGCTCGATACCGATCGCTTCATCGACTACCTGCGCGAGCACCACATGGCCAGCAACGTCGACCTCGGCGAAGTGCAGGCGGTCGATCTGCACGATCTCAAGGGGCTGGATGACGTGCTGGAATCGCTCGAGGCAAACGTCATTCTGCCGCTGGAAAACACCGCAGTCGCCGACGAGCTCGGACTGAAGGCGAAGCGCGGCGTCCTTCTCGCGGGCCCGCCCGGCACGGGCAAGACCACCATCGGACGCGCGCTGGCGCATCGCCTCAAGAGCAAGTTCTTCCTGATCGACGGGACCGTCGTGAGTGGATCGGCGCAGTTCTTCCAGCGCATCCATCATATCTTCGAGGCAGCGAAGCAGAACGCCCCGGCCATCATCTTCATCGACGACAGCGACGTCATCTTCGAGAGCGGGCAGGACACCGGGCTGTACCGCTATCTCCTGACGATGCTCGACGGGCTCGAGAGTACGAGTGCAGGTCGCATCTGCCTGATGATGACGGCCATGGATGTCGGCTCGATGCCGCCGGCGCTGGTACGGTCGGGCCGCATTGAGCTCTGGCTGCAGACGACGTTTCCCGATGCGGCGGCGCGCACGGCGATCCTTCACGATCGATGCGCCGAGCTGCCCACGGCAATCGGGAGTGTGGACATCGGGGCGCTGACGGCCGCTTCCGAAGGCTTGTCCGGCGCTGATCTCAAGCGCGTCGTCGAGGACGGCAAGCTCCTGTTCGCGTTCGATCGCGAGCGAAAGCAGCAAACACGACCGGCGACCGAATACTTCCTGACGGCCATCGAGACGGTGCGACGCAACAAGGAGCAGTACGCCGAGGCCGAGGCGCGGGCTCGGATGCGGCACCCGATTCGTCCGCCGATGTTCGACGCGTTCTCGATGCTCGCGGAGATGGGAGAGGCGAGCGAAGGTGTTGGCACAATGGGCCTGTCGCGCCTGGTGTTCGGTGGCGGGACCTCGCTCGAGACTGGCTCGGCGTCCGGTGAGTGACCGTCGTTTGGTTTGTAAAGCGAGCGGCAGGACGATAGAATCACCGCGTGCTCGCTTCTCCGTGCTACCTCATCGGTGACACGCATCTGGGTGTCGGTCCCGCCGACCTGGAGCGGCGCCTCGTCGAATTCCTTCGCCACCTCCCCGGAAACGCGAAGTCGCTCGTCATCA
>DASRHU010000164.1:0-12333 GCA_035650335.1 Gemmatimonadaceae bacterium | reverse complement strand
GTCGGCGTTGCCCTTGACCATGATCATGAATCGCATCGTTCGTCTCCTCGTTGTTCAGGTGACGACGAGCTCCATGCTCGTCTCTATCTACACGTCGAACGAGACCCTCGAGCATCGACACGACGGGTCAGGGGCCGGCCGAGCGGGCATCAAGAACCCAGGGGTGCATCACGGATGACACGGATTGGACGGTAACGGCCGGATCGTTCTGGGCGCCGATCATTCTCCACGCTCGGTAACAAAAACCGCTTTGTACCTGTGCCTGGAAGGTGATCGGCGCTCCTGGTGCATTGAACCCGCCGTGCGCGACAACAAAAAGCTGCTTTGGACCTCCGCGTGGAAAGTCATCGGCGCCAGGGGAGATCAGGCCGTTACAGTCCCATCCCTGTCATCCGTGATGCACCCCTGGGTTCTTGATGTCTGTCGACGAGCAGCGCTCTGCGATTGACCTCGCTCCACGGCGCATCTAAGTTCAGTTTTCTCGCGAGGTTAGCGAAACACGCCAACGAGGAATGAGGAGCGGCAAGCGAGGAATTCGATTGTGCGGGCGATCATCCAATCGACTTCCTCAGTCCTCGCTCCTCATTCCTCGTCCTGTCCGACGCCCCAACTCGCCTGATGTCTATCGCTAGAGAGGACGCGCTCGAGTATCACGCACGCGAGCGGCCCGGCAAGATCGCCGTGGTGCCCACCAAGCCGCTCACCAACCAGCGCGACCTCTCGCTCGCCTATTCGCCAGGCGTCGCCGAGCCCTGTCTCGAGATCAAGGCCAATCCCGAGGACGTGTACCGGTACACGGCGAAGGGCAATCTCGTCGCCGTGGTCACGAACGGCACCGCCGTGCTCGGGCTGGGCAACATCGGAGCGCTCGCGGGCAAGCCGGTGATGGAGGGGAAAGGCAACCTCTTCAAGCAGTTCGCCGACCTCGATGTCTTCGATCTGGAAGTCGGCTCCGAGAGCCCGGATGACGTGATTCGCTTCTGTCAGCTGCTCGAGCCGACGGTCGGCGGCATCAACCTCGAGGACATCAAGGCGCCGGACTGCTTCTACATCGAGGAGACGCTGCGGAAGACGATGAAGATCCCCGTCTTCCACGATGATCAGCACGGCACCGCCATCATTTCGGGCGCTGGATTGTTGAACGCCGTCGAGATCGTCGGCAAGCAGCTCGATGCGATCCGGGTCGTATTCTCCGGCGCCGGCGCGGCCGCGATCGCCACCGCGGAGCACTATGTCCGGCTCGGTGTCCGCCGCGAGCACATCACGCTGTGCGATCGTGAGGGCGTCATCTACAAGGGGCGCCCCGGCGAAATGGATCCGTACAAGGCCCGGTTCGCGCTCGAGACCTCGGCGCGCACAGTCGCCGACGCGTTGAAGGGCGCCGACGTCTTCGTCGGGCTGTCGGTCGCCGGCGCGATCAAGAAGGAGATGATCGCGACGATGGCCGCGCGACCGATCGTCTTCGCGCTCGCCAACCCCGTGCCCGAGATCCTGCCTCACGAGGTGCGCGCGGTGCGTGACGACGCGATCATCGCGACGGGACGCAGTGACTATCCCAACCAGGTCAACAACGTCCTTGGCTTTCCCTTCATCTTCCGCGGCGCGCTCGATGCGCGCGCCACGCAGATCAACGAGGAAATGAAGATGGCGGCCACGCGCGCGCTCGCCGCGCTCGCCAGGGAGGACGTGCCGGAGAGCGTGACCAGGCTCTACGGGCTCGAGTCGGTGAAGTTTGGTCCGGACTACATCATCCCCTTCCCCTTCGATCCGCGCGTCCTGCTTTGGGTGGCGCCGGCGGTGGCATGGGCCGCGGTCGCCACCGGCGTCGCGCGCGAGTTCATCGAGCTCGACGAGTATCGCGAGCGTCTCGAGGCGCGGCTGGGACGCGCGCGCGGCATCCTGCGCGGTGTCATTCTGCGCGCGCAGCATTCCCCGAAACGGGTGGTCTTCCCCGAGGGCGAGGAGCCTCGAGTCATTCGCGCCGCGCGCATTCTCGTGGACGAGGGCATCGCGCAGCCCATTTTGTTAGGCAACCGCGTGATGATCGAGCACCTCGCGCACGACCTCGAGCTGTCGCTCGATGACATCGCCACCGACGACCCGTACAGCTCGACCCACCGTGAGCGCTACGCCACCGCGCTCTGGGAGAAACGACAGCGGAAGGGCATGTCGCTGGCCGAGGCGCATCAGCGCCTCCGCAATCCGAACTACTTCGGGTCGATGATGGTGTCGCTCAAGGATGCCGATGCGCTCGTGTCGGGGGTGAACCTGCACTATCCGGAGACGATCAGGCCGGCGCTGGAGGTGATCGGAGCCCATCCTCGTGCGGGGCTGGTGAGCGGGCTCTACATGCTCGTCTTCGAAAAGCATGTGGTCTTCTGTGGAGACACCACCGTCAACATCGAGCCGACCGCCGAGCAGCTCGCGCAGATCGGGTACGCGGCGGCGCGCATCGTGCGCACGCTGGGGATCGAGCCGAGGGTCGCCATGCTGTCGTTCTCGAATTTCGGGTCGGTGCGTCACCCGGAAGCGGACAAGGTCGCTCGAGCGGTGGAGCTGCTGCGCGCCCGGGACCCTCAGCTGATCGTCGACGGTGAAATGCAGGCCGACACTGCCCTGGACGAGCACAAGCTGACGAAGACCTACCCGTTCTCGGCGCTGAAGGAGGCGGCCAACGTTCTGATCTTCCCGAGCTTGAGCGCCGGCAACATCGCCTACAAGTTGTTGCATCGCCTCGGGGGCGCGACGGCCATCGGCCCGATTCTGGTGGGGATGCGGCGTCCGGTTCACGTGCTCGAGGAAGGCGCCGACGTCGAGGAGATCGTCAACATGGCGGCGGTAGCGGTCGTTGACGCACAGGCGCGAGAACAGCACACGGGATCAACGCGCGCCGTCGAAGGTTGACGGGCGCATAGTCGAGGACGACGATGGCGACTCAAACGAAGCCGCGTACGGACGGCGAGCACGGACTGGGGCGGGCAGCGGCGCAGGGATTGGCGCCCCAGGGGCTTCGTCCCCGCGGCGTGGTGCAATGGAACTCGCTTCCACCTGAGCTCGTGCAGGCGGCGATTCGTCGTGGCGAAGGAGAGCTGGCCGACATGGGCCCGTTCGTCGCCATCACCTCGCCGCATACGGGGCGGTCGCCGAACGACAAGTTCATCGTCAAGGAGCCGACGACCGATCACGACGTCTGGTGGGGAAAGGTGAACCACCCGTTCGATCCCGAGAGCTTCGAGACGCTGCTCGGGGATGTGCGCCGACATCTCGAGGAGCAGTCGGAGCTGTTCATCCAGGATCTCTACGCGGGGGCCGATCCGGAGAATCAGGTGCGCGTCCGGTTCGTTACTCCGGTCGCGTGGAGCTCGCTGTTCGTGCGGAACATGTTCATCCGCCCCGACCCGATCGAGCTTCCGACGTTCGAGGCGGACTTCAGCGTGCTCCACGCGCCGGAGCTGCACGCCGATCCGGCGAAGCACGGAACACGCACCGGCACGTTCATCATCCTGAACTTCGCCAAGCGCATCGTCCTGATCGGGGGCACGCGGTACGCCGGCGAGCTGAAGAAGGCGATTTTCACCGTGATGAACTACCTCTTGCCGAAGCGCGGCGTGCTCTCGATGCACTGCTCCGCCAACGTCGGCAACGACGGCGACACGGCGCTGTTCTTCGGGTTGTCGGGCACCGGGAAGACGACGCTCTCCGCCGACCCGGATCGGTGGCTCATCGGCGACGACGAGCACGGGTGGTCGTCGGACGGCGTGTTCAATTTCGAGGGCGGGTGTTACGCGAAGGTCATCAACCTCTCGGAGGATGGGGAGCCGGACATCTATCGCACGACGCAGATGTTCGGGACGATCCTCGAGAACGTCGTGCTCGAGCCGCACACGCGGCGCGTGGACTTCGCCAACCAGTCGATCACCGAGAACACGCGGGCGTCGTACCCGCTGCACTACATCCGGAACATCGTGCCGACGGGCCGCGGCGGCCATCCGCGCAACGTGGTGTTCCTCACCGCCGACGCGTTCGGCGTGCTTCCGCCGATCGCACGCCTAACGCCTGAGCAGGCGCGGTACTATTTCCTGTCCGGGTACACGGCCAAGGTCGCCGGGACCGAGCGCGGGGTGAAGGAACCGCAGGCGACCTTCAGCTCGTGCTTCGGCGCGGTGTTCCTCGTCTGGCATCCCTCGGTGTATTCGCGCATGCTCGGCGAGCTGCTCACGAAGCACAACGCGCGCGTCTGGCTGGTGAACACGGGGTGGACGGGGGGCCCGTACGGCGTCGGACACCGGATGAAGCTCGCCCACACGCGCGCCATGGTTCGGGCCGCTCTCGCCGGCGAGCTCGACGGAATGCCGACGACACGCGACGACGTCTTCGGGCTCGACGTTCCCAAGGCGGTCCCCGGCGTTCCATCGGAGGTGATGAATCCGCGCGCCACCTGGAGCGACGTCGCCGCGTACGACGCGCAGGCGCGGCGACTGGCCGAGATGTTCGCGAAGAACTTCGAGCAGTTCGCGAACCAGGTGCCCGAGGCGGTGAGGCAGGCAGGACCGAGAGTCTGAGGTCGGCGAGGTCGTCGAGGTCGTCGAGGTGACCGAGGTGACTTCATCGCGAGTGCGGCACCCTGATCACGTCGACTGCGCGTAGTCGAGTCGATCAAGGTTGCTTATGTCGCGATGACGTTACCTTGATCACCTCGACGACCTCGACGACCTCGACTACCTTCGCCTCTCCATGGAAGTCATCCGCGACCCGCTCTGGAACAACATCCGCGTCGATGACGTCGCGCTTCGGATCATCGATACGAGCACGTTCCAGCGGTTGCGCTACGTGCGGCAGCTCGGGCTCGCGTACCTCGTCTACCCCGGCGCGACGCACACGCGGTTCGAGCACGCGCTCGGCGCCTACCATCTCGCGCGACGCACGCTCGCGCTCCTCGAGGAGCGCGAGGAGCTCACGCGCGTCGCCCCGGATGAGGCCGCGATCATCACGACGGCGGCGCTCCTGCACGACATCGGCCACTATCCCTTCTCGCACGCGCTGGAGGAGATCGGCGCGCTCGACCACGAAGCCGTCGCGCACGAGCTGATCTTTCGCGGCCCGGTGGCGGACGTGCTCACGCCCGCGTTAGGCGCCGATGCGCCGGCGCGCATCTACGCGCTCATTCGCGGGCAGAGCGACTCCCCGCTTCAGGGATTGATCTCCGGCTCGCTCGACCTCGACAAGATCGAGTATCTCAAGCGGGATGCGCTCATGTGTGGCGTCCCCTATGGGGAGATCGACGTCGACCGACTGCTACACTCCCTCACGATCGTCGACGACCCCGCGAAAGGGCGCCTCTCCGTGGGCATCGCCGAGAAAGGGCTGGCGGCGCTCGAATCGCTGCTCTTCGCGAAGTACCAGATGTATCGCAACGTCTACTGGCACCACGCGGTGCGCAGCGCGACCGCGATGTACAAGCGGCTCGTCGATGACGCGCTGCGCGCGAACGCGCTCGTCGAGACCGACCTCGCCTCGTTCACCGACGAAGGTCTGTTGCACCGGCTCGAGTCCATCGACCCCACCGCGCCACTGCTCCTGGCGTTGCGCGGCCGGCGGCTCCACAAGCGGGCGGCCGAGCTGGCGACCGTCGAGCTCCCGCCAGAGAGCGAGTGGATCGCGATGAATCCGTCGCTCGTCTACGCGGCCGAGACGGCGTTGGCACGCGAGATCGGCATCGCGCCGGGCGAGCTGCTCCTCGACTTTCCCGCCAAGCCGCAGATGCTCGGCCTCGACATCCCGGTGGTGCGGCGCGGCGGCCGCGTCGAGCGCCTCACGACCGAGGGCATCGCCGGCTCCGTCAGCCTCCCCACGTTGTCCGACGATCTCTACCGCTCCGCGCGACGGCTGCGAATCTTCGTCGCCGAATCCCGCGTGGTCCCCGTGGATGCGATCCTGCGCCTCGTCAGGCGCGATGCGGATGAGGTCGCGAGGAGGCTGCGGGAGGGGCGGGCGCTGTTGGGGCAGAGGTAGTCGAGGTCGTCGAGGTCGTCGAGGTGATCGAGGCGACTTCATCACCGGGAACCGAACCTTGGTCACCTTGACTGCGCGCAGTCGAGGTAATCAAGGTGCCTGAATCGATGAAGTCGCCTGGATCACCCTGACGACCTCGACGACCTCGACGACCTCAGCTCCTGACGGACGGCGTCTCCACCGTCTTCTGATCGGCTTTCGCGTCGCTCGCCTCGAGCACCTGAATCACGATCGCCGTGATGTTGTCCAGGCCGCCGCGGCCGTTCGCTTCGGCGATCAGCGCGTCCACCATGCGGGCCGCCGACGCGCGCGAGGAGAGCAGCTGCTGGATGCGACGGTCGTCCACCATTCCGGTGAGTCCGTCGCTCGCCACGAGAAAGACATCGCCGGCCCGAACGTCCCCCGCGTAGGTGTCCGGCTCCACCTCACCGCTGGCGCCGACGCATCGCGTGATCACGTTGCTGTACGGATGGTACCGCGCCTGCTCGGGAGTGAGATAGCCCGCGTCCACCTGCTCCTGGACGTACGAGTGGTCCTTCGTGATCTGCCGGAGGGTTCCGTCGCGCAGCACGTACACGCGTGAGTCGCCCACCTGGCCGACCAGATAGCGCGAGTCCGCGAGCATCAATACCGAGATCGTCGTTCCCATCCCCTGCTTGTCGATCTCGGCGATGGTTCGCTGGTAGATGGCGGCGTTCGCCTGCTTCACCGCCCGACCGACCGCCTGAACCACACCATCCCCGCGCAGGTCGCGCACCCCCTGCAGCTCCCGCGCGACGATCTCGACCGCCATCTCGCTCGCCACCTCACCGGCCGCGTGCCCACCCATTCCGTCGGCCACGACGAAGAGCCCGCGCGTGGGATTCGCGTCGGCGAAGAAGCTGTCCTCGTTCCCCGATCGGATCATTCCTGTGTCCGATCGCGCGGCGACCGTGAGCTGCACTAGCGACTCTGCTCGTAGATGAAGAAAGCGCCGAGAGCGATCAGCACCAGGACCGCCAGCCAGAGCCAGAGCGGAAAGCCGCGGCCCTTCGGCGGAGCTTCAGGATCCTCGGCGCCCGGGGCGACCACCGGCGAGGACGGCTTCGTCGGGCTCGCGGGCTGCGCGCCCGCTGGTTGGGCGGTTCGCGCCGGGCGCGGCATCGGAAAAGCGCGTGTGCCTTTTACGTCATCAGCCGCCGGTTCGGATCCCGCGGGGTGAAGAATCATCTTCACTCCGCCGAACCGAAGCTCCGGCGACCCTTCGAGTCGGTATTCGGCCTCGACCCGCCGTCCCTCTACGTACGTCCCGTTGGTGGATCCCATGTCCACTACGTACCAGCCCCCTTCCCGTTTCTGCAACTTGGCGTGGGAGTCGGATACCGACTCATCAGGAAGCACGACATCGTTGTGAGCGCCGCGTCCAATGTGCGTCAGCGGCGATCGGACCTCGAGCCGCTGACCCTTCAGAACCCCGCTCGACACGACCTCGAGCGTCGCAAGGATCGGGCGTCCCGATTGCGGAGGCGTCGTCACCGACGGTGGGGGCGCGATCGGCGTGGGTGCGCCCGCGCCCGTGGGCTGGGGTGCCGGTGTGGCCCGGGGCGGCGCGGGCTGCTCCGCGGCCGCCGCCGCGCGGATCGATGCCGCCGCCCGCGCCGCCTCGGCCGCCGCGGCGGGCTCCGCCGGCGTCGGAGTCACGTCGGGCGGCGTGGCATCGACAACGAGGTCCGCGTAGAAGCGGAAATCCTCGTTCCCGATCCGGACGATGTCGCCGCGTCCAAGCGTCTGCATCACCTCGACCCGTTCGCCGTTCACGAAGACGCCGTTGGTGCTCGTGTCCTTGATGACATATCCCTGATTCGACGGCGTGATCTCCGCATGGCGACGCGATACCTCGGCGGTGGCGACGACCACGTCGCAGGATGCGTCTCGCCCGATGACGAGCCCCTCCGGGGGAACCGCGTATTCCCGCCCGTCGACGAGAGAAAGAAGCCGGCCACCGGATGCGGTAGTGCGACGCCCGGGCCGGGGTGCCGCGCCTTGTCGCTGCGGCATGCTCGCCGACGAGAGGTACTGCGTGCTCCCAGCCATCCGATCGTCGCCGAAAAACATCTCCGCCTTCCCAACCTCGATCTTGTCGCCGTGGATCAGCGGCGTTGGCTCGGCCCCCAGCTGGACGCCATTGACCCTCACCGTCGATTCGGCAACACGCCGCACGCTGCACTGCAAATCCGCCCCAACGCGAAGGATTGCCGCGGCCTCACCTGCACCGGCGACGCTGATGCCAGCCCCGGGTCCGGAGCCAATGGTCACTTCCCCGATCTCGAGCGTAATCCGTTGTCCGTCGAGCTGGAGGTAGGGCATGACGTGGGGGTCGGCGCAGAACGCGCGAAGGGCGGATGCGAGACGCCACGCATCCCTCGCGTGCGTTTCACCGAGGAAGCTACGCGGGCCCCATGGGCGCTGGCAAGCACGTTAGACGGCCGCTCGCGCGCTCTCCCGAGTGCCAGCAAGCCCGGCCTGAAGCCGAAAGAGCCGGTCATACAACCCACCACGCGCCAGCAGCTCGCGATGCGTGCCGCGCTCGCGGATCGTGCCGTGATGCAGCACCAGGATCTCGTCGGCACCCATGACCGTGCTCAGTCGATGCGCGACGGCGATCGTGGTCCGGCCCGTCGTGAGGACGCCAAGCGCGCGCTGAATCTCCGCTTCGATCTCGCTGTCCACGGCGCTCGTCGCTTCATCGAGCAGGAGAAGCGCGGGATCGGCGGCGATCGCGCGAGCGAACGAGAGCAGTTGCCGCTCCCCGACGCTGACGGAGGCTCCGCGCTCGCCGAGCTCGTGCGCGTACCCGCGTGTCAGGCGGCGAATCACGCGGTCGGCGCCCACCTTGGTCGCCGCTGCGACCACGGCATCGTCGGAGAGCGGCGCCGACAATCGAATGTTGCTGCGGATGTCGCCGGCGAAGAGGAAGATATCCTGCTGCACGTAGCCGATCAGCGACCGGAGCGTCTCCAGCGGGAGCTCGCGAATGTCCCGCGGCGGCGCGCCGTCGACCGCGATCGTTATGCGCCCTCGCTGCGGGTCGTAGAACCGCAGCAACAGCGAGATGATCGTCGTCTTCCCCGCCCCGGTGTGACCGACGAGCGCCACCGTCTCGCCGGGGCGCGCGCGGAATGTCACTCCCTTGAGGACCCATTCGGGGGACGAGTCGCGATCTCCATCCTTCGACCGATGCGCGAGGTCGTAGGCGAACCATACGTCGTGGAATTCGACGGTGACCGACCGAGCACCGACGATCGACGACGTGGCAGTCTGGCCTTCTTCGATCCGCGGTCCTCGATCGGTGACGGACGGCTCCGTGTCGAGTAGCTGGAATATCCTTTCCGACGAGGCCATCGCCGCCTGGAGGATGTTGTACTTCTCGGACAGATCCTGTAGCGGTTGAAAGAACCGCCTCACGAACTGGAGGAAGGCGGCGACGGTGCCGACGGTGAGCGTATTCGTGGCGACGCGGTCCGCACCGGCGACGATGAGGCTCGCCAGCGCGACCGAGGTGAGGAGCTCGATCGCCGGAAAGTACAGCGCGTAGATCCTGATCGACCGCAAATGCGCGTCGAGGTGCAGGCGGTTCAGCTCGTCGAACCGCCGGGCTTCGTGCGCCTCACGGCCGAAGAGCTGCACGACACGCACGCCGGTCAACCGCTCCTGGAGAAAAGCATTGATGCGCGCCAACCGGGTCCGGATGTCGCGATACGCATCGCGCACGTACTTGCGAAACAGGTGCGACGTCAGGAGCACGAATGGAATCGCGGCGAACGCGGCGAGCGCGAGATGCCAATCGATGACCAGCATCACGATGCTGATGACGGCGAGCGCGAAGAGGTCGCCGACGCCGGCGACGACGCCGGCCGTGAACAGCTCGTTCAGCGCTTCGACATCCGACGTCACGCGGGTGATGAGGCGCCCCACCGGCGTGCGATCGAAGAACGGAATGGAGAGCCGCTGGAGATGCGCGAAGATCTGCATTCGCAGATCGCGCATCACGCGTTGGCCGAGCAGGCTGGTCAGGATGGTGCCGGTGTACTCGAGCGCGAACTGGATCGCGAGGGCGAGCGCGAGCATCGCCGCGAGGCGCGTGACCAACCCCACGTCACGCGCGGGGAGCGCAACGTCGATCACCTCGCGGGTGAATAGCGGACCGGCGAGGGTGAGAAACGCCTGACCCAGGAGAACCCCGACAGCGCCGGCCAGAAGTCCCCGATACGGCCGCAAATAGACGAGAAGGCGCCTCATGAGGCGCCCGTCGTACGCCTTTCCGAGAACGTCTTCTTCGTGGAATTCAGCGCCGGACATGCGTGTGCATCCTATGGGAGCGCACCCAATGGGTCAACGCGATGGCGCCACATGGTACGCGGGTTGCGTACCCCCTGGGTGCACATCGGCAGTTGCCTATCACAGGCGCGGCCCAGTCTAGCGAGCCGGCACCTACACCCTCGGAGGGAAGCATGGGTATCATCGCCTGGATCGTGCTCGGTCTCATCGCGGGCGCGATCGCGAAAGCTCTCATGCCGGGCAACGATCCCGGTGGGTTCATCGTCACGATCCTCATCGGCATCGTGGGCGCGTTTCTTGGAGGGTTCCTGGGGAACCTGATCGCCGGTCGTGGTCTCGACGGCTTCTCGGTGTGGAGCATCATTCTCGCGATCGTCGGCGCGATGCTCCTGCTCTGGATTTACCGAATCGCGGTACGCAGGACACCATAACGGCGAGAATGCGGAATGCGGAATGCGGAGAGGACCGCTAACTTTCCGCGTTCCGCATTCCGCATTCGGAAAGTCATCCCCGCCTCTCGTGAGTCTCTGGCTCTACTGGATCCTCCTCGGCCTTCTCGCCGGAGCACTCGCCAAATTCCTCGTCCCCGGACGTGACCCCTCCGGTTGCATCATCACGATCGTGCTCGGCATCGCCGGCGCGTTCATCGGGGGGTGGCTCGGCACCTTCTTCGGTTGGGGGCGCATCACCCAGGGATCGCTGAACCTGCGCTCGATCGGCATCGCGACGGTGGGGGCCGCGGTGCTGTTGATCGTCGGGCGGCTGTTTATGCGGCCAAGGAGGTCGAGGTAGTCGAGGTCGTCGAGGTAATCGAGGGAAGGTGATCGAGGACACGGGCTTGTTCGACGCCTCGACTACCTCGACAACCTCGACTACCTCGATCACCTTTCGCCTATGAAGTCCCACATCAGTATCCGGGGAGCGCGCCAGAACAACCTCAAGGGATTCGATCTCGACATACCGCGGCGCACGTTCACGGTCGTGACGGGACCGTCCGGGTCCGGGAAGTCGTCGCTGGCGTTCGATACGATCTACGCCGAGGGGCAGCGCCGGTACGTGGAGTCGCTGTCGGCGTACGCGCGGCAGTTCCTCGAGCGCATGGAAAAGCCCGATGTCGACTGGATCGATGGCCTCTCGCCCGCCGTCGCCATCGAGCAGAAAAACCCCACCAAGACATCGCGATCGACGGTCGGCACCGCGACCGAGACCTACGACTACCTGCGTCTGCTCTGGGCGCGCATTGGGCATACGTTCTGTTCGGCGTGTGGCCGCGAGATGAAGCCGGACACCGTGCAGTCGGCCGTCGATGAGGTGATGCAACTTCCAGCGGGAACGCGCTTCTACGTCGCGTTTCCCCTTCATCTGTCGAGCGAGGTGACGCACGATCTCGTGGTCGAGAACCTGCGCGCCCAGGGTTTCATCCGTGTTGCGGTGGACGGCGAAGTGCTCGAGCTCGAGGCGGTCGGCGCGCGCGCGATCGATCTCACGCGCGTCAAGAGCCTGCACGTCGTCGTCGATCGTCTTGCCGTGTCGCCGGAGGCAAAGCAGCGGCTCGCCGAGGCGATTGATACGTGCTTCCGCGAAGGTGATGGAGAATGCGTGGTACTGCCGGGGACAGGGGGTCGCGGGGTCGCGGGGTCGGGGGCGCCGAATGGCGATCTCGATCGGCAACCGAGACCCCGGGACCCCGCGACCCCGCGATCCCGGGATCTCGAGACCCCGCGACTCCCGCTCAAGTTCTCCGATCGTTTCGAGTGCGCCTACGACGGGACGCGGGCCCCGACGCCGACGCCGCAGCTCTTTTCCTTCAACAGCCCGCGGGGCGCCTGTCCGACGTGCAACGGTTTCGGAGCGACGCTCGAGTATGATGAAGCGCTGATCGTTCCCTACCCCGAGCGCGCCTTGCGCGAGGGCGCTATCCATCCGTGGACGATGCCGCGGTACGAGAACAAGCGGCGCGCGCTCGCCGAATTCGCGAAGCGATCGCGGATTCCGATGGATGTG
>DASRHU010000163.1:0-3041 GCA_035650335.1 Gemmatimonadaceae bacterium | reverse complement strand
TTCTCCATCACGCCGAATACCGTCCGTTCCTCCGGCGTGTCGAGCGCCGGCGCGGGGATCGGCTGCGACACGTGCGCATACATCAGCGAGTAGTGATCGTTGCCCTCGAACGGCGCTCGTCCCGTTAGGCACTCGTAGGCGACGACACCAAGCGAGTAGATGTCGCTCCGGCCATCGACCTGCTTGCCGCGCGCCTGCTCCGGACTCATGTAGCGCGGCGTTCCCACCGACGTCCCAGCGCGGGTCATCGCGGTGGCGTCGGCCGAGCGGGCGATGCCGAAGTCGGTCACCATGGCGCGGCCGCTTTCATCGAACAGGATGTTCTCGGGCTTGATGTCCCGGTGCACGACGCCCCGCTCGGCCGCGTACGCGAGCGCGCCGCCGACCTCGACGAGAATCTTCTGGATTTCTTCAGCCGGGAGGTGATGACGCTCGCGCAGACGGTCGGCGAGCGAGCCGCCCTTCACGTGCTGCATGACGAAGAAGATCGTGTCGCCGGCGCGTCCGACGCGGTAGATCGGCACGATGTTCGGATGCTCCAGCGCGGCCGAGATGCGCGCCTCGCGCTGAAAGCGTTCGACCAGGCCGGCATCGAAGGCGAGCGAGCGCGGGAGCACCTTGATGGCGACGTCGCGCTCGAGCGCCCGTTCACGCGCTCGGAAGACGACCGCCATGCCGCCGCGGCCGAGCTCGTCGAGGATGTCGTATTCCTCGGCGAGAGCCGCCCGAACAATCTCCGCATCATCGGGCTGGCCCGGGGCAACCTCGTAGACCCCGGTCGTGGCCCGCTGGTTGAGGCCGCACTGCCCGCAAGTGGCCGCCTTGTCCGGAATTGGCGAGCCGCAGCGAGCGCACGCGGCGTTGGGCTTTCCGGTTTTTGTGGCTTTCGTCATGGCGGAAAGGGCAGAGAACGCCCCTCGCAACGGGGCAACCGGCGTCACAAGAGTGACGAGGAACCGCTCCGCCCTGTCACGGCCCGCAATGGGCGGTCGTCACTAATCAGACGTTGACCGCCACGGGGACGGTGGAATGCCGTACATCGCGATCGGCTCGCGCCAGCATGAGTTGCGGGCCGGCGAGAACACACTAGGGAGTGACGGGTCCGACATCATCATCCCGGCGATGCCTCGTGGCACGCAGGCGATCGTGGTGCTCGGCCCTCGTGGCGCAACGATCCGCCGCGCGGGGACAGTGCGCGTGTGGCTCGACGAAAAAGAAGTGAGCGCCGCGCCACTCGCGGTGCCGCACGGCGCGAAGATCAAGATCGGGTCGGCCCGAATGATTTTCGGCGACGAGCGGTTCTCCGGCGGAACCGATTTCGTCACCTCGGTCAACGACACATCGGCCCCGATCGATGCCGCGACGCCCTCGAGTCCGGGGCTCCGCAGCGGCGGACGTCTCATCTCGCTCAACGATCACCACACCTACACGATCCCCGATGAGGGACTGACCATCGGCCGCGATCCGGGCTGCGATGTCGTGTTGGGAATCCCGGGCGTCTCGCGCCGTCACGCGGAAATAGTGGCCGGAAGCCTCGGGTATTTGATCAAGGATTCCAGCATGAACGGGGTCTACGTCAATGGCGCGCGCGTGTCGCAGGCACGGTGGCTTGGAATGGGTGACTTGATCCGCATCGGCTCGGAGGAATTTCGATTCGAGGCGGATGTGGATCGCTCGACGCCGGGGGCGGCGCAGCTCAGCGCAACCGGCGTCGTTGCTGCCGTCACCCCAGTTCCGCGCGCCGCCGCCGCCTTGCGCGCCGCGCTGCCGTCGGTCCGCATGCCCGACGGCGCCATGGCGATGATGGAGCTCATGACCGGCGGGCCGCTCAAAGGCCGCCGCGTTCCCATCACCAAATCGCTGGTGCGCATTGGGCGCGGCGATCAGAACGAAATCGTCATCCCGGACGAGAGCGTTTCCGGATCGCATGCGACGCTGGAGCGGCGGGGCGAAGAGTGGTTCATCCTCGACGCCGCCTCGAGGAACGGCACGTTCGTGCGGGCGGAGCGAATCGAGCGCGAGACGAAGCTCCAGGGACCGACGGTGCTTCAGTTCGGGAACGTGCAGGTCATGTTCATTCCGAGGAAAGCCTCGTAGCTGAGTCCGGAATGCGGAGTGCGGATTAGAGCGAAAGACCCTGACCGGGGTCTTTTTTTTTGCCTCCGCATTCCGCATTCCGCATTCGCCTTGACATCCTTCGGGCCGGGCTGTAACCGTTTACACCCGATTCCGGTCCGAGGCGAGGCGTGCCCACGAAGTCCCCGCGCAGCCGACATCCGGAAGGCCATCGCCAGGCCACGATCAGAGACGTGGCCCGCGCGGCGCGCGTCTCGGTGGCCACCGTGTCCCGCGCGCTCAACGACTCGGGGCCGGTGCGAGACGACACCCGCCGCCGCGTTCGCGACGCCGCACGCGACCTCCGCTTCACGCCGCATGGGGCCGCCCGATCGCTGATCACCAGCCGGACGAACACGCTCGGCGTGCTCCTTCCGGATCTGTACGGGGAGTTCTTCTCCGAGATCATCCGTGGCATCGACCGCGGGGCGCAGCGCGCCGGATATCAGCTCCTGCTCTCGTCCGCGCGCAACGCCCAGGACGAAGTGCATGGCGCCTTTCGCGCGATGTACGGCCGCGTGGATGGGCTGATCCTGATGGCCCCTGACGGGGCGCTCGCCGAAGTCTTCGCGCAGCGGCGCGACGGAACGCCGATCGTTTTCATCAACACGCCGGCCGAGGCGGAAGACGCGTGCGTCATCACCATCGACAACCATGGCGGCGCGTACCGGATGGTAACGCACCTCGTGCAGAAAGGGCGGGACCGAGTCGCTCTCTTGTGCGGCGCGGAGCGGAATCACGACGCGATGGAGCGCATGCGGGGATACCGCGACGCGCTGGACGATTGCGGCATTTCGCGGGATCCGCTCTGGGAGCTCCCCGGTGATTTCAGCGAGGGCTCCGGGTATCGGGCGGCCCGCGCCGTGATGAAGCTCCGCCCGCGGCCAAACGCCATCTTCGCCGCGAACGACGCGATGGCGGTCGGT
>DASRHU010000162.1:0-6752 GCA_035650335.1 Gemmatimonadaceae bacterium | reverse complement strand
GCCGGGTGCCGTGCTCTGGTGGCGGTATCGGAGGCTGTCGCCATGAGCGCGGTGATTCGCGTCGAGGGCGTGTCGCGCTGGTTCGGGAGCGTTGTCGCCGTGAGCGACGTGACGTTCGACGTAATGCCGGGCATCACCGGCTTGCTCGGGCCTAACGGCGCAGGGAAGACGACGCTGCTGCGCATGATGACCGGACTCGCGGCGGCGTCGCGAGGAAGCGTAACCATGTTCGGCCAGCCCGTGCGCGACAATCCAGCGCTCTACCGGCGGCTCGGTGTGATGTCGGAGCACGAGACGGTCTACGGATTCATGCAGGGGCGCGAGTTCGTGCGGATGATGGGGCGCCTGCGTGGCGTGGCCGACCTGGACGCGGCAGTGGATCGCGCGATCGCGTTCGTCGATCTTGCCGACGCGCAGCATCGTCCGATGGACACCTACTCCCGCGGGATGCGGCAGCGCATGCGGCTCGCGGCGACGCTCGTCCACGATCCGGAGGTCCTGATCCTCGACGAGCCGCTGAACGGCGCCGACCCACGACAGCGCGTGCACTTCAAGCGCCTGCTTCAGCAGCTCGCCGGCGAAGGACGTACGATCGTACTCTCGTCGCACATCCTCGAGGAGGTGGAGCAGCTGGCGGACACGGTCCTCCTCATCGTGAACGGCAAGCTCGCCGCCTCGGGTGGCTTCCGTGCGATTCGCGCGGCGCTCAACCAGCGCCCCTACCACGTGCGGGTGCTCTGCGATGCTCCGCGACAACTGGCCGCGGAGGTCGTGAGGCTTCGTTCGGTCGACGCCGTTCACGTCGATCCCGATGGAGCGGTCATCGTCCTGAGCAAGAACGTCCTCGATCTCCAGATCGAGCTCCCGCGTCTCGCGCAGTCGTCGAGGATCCGGCTCCGTCGCGTGGAGCCGCTCGATGACTCCCTGGAAAGCGTGTTCGGTTACCTGGTGGAGCAATAGCGCATGGGATCCGTCTATCGGCTGACGCTTCGCCAGCTCACCGGAAAGTGGCGGCTCGCGATCATGACCGTGCTGGCGGCATTGCCGGTGACCATCGCCATGATCATGCTGGCTTCCAGCGATGCTCCCTCGGTGGGCGAATTCGAGGCCGCCATTCTGAGCGCGATGCTCTCGGGCTCCATCGCGCCGCTGGTGGTGCTCGCGATCGCGGCGGCCGCGTTCGGCAACGAGATCGAGGACAAGACGCTGGCCAACCTGACGCTCGCGCCGATCCCGCGGTGGCAGATCGCGCTGCCGAAGCTCCTGGCGACGATCACGATTGCCGCGCCATTCATCGCGGCGAGCGCATTCGCGACCAGCCATGTCGCCTTCCTCGGCGACGCGAGGGCGACGATGGCTGTTACGGTGTCGGCGCTCGTCGGCGTCGCGCTGTACGCGTCGGCCTTCGTCTGGCTCGGTCTCGTGTCGGCGCAGGCGATCGGCATCGGGTTGCTCTACATCGTGCTGTGGGAGGGGTTCTTCTCGGGATTCGTGTCAGGGGTGCGGTTGCTGAGCATCCGTCACTACGCGATCGCGCTCATGCACGGGCTGGATGACCGCCGATTCGCGGCAAGCCACCACCTGAGCTTCGGCATCGCGATCGCGCTGTCCGGCCTCGTGTTCGGCGGTTTCCTGCTCCTTTCGGTCAGGCGGTTGCGGCGAATGGACGTGCCGTAAGACCGCGCGAGGCAGGCGGGCGAAAGGGGGATGTCGGGATTCCGCGAAGGACTGCGCAATAGAGGGGTGCGGGCGACCGCATCGATCGTGGTCGCCGCACCTCACCCGTTTCACGGAGACCTACCGCAATGCTCACCCCGCGTAGCCTGGCTGTCGTGACGTCCCTTGCTGTCGTCGCGGCATCCGCCGTCGTCACTGCGCGTCCCCGCTCGCTCGAGGCGAATCCCGCATCGACCGCGTCCACCGTCGAGCCGAGCGACAATTGGCTCAAGGGACTCAAGGCGAAGCACCGTCAGTTCTTCGACGCTCCGGCGGCTGGCGGCGGCATCCCGCTCGTGCATGTGATGAACTACTACGACACGTACAACAAGGCGTACGGCGTGAAGGATGCCGACATCGACGCCGTGCTCACGTTCTACGGAAGCACGACCTTCCACGGTCTGAACGACGCCATGTGGGCGAAGTACCGCCTCGGCGAGTTCCTCGAGGTGAATGACCCGGCCACCGGTCAGCCGGCGACGGCCAACCCGTGGCGCTCGGCACCGGTGATTCTCGGAATGACGCTCGCACCCGCGAGCATCGAGGCACTGCACAAGCGCGGCGCGACGTTCATCCTCTGCAACAACGCGCTCCAGATCTTCTCCGGAATGCTGGCCGCGAAGCGTGGGCTGGATCCCAAGGCCGTCTACGCGGATCTGAACGCGAACATACTCCCGCAGGTGCAGCTCGTGCCGGCCATGGTCATCGCGGTGGAGAAGGCGCAGCGAGCGGGGTTGGCGTACCATCGCCAGTAGGGAACGGCAAAGACGTCAGATGTCAGATGTCAGATGTCAGGATTCAGACACGACCACGGGCAGCCCCGAATTGGCTGGCCGTAGGTCGTGTCTGACGTCTGACATCTGACGTCTGACATCTGACGTCTTTGCCGTTACCCAACTACTTCCCGGGTCGGCGAGCCGGCCGAGCGACCGGATGTAGTTGTCCTCGATGCGCCAGAAATTGTCTTCGCCGGGCGTAGGCGAACCCAAGCACCACGACCCGCAACCCGAGCCAGCCGACGCGATCACGCCCGTCCCGAGAACAGGGCGACGCACCCGACGACGGCGACGGAGACGTCGCGAAACCGCTGCGTGAGCGCCTGCGTCAATCCGTCGAGATCATCCCGCTCATTGGAAAAAATGCCTCGTCGGTTGTAGATCGCCATCAAGCGCGTGGCGAGCCAGCTTCGAGTCACGCCGCCCTGCAGCAGTGTGGATCCGAAGAGAACGCCATTCGGATTCATCATCCCGTGGAGGTGATCGAAGACCACCGACTTCGAGCGTATCGAGCCAGGAAGGCAGTGGAGCACGTAATTGATCCCGACGGAATCGAATCGCGGCGCGTCGAGTGAGATGGCGTCGAGGACGTTCCGGCGGTAGGTCTCGGGTTGGTACCTCGAGATGCGCCTCGAGGCAAACTCCAGCGCGTTAGGGTTGAGATCCATCAACGCGACGCGCGGCGTCGCTGAAGGGAATCGGCATCGATCCAGGAAATAGCCCGTGCCGACGCCGACATCCAGATGATTCGACGTCACGTGCCGGTTGTAATGCGCTTCAACGAGTGCAGCGGGGCACTTCCAGACAAAGCGGGCGGAGATTCCCAGGACGACGAGGTCGTACACCGCGAGCATCGGCCTGGTGTAGATCGCCTGGCCCGCCTCGATTTGCGCGACGGTAACGCTCATGCGACGTCCTGCCGCTCGCTATTGTCGCTCGTACGTCTCGATGATGTCGGGCCCGTCGGCCGGATCCGGATATCGAAGGAAGAACAGGCTGTCGTCGACGCGCGCCAGCGGCCGCCACACATATTGCGCGCGACCGCCATCCTCGCGCAGCCGAAGGTCGACCGTGCGGTCGGCTCGCACCTGGAAAGTTCCTCGCGCGACCAGCTCCGCCGACAGTCCGTTGCTCTGACGATACCGCACTCTGCGCTCGGCGCCACCCAGTGGAGACAGCGTGATGCTTCCCGATGCGGGACCGCGGCCGCTGACGCTGGTCATCACATACGTCCCCGCGACCGATGATGAGGGCGGACCGGCGGTCACGGGCTCGCATGCCGAGAGCGCGGCAATCGCGAGAATCCCGAATGGTCGATGCATGGATACCTCCGGAAGAGGGAGGTGCCTTCCTCCGACTATTCTAACCCCTCGAGGCCGACGTCTGGTCACCCATTGCGCGCGCAGTTCGTGCGCGGCATTCTCGACATTCCTCACCCGAGCCCATCTATGCGCGCCCGCCTCGTCACGCTGCTGCTCTGCGCCGCAACGGCGGCGCACGCCCAGGTCACCGCCATCAGAGTCGGCCGCCTCGTGGACCCGGATGCGGGAGCGATCGCGACCAACCAGGTGATCCTCGTCGAGCAGGGAAAGTTCACCGCGGTCGGCGCGAACGTGCCGATCCCGGCCGGCGCCGAGGTGATCGACCTCTCGGCGATGACGGTGCTTCCGGGGCTGGTGGATGCGCACAATCATCTGGCCCTCACCTACAAGGAGGTTCCCGAGCGGAACATCTACTACCTCACGTACGTGCTCGAGCCAACCGCGTTGCGCGCCATTCAGGCCGTATCGAATGGCATCCAGATGCTCGCGTCGGGCTTCACGATCGTGCGTGACATGGGGAACAACGGCAACTACGCCGACGTCGCCCTCCGCATGGCGATCGAGCAGGGGTGGGTGCCCGGCCCAACGATCATTCCTTCGGGCATCATCATCGGTGGCATGGGGGGGCAGTTCTGGCCGACGCCGGAGATGGCG
This sequence comes from Gemmatimonadaceae bacterium, assembly GCA_035650335.1. GTDB lineage: Bacteria > Gemmatimonadota > Gemmatimonadetes > Gemmatimonadales > Gemmatimonadaceae > JAICNG01. The sequence goes on along the minus strand of DASRHU010000162.1, from coordinate 2,284 downwards.
AAGGACAAGAACATCGTCTACCCCGAGTACATCGACGCCGACACGCACGACGAGATCATCAAGGCGGTGCGCCAGAACGCGCTCTTCGGCGCGCGCGTCATCAAGATCTGCGTGGACTGCAAGCCGTGGGGCTACACCGTCGATGAGATCAGGCTCTTCATCGCCGAGGCGGCGAAGGCGGGGCTCAAGGTCGAAGGACACGTGCAGACCGTCGAGGGCGGAAAGCGGGCGGTCGAGGCGGGCATCTGGTCGATCGCGCACGATCGCGGGATGACGGATGCGCTGCACAAGGAGATGGCGCGCAAGGGTGTGTTCCGGGCGGGAACGGAGACGCCGATCGTGCTCACCGGCCACACGACGCGCGAGCGATACGACAACACCGTGCGGATGCTGCGCAACGCCTGGGAAAACAAGGTGCCGCTCACCTTCAGCACCGACGCCGACTACTTCGTGCCGGGGAAAACGCGTGGCGAGGTGGCGATCGAGTTCATCGAGACGTGGAAAGCAGCGGGGATTCCCGCGCGCGACATCCTGCGCGCGATGACCGTGAACGGATACAAGGTGAGCGAGACGATGGCGACGCGTGGGCCCATCAAGCCGGGCATGTTCGCCGATCTCATCGCGGTGCAGGGGAATCCGCTCGAGCAGATCGACGCGCTGCGCGATGTGCGCTTCGTGATGAAGAACGGGATGGTATTCAAGCGCGACTGCGTCATGACGCCGGCGGCGTTCTTCCACGGCGGGCCGGTGAACGGCTGGAACGTGCGATAGGTCGGCTCGCTCCATTGACGAAATGGCCGCAGAGAACGCAGATGGACGCAGAAACGGCACCTGCAAGTTCAACGGCGCCTTTCTTACCGCGAAGGAGGCAGGAACGCAGAGGGTACTCAACTGCAGGGGCGTTTAGAAAAGGCCTTTGGCAGTTTGGTTTTCTTTGCGGTCTTCGCGTCCTTTGCGGTAAAAGAACACAGTAAGAACCGCGGCCCTGGTCGCGCGTTGAAGGTGGCTTGGCTTGCGAAGTCGGGTGGACTTCGAGAGCGTACCGACCATGCAGGACCTGACCACCGGCCCCATCACCCGACACTTGCTCAAGGCCACGAGCTTCATGCTCGTGACCATGGTCTTTCAAACCCTCTACTTCCTGATCGACCTGTACTGGGTCGGGCGTCTCGGCACGGAGCCGGTCGCGGCGGTCGGCATCGCGGGCAATCTCACCTTCGTCGTCCTCGCGCTGACGCAGATGCTCGGCGTGGGGACGACCGCGCTCGTGTCGCACGCCACCGGTCGCCGGAATCAGCCGGAAGCGAACCAGCTCTTCAACCAGTCGCAGGTGCTGGCGATGGCGACCGGGGTCGGATTCCTCATCGTCGGACTGACCGCGCGATGGCCCTACGTCAACGCGATGAGTCCCGACGCACGAACCGCCGAGCTCGCCGCGAGCTACCTCATGTGGTTCATCCCGGCCATGGCGCTGCAATTCGCGCTCGTCGCCATGGGCTCGGCGCTGCGCGCGGTGGGCAATTTCAAGCCGGGAATGGTCGTGTCCACCGCGACGGTGATTCTCAACATGCTGCTGGCGCCCTTCCTCATCTTCGGCTGGGGCACAGGGCGACCACTCGGTGTCGCGGGCGCGGCGATCTCATCGCTCATCGCGATCGTCGTCGGCATCGTGTGGCTCGCAACGTATTTCGTGCGAAGGAATGCCTACCTCCGATTCGACTTCGGCGGGTGGAAGCCGCGGTTCGACCTGTGGAGAAAGATGCTCGCGATCGGGTTGCCCGCGGGCTTCGAGTTCGCTGTCACCGCGCTCTACCTGGCGCTCGTCTACTCCCTCGCTCGGCCATTCGGGGCGGCCGCGCAGGCTGGATTCGGCATCGGCATGCGCATCATCCAGGCGGGCTTCATGCCGGTCGTTGCTCTGGGATTCTCCGTCGCGCCAGTCGCCGGCCAGAACTTCGGCGCCGGCCACGCGAGCCGCGTCAAGAACACGTTCAAGGATGCCGCGTGGATGGCGTCAGGCGTGATGGTTCTCTTCGCGATCCTCTGTCACACGGTGCCAGCCGCGCTCATTGGTGCGTTCTCGAAGGACCGCGCCGTGATCGAGGTCGGCACCGAATATCTCCGCATCATCTCCTGGAACTTCGTGGCATCGGGCTTGATCTTCGTCGCCTCGAGCATGTTCCAGGCGATGGGCAACACCATCCCCGCGCTCATCTCCTCGGGCGTGCGAATCGGCCTGGTGACCGTCGCGTCGCTGATCGTCGCGCCCCTGCCCGGGTTCGAA
>DASRHU010000161.1:0-10003 GCA_035650335.1 Gemmatimonadaceae bacterium | reverse complement strand
GTCCGCCAAAGCTGAGGGAGACATGAACGGCTACAACTTCACCGAGCGTGTGCGAAAGGTTCTCGCGATGGCCCGCGAGGAAGCCGCGCGTCTCCACCACGAATACGTGGGGACGGAGCACATTCTGCTCGGCCTCATCCGCGAGGGTGAGGGCGTGGCTGCGGCCGTCCTGCAGAACCTGCAGGTGGATCTCGACGAGATCCAGCAGAAAATCGAAGAGCAGGTCAAGAAGGGGAAAGCCACGCAAACCACTGGCCCCGATCTGCCTTACACCTCACGCGCGAAGAAAGTCCTCGAGCTCGCCATGAGCGAGGCGCGGGAGCTCAACCACAGCTACGTCGGTACCGAGCACCTGCTGCTCGGGCTGCTCCGCGAGGAGAAGGGAATCGCGGCGCAGGTGCTGACGGACATCGGCGTGAACCTCGATGCCGCGCGCACGGAAACGTTGCGCCTGCTCGGCACCGAGATGCCACAAGGTGGGGCGGCCGCCCAACAGGGAGCCCAGCCCGCGCCGCAAACGCAAAAGACGGAAAAGAAGTCCAAGACCCCCGCGCTCGATCACTTCTGCCGCGACCTCACGCAGCTCGCCGCGGAAGGGCAGCTCGATCCCACGATCGGCCGCGCCAAGGAGATCCAGCGCGTCATGGAAGTGCTCACGCGCCGGAAGAAGAACAATCCGGTCCTCATTGGTGAGCCCGGCGTCGGCAAGACGGCGATCGTGGAAGGGCTCGCGCAGCTCATCGCCAACGGCGAGTGCCCGGAGTCGCTGCGCGATCATCGCGTGCTGTCGCTCGACATGGCGGCCGTCATCGCCGGCACCAAGTATCGCGGTCAGTTCGAGGAGCGGCTCAAGGCCGTCATGAACGAGATCGCGCAGAACAAGAACATCATCCTGTTCATCGACGAGCTGCACACGCTCGTCGGCGCGGGCGCGGCCGAAGGCGCGATCGACGCGAGCAACATGCTGAAGCCGGCGCTCGCTCGTGGCGAGCTCCAGTGCGTGGGCGCGTCGACGCTCAACGAGTACCGCAAGTACATCGAGAAGGATGGCGCGCTCGAGCGTCGCTTCCAGACGGTCATCGTCGATCCACCCACAGTGGAGGAAACCGTCGAGATCCTGAAAGGTCTGCGCAAGAAATACGAGGATCACCATCGCGTGACGATTCCCGACACGACGCTGCATTCGGCGGCGAAGCTGTCGGAGCGATACATCACCGACCGATTCCTGCCCGACAAGGCGATCGACGTGATCGACGAGGCAGGTGCGCGCGCACGGCTGGCCGCACAAGCGCCGCCGCCGGAGGTCGCCGATCTGAAGGGTCAGCTCGACAAGCTCCAGTCGGAGAAGGAAGCGGCGGTTCGCGATCAGAACTTCGAGCGCGCCGCATCGCTGCGCGACGGTGAGCGCGATCTGCAGGGACAAATCCGGAAGAAGCAGGACGACTGGGAGAAGCATCGCCAGTCACACCGCCCGGTGCTCGGCGAGGAGGAGATCTCCTTCATCGTCAGCCGCTGGACGGGGATTCCGGTGACGCGGCTCCAGGAGGCCGAGTCGGCCCGACTCCTCCGCATGGAGGAAGAGATGCACTCGTCGGTGGTCGCCCAGGAAGACGCGATCAAGGCGCTGGCACGCTCGATTCGCCGCAGCCGCGCCGGTCTCAAGGACCCGCATCGTCCGATCGGGTCGTTCATCTTCAGCGGTCCGACGGGCGTTGGAAAGACGGAGGTCGCACGCGCGCTGGCGAAGTTCCTGTTCGCCGATCCGCAGGCGTTGATCCGCGTCGACATGAGCGAGTATATGGAGAAGTTCTCCGTGTCGCGGCTCATTGGCGCACCTCCGGGCTACGTGGGGTACGAGGATTCGGGCACGCTCACGAAGGCCGTGCGACGGAAGCCGTACAGTGTCGTGCTCCTCGACGAGATCGAGAAGGCGCACCCGGATGTCTTCAACATCCTGCTCCAGGTGCTCGATGAGGGTCACCTCACCGACAACTACGGCCGCGTGATCGACTTCAAGAACACGGTCGTGATCATGACGTCGAACGTCGGTGCGCGGGACATCACGAAGACCAAGGGGCTGGGCTTCTCCGCGCCTGACGAGAAGGGCACGTTCGACCGCATCGCCGAAAAGGTGAAGGAAGAGATCGGGCGGGTGTTCAACCCCGAGTTCCTCAACCGGCTCGACGACGTGATCGTCTTCCACCCGCTGTCGCAGGCGCACATTGGCCAGATCGTAGCGATCCTGCTGCGCGACGTGCAGAAGCGGCTCACGGAAGAGGAGCTCACGCTCAAGCTGACTCCCGCGGCGAGCGATTTCCTCGCGAAGCAGGGATACGACGAGAACTTCGGAGCGCGGCCGCTGAAGCGTGCCATCCAGCGCTTCGTCGAGGACCCGCTCTCGGAGAAGATCCTCACGGGGGAGTTCAGCCGTGGTGACGAGGTCGAGGTGGACATCGCGGCGGACGGGACCAGGCTCGACTTCCGAGTCCCGGCGAAGACGACGACGTAACTCCGCGAACCCGCGAGAGATCGCGGGGTATGACGGCCGGTCTGCCCCAGTGGGCAGGCCGGCCGTTTGGTGTCTATATTACCGGGTCTATGGCACGTCTCTCCCTTCTCATAGTCGTCGTCTCGCTCGCCGGCGCCCCGCTGCTCGCGCAGGAGGAAGCCGCCCCGGGCCGTTGCACCACGCCGGACTCGCTCGCCGTCCGCGGCAACCAGCGCGTGAATGACGTGACGATCCGCGCGGATGCGCAGCTCCTGCCTGGTCAGCCGCTGAACTTCCGAGCCGTTCAGCGCGCGATCCGCGCACTCTTCGCGACGGGGCAGTTCAGCGATGTGCGACTGCTGTGTGATGTCGCCGCTGGCGGGCGCTCCACCCTCGTGATCGAGGTCGCCGAGCGTCCTCTGCTCGGATCGCTCAACATTACGGGCGTCGAGAAGGTGGCCGAGGGAAAGGTGCGCGAGAAGGTCGATCTTCTCGTCAACCGCCCGCTCGATCCGGCACAGCTCGCGCGGGCGATCCAGCGCATCGACTCCTTGTACGAAAAGGAGGGCTACTACCTGGCCGAGGTGCGCCCCGATACGCAGACGGTGGACGGCAAGGTCAACCTCACGCTCCGCATCGATGAGGGGCGTCGCCTCGCGGTTTCCGGTATCAGGGTCAACGGCAACTCGGTGGTCTCCGACGGCGAGATCGTCGACGCGATGCAGACCAAGCCGGAGGGATTCTGGTGGTTCCGCAAGGGTGAATTCGACGAGGACAAGTACGCCGCCGACCTCGGCGAGCGTATCGCGCAGGTGTACGCGAAGCAGGGTTTCATCGACTTCCAGATCATCAAGGACACGCTGATCGTCGACCGCGAGCGCGGGAAGGCGCTGCTCGACATCACGGTGAGCGAAGGGCAGCAGTACCGGATCGGTGAGTTCGAGGTGGTGGGCAATCACCACTTTCCCACCGAGGCCATCCAGCGGTTCTATCCTTTCGGTGATCTCTCGCCGACGCTGACCGAGCGGATGCGCGATCTCCTGACGCCCGGCTCGCGCCCGCGGAACGTATTCGATCAGACGCAGTGGCAGGACGCGACGGACAAGCTCCGGACGGCGTACAGCAATGAGGGCTACATCTACGCGCAGGTGGTGCCGGTCATCGATCGCGTGAAGGCCGGCTCCGACTCGGTTCCGGTCGTCAATCTGCGGTGGGAGATCACCGAGCGGTCGCCGGCGATCGTGAACCGCGTGGACATCGTCGGGAACGACTACACGACGGAAGCGTGCATACGCGACGCGCTGCTGATTCTCCCCGGCGATGTGTTCAACCAGGATCGGCTCGTTCGATCCTATCAGAACATCGCGAACCTCGGGTTCTTCGAAACACCGCTTCCACCGCCCGATACGCGCCCCGCCGGCGAGGAGGGTGACGTCGACATCATCTTCGCGGTGAAGGAGAAGCGCACCGGAAGCATCAACTTCGGCGCGTCGGTCGGTGAAGGGACCGGCGTCGGTGGATTCCTCGGTCTCGATCAGCCGAACCTCTTCGGACAGTGCAAGCGCGCCTCGCTTCAGTGGCAGTTCGGCGCGAACCAGAAGGAGTTCTCGCTCAGCTTCACCGATCCCGCGATTCGCCAGTCGCGCATTTCCGGAACGGTGAGCGTCTACCATCGCCGGCTCCGCTACATCGTCGAGGATTACGGGCGCTCCGTGCTGTCCGGCGGGTCGCTCCAGTTCGGCTTCCCGGTGCCGCGGTCGCCGTTCACGCGTGTCTTCCTCTCGTACGGTGGTGAGCGCGTCGAGCAGCGGGGCGGCATTTTCGATCAGGACACGACGATCCTGACGTCGGGGGAGGGCTTCCGCTCGACGCTCGGCGTGTCGGCGCAGCGCGACACGCGCATTGGACTGCCGTTCGCGACGGCGGGCTCCCTGCAGTCGTTCTCGGCGTCGTTCAACGGCGGCCCGTTAGGCGGCAACACGGCGTTCCAGCGGTACACCACCGAGCTCAAGGCGTACGCGCCGCTCTGGACGCTCGGGGGCGAGCGTCCGGGAAGCCAGCCGCTGCAATTCACGCTCGGCCTGTCGGCGCGGGCCGGCGCCGTGTTCGGCGACGTCGGCGCGTTCATCGTGTCCCAGAAGTTCGGGCTTGGCGGCGTGATGTTCGGCGAGCCGCTGCGCGGCTACAAGGAGTTCTCGATCACGCCGAATGGGTACGATCCCAACGAGCAGCAGACCCGCGCGTCCTTTGGCGACGCGTACTTCTCGACGACGGCGGAGCTCGGGCTCCGGCTGAACTCTCAGGTGTATTTGAACTTGTTCTTCGACGCGGGCAACATTTGGGATCACCCGCGCGAGTTCGACCCGACGCGCCTGTTCCGCGGTGCGGGGCTTGGTGTTTCGCTCATTACGCCGCTGGGTCCGCTCGGGCTCGACTGGGCCTACGGCTTCGATCGGACGGACATTTTCGGACGACCGGATCCCAAATGGGAGCTGCATTTCCGGCTCGGCAATCTCTACTGACGGAGTGATCATGGCTGGCATGGCTCGCGCGAGCGCGGTGGCGCTCGCACTGATGATCTTCAGCGCGACCGCGGTGGCGGCGCAGACGCAGGTGAAGATCGGCTACATCAAGTCGCAAACGATTCTGGCGAACGCGCCAGGCCGCGAGGCCGCCGAGTCGCAGTTCGAGAAGGAAATGGCGACGTATCGGGCGCAGGTGCAGCGCATGGGGGATTCGCTGAACGCGCTCATCGCCGACTACAACAAGCAGGAGGTCTCACTGTCGCCGCAGGCGAAGGAGGCGCGCCAGAAGGACATTCGTACGAAGGAGGAGGAGTATCAGCGCCGCACGCAGGAGCTGCAGACGCAGGTGCGGCAGCGCGAGGCTGAGCTCGTTCGTCCGATCATGGAGCAGATCAACAAGGTGATCGACGAGCTGCGCGCCGCCGAGGGATACACGATGATCTTCGACGCCGAGAACCAGGCGGGTGTCGTCGTGGCCGCAGACAAGAATCTGGATCTCACCGACAAGGTGCTGGCGCGGCTCCGCGCGGCGGGTCCGCCGACGGCGGCAGCGCGTCCGGCCGGGGCACAGCGGCCTCCCGCTCCTGGCGCCCAGCAGCCCAGCGGAGTGCAGCGGCCCAAGCCGCGTTGAGCGAGAAGAAGGCATTGGACACGATCTCCGGCGGTGAGGGGCCCAGGCTCCTCACCGCCGAGGCCATCGCCGAGCTCGTGGGCGGCGAGCTGCGAGGCGATGGTGGCACACGCGTCACCTCCGTGGCGCCGCTGGATCGCGCGGGCGACACCGATCTCACCTTTCTGGCGACGGCTCGGTACGCGCCGCTCTTCTCGAAAACGCGCGCGGCGGTTGCCCTCGTCAGCCCCGAGCTGGCTGACGAGCACGGCGACGTGCGGGCGCGCATTGTCGTGGCGCGACCACACGAGGCCATGCTGCGCGTGTTGCCCGCGCTCTACGTGTCGCCTCCGCGCCGTCCCGGGGTTCACGCGACCGCGGTGATCGGACGTGGCGCCGACGTCGGACACGACGTGGCCATTGGCCCGCACGTCGTCATCGAGCCTAACGCCTCACTCGGCGACCGGGTGACCGTTGGCGCGGGCAGCGTGATCGGGGAGAGCTCCCGCCTGGGCGAGGACACGCATCTCTATTCGAACGTGACCGTCTACCCGCGGGCCGTCGTTGGCCGTCGGGCGATCATTCATTCCGGGGTGCGGATCGGCAGCGACGGGTTCGGCTACGTCTTTCACGAGGGCGCGCACGAGAAGATCCCTCACGTGGGGCGATGTGTGATCGGCGACGACGTGGAGATCGGCGCCAACACGACAATCGATCGCGGCAGCATCGACGACACCGTCATCGGCCCGGGAACCAAGATCGACAACCTCGTGCACATCGGTCACAACGTGCGCATCGGTGCCCTGTGCCTGATCATGGCTCAGGTGGGCATCGCCGGATCGACGCACGTCGAGGACGGCGTCATCCTCGCGGGGCAGGTCGGGCTTGCGGGGCACCTCACCGTCGGGAAGGGCGCCAGGCTCGCGGCGCAGGCGGGCGTGTTCGGCGACGTGCCGGCGGGCGAGACCTGGTCGGGATATCCCGCCAGACCTCATCGCGAGATGCTGAGGGCGCATGCGGCGCTGTTCAAGCTGGCCGGCATCATCAAGGCGCTCGAGCGTCTCATCGATCGCGAGCAGCGGTGAGCGGCCGTCGCGGAGTATCGCAGCCGGTCACGCTCGACGGGGTGGGGCTGCACCTGGGCAAACCCGTACGCCTGACATTCGCGCCCGCCGAGCCGGGAAGCGGCGTTCGCTTCCGACGGGTCGACCTTCCCGACGCCGCGCCGATACCCGCCCACATCGAGCACGCCGTGCAGGTCGAGCGACGCACCCAGCTCGGATCCGGCACCGCCGCGTTTCACACCGTGGAGCACGTGCTGGCCGCGGTCGCCGGCCAGGAGATCGACGACCTCCTGATCGAGCTCGACGCGAGCGAGCCGCCGATCATGGACGGGAGCGCTCAGCCGTTCGTCGACGCGATCGAGCGTGCGGGCATCGTCGAACGCGACGGCACCGTGGAATACCTCGAGCTGCGGAGCCCTGTCCGCGTGGTCGATGGCGACGCAGTCTACGAAGCCCGGCCGGCCGCGGCGCTGTCGCTCGACATCACGATCGACTTCCCGCACCCCCTGATCGGGCGACAGACTGGGCGGTACCAGGTATCGCCGAGTAGCTTCGTACGCGATCTTGCGGGCGCTCGGACGTTCGGGTTCGTCCACGAGGTCGAGGCCCTGCGCACGATGGGGTTGATCCGGGGCGCGACCACGGAGAACGCCGTCGTGCTCGATGACGACGGCGTGGTGGGAACCACGCTGCGATGGCCTGACGAGTTCCTGCGCCACAAGGCGCTCGATTGTGTGGGGGACCTGGCGCTCGCCGGACGACGTGTGCGCGCGCACGTGACGGCGATCAAGCCCAGCCACCGGGGAACGCTGGCGCTGGTGCGAGCGATGACTACTTCCGCCGCGAAGGAGACGCGGATGTTCGACATCAATGACATCATGAAGGTGCTCCCGCACCGGTACCCGTTTCTCTTCGTCGATCGCGTGCTGGAGATGGAAGAGAAGAAACGCATCGTCGGCATCAAGAACGTCACGATCAACGAGCCCTTCTTTCAGGGGCACTTTCCGGGGCATCCGATCATGCCCGGGGTGTTGATCATCGAGGCGATGGCGCAGGTGGGTGGGATTCTCCTCATGGGGCTCGTGGACGATCCCGAAAAGAAGGTCGTGTACTTCATCTCGCTCGACAACGTGCGGTTCCGCCGCCCCGTGCGCCCGGGCGACCAGCTGCGCTTCGAGCTCGAGGTGACGCAGCTGCGTGGCGCGACGTGCAAGATGCACGGTATTGCGCGAGTGGACGGCGATATCGCCGCCGAGGCCGACATGGGCGCGATGGTGCGCGACAAATGACTGCGCGCGTGCATCCGAGCGCGATCGTGGCGCGCGATGCCCGGCTCGGCGATGACGTCGAGGTGGGGCCGTTCGCCATCATCGGCGACGATTGCGAGGTTGGCGACGGATGCGTGATCGCCGCGCGGGCCACGCTCGAGCGCCACGTCCGCCTCGCGCGCGGCGTGCGCATCGGGGTGGGCTCGGTGATCGGTGGCGATCCGCAGGACCTCAAATTCAAGGGGGAGACCACGACCGTCGAGATCGGCGAGGGAAGCGTCGTGCGCGAATACTCGACGATCAACCGCGGAACGTCCCAGTCCTGGAAGACGAGCGTCGGGAAAGGGAGCTTCATCATGTCGTACGTGCACCTGGCGCACGACTGCCACGTTGGGGACGGCGTGATCCTCGCCAACGGCGTGCAGCTCGCCGGACACGTGACCGTCGAGGATCGGGCGATCATCTCCGGGCTGACGGCCGTGCACCAGTTCGCCCGCATCGGGACGCACGCGTTCGTTGGCGGGATGTCGCGCGTCGCCAAGGATATACCGCCCTATCTCAAGGCGGTGGGGAACCCCGTGAAGTTGTACGGGCTGAACTCCGTCGGACTCCAGCGCAACAATTTCGATCCCGATGTGATTCGCGAGCTCAAGCGCGCCTATCGACTGTTCTTCCGATCGGAGCTCAACGTCTCGCAGGCGCTGGAGCGCGCGCAGTCGGAGCTCACGATGACTCCCGAGGTCAAGCATTTCCTCCAGTTCGTCGACGCCAGTCAGCGCGGAGTGGTGATCTGAGCGCCGACATCCGCGTCGGTGTGATCGGTGCCGGAAGCCTCGGCCAGCATCACGTGCGCATCCTGCGGGACGTCGCTGGCGCGCGACTCGTCGGCTTCCACGAAGTCCGCCCTGATCGCGCCCAGCAGGTGAGCGCCGAGCTCGGCGTTCCGACGATGCCGACGCTCGATACGCTGCTCGATGCGGTCGACGCGGTCACGGTGGTCGTTCCCACGCCGGGGCATCACGCCGTGGCCAAGGCTGCGCTCGAGCGCGGGATTCACGTGATGATCGAGAAGCCGATCGCGACGACGCTGGACGAGGCCGACGATCTGCTGGCGACCGCGAACCGAACCGGCGCGACGATTCAGACCGGGCACGTGGAGCGCTTCAATCGCGCGATTCGTGGCGCGCTTCCATTCATCGACGGGCCGCGCTTCATCGAGAGCGATCGCCTCGCGCCGTTCAATCCACGGGGCTCCGACGTCGCGGTCGTGCTCGACCTGATGATCCACGACATCGATCTCGTGCGAACCCTCGTCGGTGGACACGTGGACGATCTCCAGGCGGTCGGTGTGCCTGTGCTCACTCCGTCAGTCGACATCGCCAACGCACGCCTGACGTTCGCGTCCGGCGCGGTCGCGAACATCACCGCCAGCCGGGTCTCGCGCGAGCGGCTGCGGAAGATCCGCATCTTCCAGCGAACGGGATACCTCTCGCTCGACCTGGGTGCCGGCACCGGCGAGTTCTATCGACTCCGCACCGACGTCGATTTCTCGGCGCTCGCGAAAGCGCCGTTGGAGCTGGAGGCGTTCGTCGAGCGTGTCGTGCTCGACGCCCCGGAGGGTGAGCCGCTTCGTCTGGAGCTCGAGAGCTTCATCGCGGCGCTGCGCGGTGATGCGGGAGACATCGCGTCGGGCGATGACGGCCGCGAAGCGCTGGCCGTGGCGCTGCGCATCAACCGGGAAATCGAGCGCACGCTCCCGTCCCTCGCAGGCGCCGTTCGTGCGTGAGATTCTGTTCGTCGCCGGCGAAACGTCCGGCGACCTTCACGCGGCGGGAGTCGCCGCGGCGATTCACCGCCTCCAGCCCGATCGCCCAATGTCCGGCGTTGGCGGATCGCGGATGCGTGAGGCGGGGGTGACTCTGCTCGAGGATGTCGAGCGCATGGCGGTGATGGGATTCGTCGAGGTCATTCGGCACATCCCCCGCCACTGGCAGCTGTTGCGAACGCTCCGCCAGCGCCTCGACCGCGGCGCCACCGGGCTCGTCATC
>DASRHU010000160.1:0-12182 GCA_035650335.1 Gemmatimonadaceae bacterium | reverse complement strand
AGCATCATCGCCACCGCCAGCCAGGCTGCGCCTAACGCGAGGTACATGACCAGGTAGCGCGGATCGTCGCGGACGTCGTGCGATGCGAGCGTCCGCAGCACGGCGAAGAGAAGCACCAGGCAGAGGAGCGGCGCGACCGTCAGCAAGCGGGAGCCCGTCGCCGGTGCGCCGAGCCGCCGCAACCGCATCGGCCCGATCATCCAGCGTCCCCACACGAAGAGCGCGAAGAGGGCACTCCCCAGTGCCACGATGACTTCGTCACCGGACATGGGCAGCTCGGTCACGTCCGTGTGCCGTCCAGCTCCTGAATGGTCCTCGTCGACGGCGAGCGCTCTCGCTTCAGCCGCGCGGACACTGCTTCGGCCCGCTTCAGCACCCGCAGAAGGTTCTCGCCGGCGAGCTTCCGCAGGTCGGCCTCGGACCAGCCGCGACGCGACAGCTCCGCGAACAGTGCCGGATACGTCGACACATCCTCGAGCCCGACGGGCACCTCGCTGATTCCATCGAAGTCGCCACCGATCCCGACGTGGTCGGGGCCGGCGACCTTGCGAATGTGGTCGATGTGGTCGGCGACATCCTTGAGCGTGGCCTTCGGCGTCGGGTGCGACTGCCGCCACGCCTCCAGCTCGCGGCGCCGCGCCGCGTCATCGCCGGCAAATCGCTGGCGAAGCTCCGCGTTCACGCGCTGCATCTCGCTGCCGTACTCCGCGACCTGTCGAGACACGAATCCCGGAACGAACGTCACCATCACGATTCCGCCGTTCTGCGGCAGTCGCTTGAGAATCGAGTCGGGGACGTTGCGCGGCACATCGGTGACCGCGCGCGCCGAGGAGTGCGAGAAGATCACCGGCGCCTCGCTGACGTTGAGCGCGTCGCTCATCGTGCCCGGCGACACGTGCGACAGGTCCACGAGCATCCCGAGCCGGTTCATCTCGCGGACGACCTCTTCGCCGAACTTCGTGAGACCTCCATGTCGCGCGGTATCGGTGCCCGAGTCGGCCCAATCGATGGTGGCCGAGTGCGTGAGCGTCATGTAGCGCGCGCCAAGGTCGTAATAGCCCCGAAGCGCACCGAGTGAGTTCTCGATCGCGTGGCCGCCCTCGACGCCGAGGAGTGAGCCGATGCGCCCGCGTGCGTGGCTCGCGCGCAAGGCGTCGGCGGTGAGCGCCCACTCGATCTCCGGGTACTTCGCGATCACCTGTCGGGCGATGTCGATCTGCTCGAGCTGCACCCGGGCGTATCCGGAATCGCGGACATTCGCCGGGATGTAGACGGACCAGAATTGCCCGCCGACCATTCCGGCCTTGAGGCGCGCGAGGTCGGTATGTCCGGGCGTCTTCTTCCGCAGGTCGTACTTCTCGACGTCGTGCCGCGCGACCGAATCCGAGCGAATGGCCCACGGCAGGTCGTTATGCCCGTCGATGAGCGGCGTCGAGCGAAGTATCCGCCGTGCCCGCGCCAAATGGGGATCGGTGCCTTGAGCGCCGACCGGCTGAAGTGCGGAGACGGCGAGTAAGGCGAGAAAGGCGAGATTCGTAGTTCGCATCTTGAACGCTCGAGGTGAAAACAGGTGGTCGGAGGCCTCAAGAATGAACGATGAAAGAGGACCGAGGAATTTGACAAGCGTCCCGATGTGGCTTCCTCGGCCCCGTCCATCGTTCCTCATTGGCTTGAACGCTCAGCCCAGCACCGCGGAAGGTGCTGCCCGCCCACGCGCCGCCACCGGCCAGCTCGTCTCGACGGCACCGCGTCGCATTCCATGCACGACGTCGAAGAGATGGACCACGATGCACACGTGGTTTGGAACGATGCGCACCCGATCGCCGACGGCCGGCCGCCAGGTCGTGCTCGAGAGGTCGAGCAACCCGTGCTCCTCCGACATGCCGCGCACCGGCACCTCCTGATGATCGAGCACGACGCCGAATCCGTCCCCCTCCGTGCCGCGCATCGGCTCTCGCCCGAGCGCCTTGCTGCCGGCGTCGATCACCGCCTGACCGGGCACCGCGGTACTCACGACCGTCGCCAGCACCGTGAGCGCGCAGTCATCCATGGTGCACGCGCCGATCGCGGCCGTGGTGCGATCGTTGTAGATGTACGTGCCCGGGCGCATCTCGGTCACGCCCGGGATCTCGTGCGTGCGCAGCGCGGTGGGGGTCGAGCCCCCGCTGACGACGCGCGGCTCCAGCCCCGTCTTGCGGAGCGCGCTCGTTGTTCCTTCGAGCCGGTGCGAGAGCTCGCGCAGGGCCGAGTCCTGCCGGTCGACCGGCTCGCGAATGTGGCCGGGATAAAAGGCGATGCCCGCGTAGTCGAGCTCGGGCCGCGCGCTCACGTGCCTGACGAGCGCAACCGCGTCCTCCGGCGTCTGCACCCCGACGCGACGCATCCCCATGTCGCACTCCACGAGCACCCCTACCCGGCGTCCCGCCTCACGAGCGGCCTCGGCGAGGTCGTTGGCGGCACGAGTCGAATCGAGTGCCACCGTCACACGCACGTCGGCGGGGAGCCCGGCCACGCGCCGCGCCTTCGAGGTCCCGACCGCGGGATATGCGACCAGGAGGTCCGCAGCGACCTCACTCATCACCTCGGCCTCACGAGGCGTCGCGCAGGTGACGCCGATCGCGCCTCGACGCAGCTGCTCCGTCGCCAGCCAGGGTGTCTTGTGGGTCTTGATGTGCGGACGCAGCGCCAGTCCGTGCGCCGCCGCGTACGCCGCCATGCGATCCAGGTTCCGCTCCATGCGGTCGAGATCGACGACTGGGGCGGGCGTTTCCAGTTCCTCGAGCATCGCGCTCTCCTCGGCCTGTCCGGGTCCCCTACAATAACCTCCGCGTCCCAACGGTGACGCGCTGTAAACCTTTCGTGACCGCCTTTGACTCCCGATGGTCCCCGGGTAATCCTTCGGTGCCCCAACATCTGTTTTCTTCGACGCCTTCACCGTTCACTCGTTATGACTCCCCGCGCTCATCTCGGCCGCGTGCTTCTGCTGCTCGCGCCCGCTCTCACCTTTTGCGACGGAGATGGCGCTGAAGGCGATCGCACGCCTCCAACCGTCATCTCCACGACGCCGACGGCTGGCGCCACGGGCGTCGCGCGAAACACGACTGTCACGGCGACCTTCTCCGAGCCGGTCACAAGCACGTCGATCTCCACGACCACGTTCACGCTGACGCCGGCAGGCGGTGCGCCGGTGGCCGCCACCGTCAACGCGTCGAGCGCGACGTCGGCGACGCTGACTCCCTCGGCGCCGCTCGCTTTCGGGACGACGTATACTGCGCGCCTCACCACCGGCATCAAGGATGTCGCGGGTAACGCGCTGTCGTCGGCGCACAGCTGGACGTTCACGACGGTGGTGAATGCCGCGCCGACGGTCACATCGACGACGCCCGTCCCCAACGCGACCGATGTCGCGCGGAACACGACCATCTCCGCGACATTCTCCGAGCCGGTTGCCGCCTCGTCGGTGACGGCGACGACCTTCCAGGTCTCGCCAACACCTGGTGCTCCGATCACTGGCACGATCACGGTCAATGGCGCCGTCGTCACGTTCACTCCCGCCGCGCCTCTTCTCTTCGACACGAGCTACAGCGTCGTACTGACGACGGGAATCACGGATGTGGACGGTGCTCCCCTCGCCGCCCCGCATGCGTGGGGCTTCAGGACGCTGTCCAACGCGGCGCCCGCCGCCAACGCGGGTCCCGCGCAGGATGTGAATCGTGGCGAGCAGGTGACGCTCGCTGGAAGCGCGAACGATCCGGAAGGTCACGCGGTGACGTATCGGTGGACGCAGGTGTTCGGACCCGACGTCACCAGTGGCACCGGTTTCCTCACCGGGCAGACGCCAACCTTCACGGCGCCTGCGGCGGTATCGACGGTGCGCTTCGAGCTGCGCGTCACCGACGAGTTCGGCAAGGAGAGTCAGGCGTCCGTCGTCCAGATCAACGTCATGGAAGACAAGACGCGCGCCATCTTCGTCAGCCCACTCGGCGACGACGTCAATCCGGGCACGCGAGGCTCGCCGGTGAAAACGGTCGTCCGCGGCCTGGGGCTCGCCACCACCATGGGCGGCGGAGCGGACGTCTACATCTCCAATGGCACGTACCCCGAGACCATTGGACTGCAGGAGGGTGTCAGCATTTACGGCGGCTTCGCGACCGGAACCTGGCTCCGCGATCCCGCCAACCACCCGGTGATGCTCACCGGTGGTACGACGATGATCACGGTGCTCGGGCTCAACGTCTCGAACATCACGATCGATGGGTTGCGCATCAGCACACCGCCCGAAGCGCTCGCGACCGGACTCAGCGTTCACACTGTTTTCCTGCGTCAGACGCAAAACATCACGATCACCAACAATCAGATCATCGCTGGTGATGCGGGGGCAGGCTCGGGCGGACAGTTCGGCTTCAACGGCGTTGGCGGACTCCCGGGCGCTCCGGGCACGAATGCGTCTTGCCCGAACGGCGGCGCGCGTGGGGTGGGTGGACAGCCCGGGCCACCAAGCGCCGGCTCGCAGCTGGGTGTCGCGGGTGGCAACGGCGGAAACGGTGGATCGGTGAACGTCAGCGGTGAGAGCGGGACGAATGGAGCTGACGCGGGCGCACTCGCCGGCGGCGCGGGCGGTTCTGGCGGTACGACCGCAGCGCCTGCGGGTGGCAGTGGGACGCCAGGCACCGACGGGGCAGGTGGCACCAACGGCACCGGTGGTGCGCAAATCGGCACGCTGTCCACCGCCGGCTACGTGCCTGCTGATGGCACCGACGGGACGTCCGGGACCTCCGGAAGTGGCGGTGGCGGTGGCGGTGGTGGTGGTGGAACGGCCGCCGGAGCGGGAGGCGGTGGTGGGGGCGGCGGCGCGAGCGGTGGGGGAGGCAACCTCGGCCAGCGAGGTAGAGGGGGAGCTGCGTCATTCGCCGTACTCGTTATGGCGTCGACGGGCATCACGATTTCGAACAACGAGATCATCACAAATGACGGTGGTGTGGGCGGACCTGGTGGGGTCGGCGGTAACGGCGGGCCTGGCGGACTCGGCGGCCAAGGTGGGGGCGGCTGCAACGGTGGCGGTAACGGCGGAAGCGGCGGCCGTGGCGGCACCGGAGGCGACGGCGGGCATGGAGGCGGAGGTGGCGGCGGACCGTCGATTGGAATCGTGAAGGACGCCGCGAGCACCGTGACGATCGGCGCGAACACGTATCAGATCGGGTCGCCCGGCGCCGGTGGTTTCAGCCAGGGCGCATCGGGCGCGGGCGGGGTGTCGGGTCAGGCGTTCACTATGCCGTAAGGAGTCAGGAGGCAGGAGTCAGGAGGCAGGAGTCAGGAGTCAGGAGTCAGGAGTCAGGAGTCAGGGGCGGTAAGGCGCGTCGCCGCTTCGCGGCAGACGCGCTCATCAGATGAGCAAACGGCGGCGCGAATGCGCCGCCGTTTGCCTTACCGCCCCTGACTCCTGACTCCTGTCTCCTGACCCCTACTTCACGCCGTCTGAGGCCCGCGCGCGCGCCGCGCGTGCGCCTCGATCTTCCGCCGAAAGGCGCGCAACAGTCGCCGCGTCCCCTCGAAGGTCAGCGTCTCCAAAGCCTCGTCGATCGTGCGCCACGTCACTGCTCGGCCATCGCCTTCGCCGACGCGCTTCGTCACCTCGAGGAGAAAATAGGTGACGCGTAAATGCTTTCCGCGATCCGCGAACTCGAGCTCGCCCGCCGGCGCGACGACGCGGCTCGCGATCCCAGCTTCCTCGCGTACCTGCCGCTCAGCCGCTTCCGCCGGCGACTCGCCCGCTTCGACGTCGCCCCGCGGAAAGATCCACTGCGCCCCTTCGTCTTTCCCGCTGACGACCAACACTTCTGCGCCGGCATCGGCCGCGCGCCATACGATTCCGCCTGCCTGCTGCACAAACATTCCGAAACCTCCTTCATCGCCGCCGTGCCCGCGTCATCACCACCCATCACACAATACATCGTGTACATGACGATTACGATGCCACCCGTCACACAAGAAAAGCGGCCGCCACGAACTCGGCGGCCGCAGGAACCCCGTATTCACCCACCGGTTACGGCGAGGAGGCACCCGCCGCGACCGGACGCTCCGGCTCCCACCACCACGGCCGCTCGATCGGCCGCTGTCTTGGCCAGATCTCCGTGAGCGTCTCGGCCTCATACAGCCGCCCATTCTTCATTACGTAGCGGACGGTGTTCGTGTTGCGGATGTCCTCCAGCGGATTCGCATCGAGCACCTGCAGGTCCGCGAGCTTTCCGCCCTCGAGCGTGCCGAGCTCCTTCCCGAATCCGATCGCGTCCGCCCCGAACACCGTGCCGACTCGAAGCACGTCGTGATTCTTCATCCCCCCCGACGCGATGGACCACAACTCCCAATGAACGCCGAGTCCCTGGAGTTGCCCGTGTCCTCCCAGGCCCACGCGACCACCGGCGTCGACGATCTTCTTCGCCTGCTCGGCGAGGAGCTTGAACGAGTACTGACTCTCGTGCCACCACCCCTGTCTCCGGAGCCCGCGACGCATGAGCTCGGTCTTCGGTACCCAGCGCCCGAGCTTGGCGTCTTTCAGAACGTCGTGGCGCTGATACCAGTAATTCTCGGCCCACGGGCCGCCGTATTGCACGAGCAGCGTCGGCGTGTAAGTCACGCCGCTCTGCGCGAGAAGCGTGACGACGTCGTTGTACAGCGGCGCGATCGGCAGCGAGTGCTCGATGCCGGCGTAGCCGTCGATCGCTTCGGTGAGGTTCTTCTTGAAGTCGAGCCCGCCCTCGAGCGTCGGCGTTAGGCCGAGCTCCTTCGCCGCGATGATGACCCATTGGCGAACCTTGCGATCACCGACCATGTACTGCTTGATCGTCTTGATTCCATAGAATTCGGTGTAGCGCTTCAGCACATCACGCGCATCGTCGAGGCTCTTGATGTCGTCGGACCAGAAGACCCCTGGCCCGGTCGAGAACACGCGAGGGCCGATCATGTCGCCCGTCTCGACGAGATCGCCGTAGGAGAGGACGTCGGTGGTCGACGTTTGCGGATCACGCGTCGTCGTGACGCCGTAGGCGAGATTCGCGTAGTACTCCCACGGCTGCACGGGGTGGATGCCGAAGCCCGGCCACATGTGCGCGTGGATGTCCACCCATCCCGGCATGATGGTCTTGCCGGAGACGTCGATGATCCGCGCGCCCTGCGGGATCGTCACGGCACCGCGGGCACCGACTGCCGTGATGCGGTTGTCGGTGACGACGATGTCCGCGTTCTCGATGACCTCGTCGCCCTTCATCGTGATCGCCTTTCCACCGCGAAGCACCACGGTGCCTTTCGGCCGGTCGCGCTGGACGGTGATGAGCACGTCCACGCGCTCGGGCTCGTACGCCGGCTTGCTCGCCTTGCCGGTATCGGCCCGGGCAACCTTGAGGGAATCCGCCGGCGTCCGGGCAACGTTCTCCGCGGGCGGGCGGCCGGCGCGCGCCGTGTCGACGCGCGCGGAATCACCGCGCGCCGCGGCCGAGACGCGCTTCGCGGAATCGGCGCGCGCAATGGAGTCGCGCTGCAGCGAATCAGCGCGAGGAAGGTCGTAGACGAAGTACGAGTGGCCGATCGAGTAGTGCACGCGCTGGCCGTCGCGGAACCAGCCGACGAAGTCACCACCGATGCGCGTGAGGCGCCGCGCGGGCACCTGTGCGTTCGCCGGATTCGCGACGTTGACGGTGGGCGTCTGTCCGCCGATCACCGGAATCGCGAGCACGTAGACGTTGCCGTCGACCTGCGCGAGCACACGATCGCCGTCGGGCGAAACGAGGATCTCATCGGCGGGATTCGGTCGCGGCGGGTTGCGGCGGGCGTCCGGATTCCCCGTCACCTTGATGTGCGCCTTCCGGTCGGTCCCATCGAACCGCATCGACACGAGCCCGTCGCGAGGATCGTAGAGGTAGACGCGGTCGTTGTCGCGCGCGAAGTGTGGATACCCGTAGAACGTCATCGGCGCAATGACGCGCGCGTCGCCACCCGTCGCGGGCAGCCACACGAGCTCCACGCCCGCCGCGTATGGGTTACGGGTGAACTCCTCGTGCTCGACGCGCTCCTGGCGTGGACCGCGGGCGACGACGAGGCGCTGGCCGTCGGGCGAGTAGTTCAGCTGCTCGTAGAATGCCTGTTGTCTCGTCAGGCGCTCGGGCTGCGCGCGTCCATCGACACGGACGCGCATGACGTCCCCGCCCTGGTCGGTCCACGTCACATAGGCGACGTATCGCCCATCGGGCGACCACACCGGCGAATGCTCACCGATGCCGCGCCCGGTGCTCGTCAGGCGCCGTGGCGTCCCGCGCGGCAGGTCCATCACCCACACCTTGTCGAGCGCGGTGAACGACAGCCGCTTCCCATCGGGAGATGGTCGTGCGCCGCGAATCTGCTGCACCGTGAGCGTCGTGTCGTTCAGGCGATACTCGAACTTCGAGAGCGGACCGAGGGCGACATCGATCGCCGCGGTGAAGGGAACCTGCACGGAGCGTCCGGACTGCACATCCACGCGCCAGATCTTCCCACCGTACGACGTGATGAGCGTCCGGCCATCCGGGGTGAACGCCGACCCCGGCAGGAGGTCGCGTGTGAAGCGCGATTCCTGATCGTCGCGCTGCACGCTCTGGACGAGCCAGCGTTCGTCGCCGGTGGTGAGGTCCCGCAGGCGCAGCGACGTGACGCTGTCCGCACGCGTACCGTACACCAGCCATTTTCCATCCGGGCTGACGATGGGACGCATGGCGCCGCCGAGGGCGTCCGTCCGGGCGTGGATCTGCCCCGTCTCGCGATCGTAGACCGCGATCTGCCAGCCGAAGGATGTCTGATTGTACCCGCCCGCACCCTGTCGCGCGGCGACGTACACGTAGCGCCCGTTGCTACCGAACGCGGGGCCGACGTAGTTGTTAGGCACCGGCGGCGCGAAGGGATCGGGCGGCCCGCTCGGTGGCGGCGCGGTCCCCGTCATCTTGATCCCCGCCCCGCCGTCCTTGTGATAGAGGTACAGATCGTACTGCGGAACGAACTGGGCCGCGTTCCGCGAGACGACGATGAACTTCCCGTCGGGTGTCCACTCGGGGGAGACGTACTGCGTCTTCTCCCCTTTCGTGACCGCCTTCGCGTTCTTGCCGTCGGCGTCCATCACCCAGAGGTTGTCCGACCCGGACCGATCGCTGACGAAGACGATCTGCTTCCCGTCGGGTGAATAGCGCGGCTGCGCATCGAAGGCGAGGCCGTCGGTGATGCGCGTCGCCTGTCCCCCGCTCACGGCCACCGTATAGATGTCGCCGACCATCTCGAAGGCGATCGTGCGCCCGTCTGGCGAGACGTCGAGCGAGAGCCAGGTTCCCTCGTCGGTCGTGAGCTTGACCGCGCGTTCCGTCTTGAGCGGCAGCTCTTTTTTGGCGGAGTCGGCCTTGGTGTCCTGTGCGGCAGCCGGCAGAACCGTGAATGCCGCGAGGGCGGCGAGAAGGAGTGAACGCATAGCCCGCTGGGGAGAGGGGGAGTGTCTGACGGTCGCTCTTGTGTACGGCCGCCGCGGGGAGGTGCGCAAGATGGCCGCCCAGGGTCTTACCGGGTTTTAACCAGGTTGTCGAGGTCGTCGAGGTTGTCGAGGTACAACGGAATCAGGCGCGGGAACGTACCCTTGTCGACCTGGACGACCTTGACGACCTTGACAACCTCGCCGACCTGGGGCTCACCATGATGCGTCTCACCGTCCTTCTGTTCCTCGCCCTGCCCTCTCTGCTCCCGGCGCAGCAGCAGGCGTATCGGCAACCGCCGGCCCCAATTGCCGACATCCTCGATGCACCGCAGACGCCGGCCGTCTTCGTCAGCCCCGATCGCGCGTGGTTGCTGCTCTACGAGCGCGCCGGCCTCCCGCCGATCGCCGAGGTGTCGGAGCCGGAGCTGCGCCTCGCCGGGCTGAGAATCAATCCGCGAACGGGAGGACCGTCGCGGGAGATCACGGGAACGGGGCTTTCCGTTCGCTCGATTCCGACGCGCGGGCGCGCGGTTCAGCAGCGTCGCATTGAGACCCCCGCGGGGGCGCGCATCGGTTTTCCGTTCTGGTCGGAGGACTCGAAGCGGGTGGCGTTCACCGTGACGACTGACAGCGCCGTGCACATCTGGGTCGCGGATGTCGCGACGGGGGCGGCGCGCCGCCTCGATGCGCCACGCCTCAACGCGAGTTACGGATCGCCGTGCAGCTGGATCGACGCCACGCGGCTGGCGTGCAAGGTGATTCCGCCGGATCGCGGAGCACCACCCGAGGTGTCCACGACGCCGACCGGACCGGTCATCCAGGAGGCCGTCGGTCGGGCGGCGCCTAACCGCACCTACCAGGATCTTCTCGAGAAGCCATCCGATGAGACGCTGTTCGAATATCATGCGACGAACCGCATCGCGATCGTGCCGATCGATGGGCCGGCCCGTCTCATCGGAGAGGCTGGCATGCACCGTGGCGCCGAGCCCTCGCCGGACGGCCGCTATCTGCTCGTCGAGACCGCTCATCGTCCCTTCTCCTACGTCGTGCCGGTCGGCCGTTTCCCGCAGCGCATCGATATCTGGGATCTCGACGGGCGACTCGTGAAGCGCGTGACCGACCGGCCGCTCATCGAGGAGATGCCGATCGCCTTCGATGCGGTGGTGCCGGGGCCACGTAATCCCGATTGGCGCAGTGACGCGCCGGCGACGCTCGTCTGGATCGAGGCGCTCGACGCTGGAGATCCGGCGCGGGCGATGGAGCGTCGCGACCGACTCGTACAGCTGGAAGCGCCGTTTGCTGGCGAGCCGCGCACGGTGCTCGATGTCGGCTATCGCGTCAACGACGTCACCTGGCGCAGTGACGGGCTCGCGCTCGTCTCGGAGAGATGGTGGAAGTCGCGACGCGAGCGCTCGTGGGCGGTCGCTCCCGGCGCTGCCCCCCGGCTCGTGTTCGACCGCTCGTCCGAGGATCGGTACGGCGATCCCGGGAGCTTCGTGACCACGACGGGCCCGCACGGAACCGAGGTGCTGCTCACCACTCGCGATGGACGGTTCGCCTACCTGAGCGGTCAGGGCGCGTCCGCCGAGGGCGACCGTCCGTTCCTCGATCGCATCGAGCTCGCTACCGGGAAGACGACGCGGCTCTGGCGCTCGCAGGCCCCGTATTACGAGGCGGTCGCGGCCGTGCTCGACCCCGATGCCCGGCAGGTGATCACGCGACGCGAGTCGGTGACGGAGGCGCCTAACTACTTCCTCCGTGACCTGCGGTCGGGGCGGAGTGTCGCGCTCACGGAGTTCAAGGATCCGGCGCCGCAATTCGCCGGCGTCAGCCGCGAGCTCATCAAGTACAAGCGCGCGGACGGCGTCGAGCTCTCGGCGACCCTGTACCTGCCGCCCGGCTACGATCGGTCGCGCGGGCCCCTGCCCTTCCTCTTCTGGGCGTACCCACAGGAGTTCAAGACGGCCGCCGCCGCGGCGCAGGTTCGCGGCTCACCGTACCGGTTCGTCCGTCCGCAAGGCGCGTCGCACCTCTTCGTGCTGACGCAGGGCTACGGCGTGCTCGACGATCCGGCCATGCCGATCGTCGGGGAAGGATCGGCCGAGCCTAACGACACGTACATCGAGCAGCTGGTGGCGGGCGCGCAGGCCGCCGTCGATGAGGTGGTGCGCCGCGGCGTGGCCGACCGGGAGCGCATCGCGATCGGCGGGCACTCCTACGGTGCCTTCATGACGGCGAACCTGCTGGCGCATTCGGATCTGTTCCGCACGGGCATCGCGCGCAGCGGGGCCTACAATCGCACCCTGACCCCGTTCGGCTTCCAGGCGGAGGAGCGCGATTTCTGGAAAGCGCAGGACACGTACATGAAGATGTCCCCGTTCACCTTCGCGCATCGCATCAACGAGCCCGTGCTGATGATTCACGGCGAGGCGGACAACAACTCCGGCACCTTCCCCGTGCAATCGGAGCGGATGTTCGCCGCGATCAAGGGGAACGGCGGCGTCGTGCGATTCGTCCTGCTTCCGTCGGAATCACACGGCTATCGTGCGCGTGAGTCGGTGGGGCACGTACTGTGGGAGATGGTGACGTGGCTGGATCGCTACGTGAAGGAGGGGAAGAAGACAGCGGCGCGGTAGCTAGCGCGCGCTAGCGCGCGCGGGCCAGGGGCCACGGGCCACGGGCCACGGGTGTGGAAAGCGCG
>DASRHU010000159.1:0-106181 GCA_035650335.1 Gemmatimonadaceae bacterium | reverse complement strand
TTCCACCCCTCTATCCACAAGTACACAGCCTCTATAGCTACTACTATCAATTGCATTAAATAGAGAAGCTATAGGCATCTCCAGGCCCACTGGCAATCAACCATGAGGACGGAGCTCGAATGCGCTTTACGATCACTCGAGAAAAACTGCAGGAGGGACTTGGAGCGGTAACAGCATCGATCCCTGCAAAGACGACACTGCCTGTTCTCTCGAATCTATTGGTTGAGACGACCGAGAAGGGTATTCGGCTTTCAGGAACGGATCTCGATATTGCTGTAAGTACAGAGGTTATTGCTGAGGTAGAGGGGCAGGGAGCCATTACTGTTCCGGCAAAAAAGCTAGCAGAAATTGCTCGAGAGTTACCATCAGCTCCGGTCCGTATATCTGCAACTGGTGAGCAGAGAATTACGCTGGAATGCGGGAAAACAAGATTTCGTCTCCTTGGGTTACCAAAGGATGAGTTTCCGACCTTCCCCTCTATTCGTTTTTCAGAAAGCTGGCGGGTACGGTCAGGTGACTTGCAGAAGCTGATTTCCCATACTGCATTTGCTGCGTCAACAGAGGAAAGCCGACCAATATTGAATGGCGTTCTATGGGAGATGCGGCCGGGACACATGCGTATGGTGGCTACTAATGGACATCGCTTGGCGAAGATCGAGCTCGCAATAGAATCAGCTGGAGCACCTGCTGCTGATTTGATCGTTCCACCAAAGGCATTGGAGCAAATCCGACGGCTCTTTGCGGCGGAGGAGGATCTTGAAATTGCTCGGGGCGATAACCACTTGGGGTTTCGGTCTCCCTTCACTGCTGTTTACACACGGCTTATTGAGGGTCCCTATCCGAACTACGAGCAGGTCATTCCTCGAGATAATGAGCGGGTAGCAGTTGCGGATCGGAATGCTTTGTTCCAAGCGCTCAAACGGATGTCGATTATTGCATCAGATCAGACTCACCGTATTCGGCTGGGCTTTAATGCCGCCATGCTGAAGTTCAGTGTACAAACACCAGACTTAGGTGAAGCCCAGGATGAGTTACCAGTGAGCTATGAGGGGGATCCGCTCGAAATAGGATTTAATGCTAGTTACCTGCTGGAGATCCTGCGGTACATGCCCACTGATGAAGTTCGGATGACGTTCAAAGCACCTGAACGTGCAGCAACGGTGGAGCCAATGGGATGGACTGATCCAGCAAAATATCTCTGCCTCGTTATGCCGTTGCGGCTTGTCGATTAAGGTTGTCGTTGAAGCTGTTGTGTTGAGTGTTGCTCGAAGACTGTTGTTGAATCGGCAAGATGTACTGTCACCCTTCCGTCAGACCGAGTCTGGACGAGTTGTGGCAGCCGGGAGTCTGGCTGAAAGATGACTTCCCCGGTCGTTGTGATCAGCCCGCTTACTGTGATTGAATCCCGTCGAAGCATTCCAGTACCGCTGAGCTCGACTGTCTCCTCGAGTGTAAGCGTTAGTGCAGCTTGCTTGGAGCTGTGAAGTTGGCGGTGTATCTGGAGCTGAATCCGGGTTCCAGCGCGACATGATGTGATCGTAGTGGTGTCCGGAACCGGGTTAGGAAGGGGTAGGGAAACCTCCGCGGGTAACCGGGGGAGTAGCAGGTGGAAGGCTGCAGTAAGAAGGTGGCTATATGCACAGAGCGAATCAGGGAGGGCCGTTATCGCTATGATGCGCCCGTTAGCCACTGATCCTTGTAGGACTGGTCCGATTCTTCGAGGTACGAGACGATGGGAGGGGATCGACCCTTCTGTCGTAATTTGAAGGGAATCTGCCGTGATGGTGAATGAAAGACGGCCGTTGCCATCTGCTGAATCGATCACGAAGTACAGGATTGCGGTTGTTGTGAGATTCCCGCTCGTTGCTGAGTCCTGAGCTTTGAGATTTCGGACGGAGCTAGTCTGTCGAAGTGAGTACCGAGTACTGTCCTGTGGTAGGCGTAACACTATGGCTGGGGCTACGCTGTCCCTTCTGACTGGTATAGGAACCGGGTCCGGGCTCTCTGCAGAAGGAACCCTTGTGCAAGCCATGATGAGCTCTAACATGGCGATGAGACTGACGGCAAAAACTCGTTGGGAAGTCATGGTGACAAGATAACTGGCCTCTTGCGGTGATTCTGCAAGAGGCCAGTCGAGTAGATGCGCAGCCTGTAAGCCGGGTTCTGTCGGACGTTGTCCGTCCGGACGGTCATTCCTCTTGGAGCGCGATCGCTCGTGCTCTCTAGCAGCCTACCCGCGGCGTCTTCGTCGGGGCGGATCACCCCTCGCCGCCTATTCGGCCTTGCTCCGACCGGGGTTTACCATGCCACATGTGTTACCACATGTGCGGTGAGCTCTTACCTCACCTTTTCACCCTTACCTGAGCCGGCGAGGAGCCGGCCATCGGCGGTGTGTTTTCTGTGGCACTTTCCGTCGTCTCACGACGCCCAGACGTTATCTGGCGGTCCATCCTGTGGAGCCCGGACTTTCCTCGACCTCTACGGTTCGTATTGGCCGCGACCGTCCAGCCGCGCATATCAGTAAGCTACCAAAATATAACCTCTTTTTCGCTAAGGACCAATTAGTACGATCGTGGAACTATATCAGTGAACCGTGGGGCGTGCGCGCCAGATCGACCGATCCTTGGCATAGTAAAAGGCGCCGTCTGCTCCCCATTGTCCTGCATCCGCTACAAGTCCTGAGAGCGCTCCGACGAGGCTGTCCAAGGGGTGCATGTCGCCATTTGGGAGATACATGAGGTACCAGGTTGGATTAGCCTGTCTGCCATCTGGACCAACAGCCATGACGTGAATTGCCGCAAGACTATCACCAGGGCCGATGAGAATTGTGTCGGCGCTGTAGCGGAGTGTGGAGCGATGAGGTGCTCCTGTCGGCTGAACGCGGACAGAGTCCACAAATGCCTGAGCTCTCGAGAGACTTCGCCGAATGAGCTCCGCGCTTCCAGGACTCGTCTCCATCGTTTCACGTGTGGAGCCAGCTCCCTGAATAGCCTGTAATTGGGCGGCGTGCGCGTCGATTACGACCCGGACTCCCTGTCCTGTCCCGGAGGTAAAGCTCAGCTCGTGTGGCTTGCTCCACCACAGGTGACTAACAGAGTCCGGCCAGACGAGTTGCACCTTCTGAGCACCTGATGCCTGTGCGAGTGCCAGGCCTCCTGTGATCTGTCTAGTGGGGTCCGCAAACAAAAATGCCACGCTGCCACCATCAGGCTCTGGTGAAACCCTGAGGATCCTGAGGGAATCACTCAGTGTGTCGGCATCGATTACAGCGACCGTGGCAATAGGCTGGGTAGCTACCGCAAGCGTCACTGGAGCCGATCGGCGAGCGGAATCACTCTCGGTAGTGCAGGCGGTTCCAGCCAGGAGAGTTCCGAGTAACAACCTGCCCACTAGTGTGATCTTCATGGGTCCACGGTCCTGCAAGAGCTAGGCGCATGATTCCGTCGCTTGGCCCATCACACCCATGCAACTGCTGACTGCTACCTGGCTAGGCGTGACAACCGAGAACAGCCGATGCGATGGATGGTTGTTTGTTCGATGACGACCCTCTGACTGCTCCGGGCATACTCCTGCCGCCCTCTGCAGGAGAGTGTAATGATGGTTCGGATTTCTCCGCAGCACGCAGGACTCACACCGATTGCGACGGTCTTGCTTCCTTTCGAGCGGCCTTCCGTAGACGCGGCTGGCGAAGGTCTCTATCAGACGCTTCACCGGGATTCAGTCGAAGATGCCATGCACGACCTGAAGAGTCACCGGGCTCGCGCGGTCGTGATTTCCGTAGCCTGTTGCAGCGGATTGGAGGCATCAAAGGTTGCTCGTCTGGTGCGTGAGTTCCCACGGGTCCCTGCTGTTGCGCTGCTGACTCAGCTCGAGCCAGGGACACCGCGAGATGTCCTGTACCTGGGTCAGTCCGGTGTGCGCACACTCATCGATGTCCGCACTGCAAAGGGCTGGCGCGAGCTACGCGAGACGCTCATTTCGGACCGCGGTGTAAGCGTAGAGCGCATGGCACTTGGCCAGCTGGCCCTCGACCTGACGGGAGTTCCAACAGACTGCTGGCGGTTCTTCGAGGCACTCTTCGGTAGTGGGGCGCGCATAACGACAGTACGTGCGCTAGCTGCGCAACTAGGGGTGCTGCCGAGTACGCTGATGAGCCGTTTCTTTCGGGCCCGCTTGCCTGCTCCCAAGCGTTACCTGGCGACTGCCCGTCTGGTTCGCGCAGCGCATCTCTTCGAGAATCCGGGGTTATCGGTAGCCAGTGTCTCCAACGTCCTCGACTACTCGTCGCCACAGAGCTTCGGACGACACGTGAGGACTATGTTGAACATGACGGCGGTTGATTTTCGGCGGCGCTTCACCGGACAGAGGATGCTCGATCGGTTTCGAGAGGACCTGGTACTTCCTCACCTGCCTACTCTTCGGATGTTCACCCCCCTGAATCCCCCACCAGGTTGGCTTGCGCCGCGGCTTCCGGATCACCTCATGTAGGTTTTGCCTGGGTTCCAGTCAGGCGCCGAGTAGCTGAGAGGCTCGGGTGAGCGTAATCACATGGACCCCGCGCGATTCGAGTGCCTCCCGCCCGCCCTCTTCCCGATCGACGACTGCAAGAACGCCGGCAACCACTCCGCCGGCTTGGGTAACGGCCTCGATCGCCTTGATCGCTGACCCACCGGTCGTAATTACGTCTTCGACAACCGCAACATGATCACCCGGCTGAAAGGGTCCTTCGATCATGCGGGCTGTCCCATGGGTTTTGGGCTCCTTGCGGACGGTGAATGCACGGAGCGGTGTCGGCGTGGATGCACTGGCGTAGGCAATCGCGTACGCGACAGGATCGGCACCGAGGGTTAATCCACCGATCGCTTGTACATTCCACCCGGCATCCCGAAGCGCGGCGAGGCCAAGGGAACCAACGAGCGTCAGCCCTTCGGGGCTCATTGTCGTCAGGCGAGCGTCAATGTACAGTGAGGATGGTCGACCTGACGCCAACGTGAAGTCCCCACGCTTCACCGACCTCGAGGCAAGTAGCTGCACCAGTTCCCATGTAGTCATGACGCGGTAGGTTAACGGACGCTCAATAGCCGCGCCAATCGAACTCCCCCTCCCCGGATGCCCCGGCGGCCTCCTCTGCGGCTCTCGACCCTCGGCCTTCTCGCTGCCCAGTTGCTCGGTCTTGCAGGTCTGTATGCTGCGGACCGTGCGCTGATACACTCCGTGCGCTCCCGCGTCGAGCTCGACGCGGCTGAGGCGGCTGCGCTGGTAGAGGGTGTATTTACTGCCCATGTCCAGACGTTACGAGCAATGCGCGGAGCCGTGACCGAAACGCGGCAGCCCCTGGATTCGCAGCGTCTCTCTGCCCTGTTCGATGATCTCATCGAAGAGCACCTCCTGTTTTCGCGAGTGTGGATCGCGGATTCGGCAGGCGTCGTTCGTTATCAGCGGTTCTTCGGGGAAGAAGGAGACACCGCCACTGTCATCCAGGGCACAACGATTGAGAGCGCACGTACCAGTGCGCTCATGCCGGACCGCCAAGGTGCTCGACGCCCGATGATCTCCACCTCGCGTGACCACTTCGTCCGGCCCGGCGAGGCAGTCATCGTTATGCCTTTGTTGGTCGGGGAGCAGCTGGTGGCGTTCGCGGGCGGCTCATTGTCAATGACGAGGGTGATCGAGCAGGTCAGCGTCCGTCACTCGCTTGAGAATTCCGTGGTCACCGTAATAGCCGGTGGTGACACGGTTGTCACACGTCGGCGGGCATTGTCGACGGCTTCGGCGCAAGCTGCCGTCGCTATCATCGAGCTTCCGGACGATGTGCGATGGAGTCTGATGGTCGCTCGCCCTTCGCGTGGTCGCTATGCGCGTCCAGTCATGTGGACGATCGGCCTTTTGATGATCGGGACGCTGAGCCTTGCCCTCGTCCGCGAGAGACGGGAAAGCGCACGGGTCGCAGAGCGATCGATGGAGCTCGAGCGTCTTTCGACGGAGCTGTTGAGGGCGAACCGGGCGAAGAGTGAGTTTCTCGCGAACGTATCACATGAGCTTCGTACACCGCTCAACGCGATCGTGGGATTCGTCGACCTGCTGCGGGACGGCGTGTACGGAGAGCTCGCGACACGGCAGATAAACCCTGTCGATCGCATCGCGGCGTCGGCAGCACACCTGAGGCATTTGGTGGATCAGGTTCTCGACATTGCGAAGATGGCTGCTGGCAGGATGGAGATGCATGCCGAGCCGGTGGATCTGCGACCTTTTGTGATCGATGTGGCGAGCGAGTTCGAGGCACTGATCACGGAGCGCGGTCTGAACCTGTCACTTGCCATTGGTGGTTCGCTTCCGCGCGTGCGTACGGACCCGACGCACTTGCGCCAAATCATCGTGAACCTCCTCGGAAACGCAGTGAAGTACACGCCAAGTGGGGGCATCGCGATCCGAGCGCGTATTGTCGATGAGCGGAGTAGCGGAGACGCTGCAGGAGCGCCATCCGCGCACGGCGCTCCACAGGGCGGGCAGCTATGGATTGCCCTCCAGATCGCTGACTCGGGAATTGGAATCGCGGAGGGCGACCTCGCTCGAATCTTCGAGGAATTCGAGCAGGTGAATGCAGGGCCACGCGGCGACTCGATTCAACGGGGTACTGGGCTCGGATTGCCGATCTCGCGCCGACTTGCCCGACTTCTCGGCGGCGACATCACTGTTGAAAGTGAGGCGGGAAAGGGATCGACCTTCACTCTCTGGATCCCCGTAGATGGCGCGGATCTCCGCCCACGGAGTGGCAGTCAGGATGCCCTGGGATCAATCAGCGCGACGACCCCGGCTGGCTCGTAGGGATAGGATCCTCAGGCGTCAGCGGGACGGGTGAATAGCCCCTTCACCCTTCCAAGCAGGCCTTCACGACGCGGTGCGGGCGGGGAAGGCTCGAGAAGCGCTGTGCGAAGCTCCTGCGCCATGGTCAGCACATCGCTGTAACGGCGGGTCGGGTCGCGCGAGAGCGCGCGCATGACCACTTCTTCCGTTCTGGCATCGAATGACAAATTGCCCCGGGCCGC
Source organism: Gemmatimonadaceae bacterium (assembly GCA_035650335.1). Classification (GTDB taxonomy): domain Bacteria; phylum Gemmatimonadota; class Gemmatimonadetes; order Gemmatimonadales; family Gemmatimonadaceae; genus JAICNG01. The sequence goes on along the minus strand of DASRHU010000159.1, from coordinate 99,135 downwards.
ATTCAGCGGGATCGGCGGCTGACTCAGTAGTTGGGTGAAGAGCTCTCTCTGGGTGCGCCCCAGGTACGGGTGGGCCCCGGTGAGCAGATAGTAGGCAATCGTCCCAAGGCTGTACTGATCTGCGGCGGCGGTAACGAGCTCTCCAGAGAGCGCTTCGGGAGCAACGTACATCAAGGTCCCTACGAAGAACCCTGCCCGGGTAAGACGCTCCTCGGGCGACAGGGTAGACTCGGCGGCGATCCCGAAATCCAGAAGTTTTACGTGTTTGCTTGCTGGATCGTACATGACATTGTCAGGCTTGAGATCCCGGTGGATGATCCCAGCCGTGTGCGCCGCATTGACCGCATCGGCGATCTGGCACACAATGTCCGCAACTTCCTCACGCGCGAGCGGCGTGTTACGCTTCGCGTAGCGTTCGAGCAACTCGCCCGGTGCCCATTCGATGGCTAGAAAGTGAAGCCCCGGGCGCGCCTCACCAATCTCGATCGTGCGGACCACGTTCGGGTGAAGCACCCGGGTACCGTAGGAGGCTTCACGCAGAAACCGCGCGACAGCCGTGCGATCATCGCGCAGCTTTTCCCGCAAGACTTTGATTGCAACCGCACCGTGCCTTGGATGGTCGGCACGGTAGACTACGGCGGTGCCGCCCTCACCGACCTTCTCGCGAATGGCGTAACCGGCGAGAGTCGTTCCGGAGAAGTCCTCGCGCGTCACGCCGGCGAAGCTAACCCGCCTGTAGAGACCCAGCAAGCAGCAAAGGTCACGTTGAGCATGTCATCCTCGACAATGTGTTTCGGTCGTCTCCATGCATCGTCACGCTACGGCAGCCGACGGTGGCTGATCATCGCGGCGAGCACCAGCGCCTTGCTCGGCTGCGGAGGCTCTCCCCAACCGCCTGAGCCCAGCTCGCCGGAGCGTGATCAACCGGCATCGCGGGGAACTCCCTCTTCACTTCTGGATCCGACCGAACTGTACCAGCGGAACGGAATGATTGCACGTACGACGCCAATGGCGTTCGTCGGCTCGATCCGTTTTTTCCCGACAGGTCGCGCGGACTCGACGCTCATGTTGCTCGCTCTCTCGATGCCGAACCGCTCGCTCACCTTTGCGGTGGCAGGTGATCGTCAGGAGGCGAGCTACGTGGTCATCACGGAGGCTCGCCAGGCAGGTGCGGTCATCCAGCGTCGTGAGGCCCGGGAAAGTGTGCGTGTCGCGAGCTTCCGTGAGACGACACGGGGAGACGAGAGCGTCATCTTTCAGCAGTTCATGACGCTTGCTCCTGGCAACTACGAGATGGCCGTCATCGTTCGCGATGCCGGGAGCGCTCGAAGTGGGGCGTACGAGGTCACGTCGTCAGTTCCGCGGTTCGAGCCGAACACTGTGACACCACCGGTTGTCGCCTACGAGGCGACACCCCGGATCGACGCGGATTCACTCCCGCGTCTCGTCATCAACCCACGTGCGACCATCGTGTTCGGTCGAGACACGGTGGTTTCTATCTACGTCGAGCAATCGAGTCCGACGGCAGCAGGGAGTGAAGCCACGGTGTCGGTACTCTCCAGCGAAGGCGGGTTGCTGTGGAGTGACACGGTGGCCCTCCAGCCGGGGAAGGCAATCGCCAGTGCCGTCGGAAGTATCCCTGCAACGCGGTTCGGAGTCGGGCACTTCTGGATTACCGCGACACCCCTGGCCGGTGCGGCAGCCGTAACGCGCGTGCCGCTCTTCATCAGCTTTGGCGATGAGTGGGGAATCGCGCCGCTCGAGGAAATGGTGAGCTATCTGCGATACTTCGTGTCCCACTCGCGTCTTCAGGCGCTGCGCGACGCAGCTCCGGAGGCTCGCGCATCGGCCTGGATGACGTTCTGGAGGGAGACCGATCCCGATCCCCAAACGACGGAGCATGAGGGTCTGCGTGACTATTTCCGGCGCCTCATCACGGCGAACGAGCGCTTTCGCGATGAGGGAGGAGCGGGGTGGCTCACCGAGCGCGGAAGGGTTTTCATCACTCTTGGCGAGCCGGATCAGATTCTCGAGCAAGGAGAGGTCGGGATCGGCAATCGCGGACGCCTTCAGATCTGGCAATACCTGCAGCATCGCGCGCAGTTCGTCTTCGTCGATCAGAGCGGCTTCGGGCGCTGGAGAATGACTCCGGCGAGCGAAGCCGAGTTCGAATCGATCGCGGTGCGCGTCCGCCGCCGGTAGGAACTCGATCGCTTGCGGTACGATCATCGCATGCCCTCCATGCGACGCGGCGTGTTGGCAACGTGCCTTGCCCTGGTGGCGATCACCGGGTGCATCGAGCCAGCGCCGATGCTGCCCGACGACACTGAAGCTGACGAGGTCGCCGTTTATTCAACGGACTCCTCGGTCATTGCCGCCAACACGCATCTCGCGCGCGGGCGTCCGTGGTATGCGTACCAGGCCCTCCGACCTGCCCTTGCCGACTCATCTCGGCGAACTCCAGCGGTCGTGTTCCTGGCCGCGACCGCCGCAAGCCGATGGGGCGGGTGGCGCGAGGTCGAGCGCCTGCTCGGTCCTGCGGACTGGACGGATTCCCTCTTCAACGGCGAGGGGCGCGTGCTGCTCATCAGGGCGGCGCTCGAGCGCAACGCGGACTCACTCGCAGCGGAACGTGCAGCAACCGCTGTTGAATATGTACGAGATGATGTAGCACGCGGCGAGCGCCTTGTTCTCCTCGCACGTGCACTTGATCGGCGCAATCGTCGCGACTCATCGCGCGCGACGTACCTGCGCGCCGCAGCACACTTGCCTGACCTGCGCGATTGGCTGTTACTGCGAGCAGCTGGGGTCACGAAGGCGGCATCCCGGCGCGACTCGCTCTACGCCGAGGTGTCGACGCCCGCGCTCCAGGCGCGAATTCCGCGAATGGAGGCCACCACACGTGAACGTCTCGGCGATATCGGCGGCGCGATAGACGCCTACGATCGCATGGCCGATTCATTGTCGGCGATGCGATTGCGACTGGCGCGTGCAAGCGGCCGAAATCGTCTCGTGGTACGTCGACGCCTGATGGCCATCGTCCGCTCGAGTCCATCCACACGTGAAGCCGAGCGAGCGGTTGAAATTCTCGATGACGCGCGTGTGCGTCTTACTGTGAACGAGGAGATGGCAGTCGCGCGTATGGCGCAAGCCCGTGGGGTCTGGAGTCGTGCGGCGGCGGCGTATGGTCGTGCGCTTCGGCAAGGCGGGTTGAGCAGCGCCGATCGTTACACGTATGGCACTTTTCTCATGCGCCTCGGGCGATATCGAACCGCCGCACGCGTGTTCGCCGGCATTCAGAGGCCTGCCGACCTCGTTGCCGCTGCGTCGTATCAGCGCGCGCGAGCTCTACTCGGCTCACGTCAGCCTCGGGGCGCTCGAACGGTCCTGCAACAGGTTCTGCGTCGCTACCCCCGAGACACCGTGGCCGGAGCTGCTCTCATCCTGCTTGCCGACCTGGCAATGGATGAGCGGCGTGATGTCGCCGCTCGAGCTGCCCTTCGCGATGCATACACGCGGTTCCCGACGATCTCGCAGGCGCCGCAGGCGCGATTTCGTGCCGCGGTGCTCGCGTTTGCGGCCGGCAGATATCGGTCAGCCGCCAACGAGCTCGATTCTCTCCTCGCGCTTCACCCGAGCGCCGAGGATGGGATGGCGGCTCGCTACTGGATGGGCCGCGCCCTCCTGGCGATCGGCGATACCTCGACGGCGATGGCGCGATGGCGCACCGTCGCCGCCGAGTATCCGATGACCTATTACGGTGTGCTCGCGGCGCAGCGACTCGGCGAGCTGCCCTGGGCCCCACCCGTGGTGCCGGATTCCTTCGCGGAAATCGAGAGCCTCGCCGAGGCGATGGATCGAGTGAACCACCTCGAAAAGCTCGGTATGGAGAGCGAGGCGCGCACCGAGCTCGAAATACTCGCCGAGGCGGCCGACTCCAGTGAGGAGCGGCTGCTCGCAACCGGGTACCTCATGCGCGAGCACGGACTCGTCGCGCGAGGCGTGCAGCTCGGGATGCAGGCGATTCGTGCGTCACCAAACGTCGATGCGCGTGCGTATCGGCTCGTTTATCCAATCGTGCACCGTGAAGCAATCATCCTCGAGTCGCGACGGCGTAATCTCGATGCCGCGCTCGTGGCGGCGATCATCAAGCAGGAGTCGGGATTCAATCCTCGCGCGACGTCGAGTGCCGGAGCGCGAGGGTTGATGCAGATGATGCCGGCGGTCGGTCGGGCGGTGGCGCGAAGCATCGATGTTCCGGAATGGCGGACGGAGCTGCTGTATCAACCGGACATAAATCTCCAGCTCGGAATCAGACACCTCGAGGCGTTCATCTCCCGATACGACGCCCCCTATGCGCTCGCGGCGTACAACGCCGGAGAATCGCGTCTCAAACGCTGGCTCAAGCGCCCTGGCGCGAGGGATCCCGAGATGTTCGTCGAGCGCATCCCGTTTACGGAGACGCGCGACTACGTGCGCATCGTGCTGCGGAATCGGGCGATGTATCGCGCGCTGTACACGTGGTGAGCTTCCTGGCGAGCGGCTGAACACGGTATGGGCGACGATGCCGCGTTCTCCCTTCGCCACGAGCTGGTGCGCAAGGGATGGCATGCGCTCTCCGTTGTCGTGCCTTTGGGCTACGCCAGAGGAGTGGCGCGGCCGGTCCTGATATGGGTGTTGGTCGCTGCGCTCGTCGTCGCGGTGGTCGTCGAGGTTGCTCGCTCGCGGAGCGCGGTGGCACGAAGCGCATTCAACACCGGATTTGGTGCCCTCCTGCGCGAGCACGAGGCACGGGGCGTATCGGGCGCGACTTGGCTGGTTCTCGCGTTTCTCATCGCTGCCATCGTATTTCCAGCGGATGTCGCCATCGCGGCAATGTGCGGGGTCGCGCTTGGCGACGCGGCGGCGGCAATCGCCGGTCGCACGTTGAGCGGCGCGCGTGCACAACACGCGAAGTCACTCGCGGGCAGCGTAGCATGTCTCGCGGCAACGGCGCTTGCTGCGCGGTGGATCGCGGATTTCACGTGGCGAGAGGCGTTGATCGCGGGGATTCTCGCGTCGATCGCGGAGCGACCGAGACATCCGCTGGACGACAACCTTCGCATCACACTGGCGGTCGGATGCGGTATCCTGTTGTGGCGCATGGGGTTCTCTTGACAAAATATCGAGGTGCACATATATAGGGGCCCGCGAGCCGGCGTCGGCTCGCTCCGCCGCAACGTGGCGACGGAACCGTATCATCCCGCAGGAGGCAGCTCGAATGGCCAGAGGGAAAGTCAAATGGTTCAATGACGCCAAGGGTTATGGCTTCATTGAACAGGAGAGTGGCGAGGATGTCTTCGTGCACTTCTCCGCAATCGCGATGGAGGGATTCAAAACTCTGTCGGAAGGACAAGAGGTCGAGTTCGAGATTCGCACCGGAGAAAAGGGACTGCACGCCGCGAACGTGGTGCGAGTCTGACGTCCAGCCAGACTCTCGGCCGTTCGACCCTGTCAGCGCCTGCCGTCTTCGGCAGGCGCTGACGTTTTAGTAGCTTTGGAGGATGACGCAGCCTCCGTCGCCCCCCCGCCTTTTCCTCATCGATGGCTACGCGCTGATCTATCGCGCGTTCTTCGCGCTCATCTCGCGACCGCTCACGACCAGTCGTGGGGAGAACACATCAGCAGCCTGGGGAGTCGCGAACTTCCTCCAGCGGCTGCAGGCTGCCTATGCCCCGGAATACCTCGGCTGGGTTCACGATTCCGGGCTCTCGTTTCGACACGAGCGTTATCCGGCGTATAAGGCGACGCGGCAAAAGCTGACCGAGGAGCTCCAATCCGATTTTGATCGGGGGATGGAGCGCATCGCCGAGATGCTGAGCGCGTATCGCATCCCCATTCTCGCGGTCGACGGCTACGAGGCCGATGATGTGATTGGGACATTGGCGCGCCAGGGAGTGAAGGCAGGCGTCAACGTCGTAGTCGTTTCCGGCGACAAGGATTTTCAGCAGCTCGTGCGATCGGGCGTCTGGGTACTCAACCCTGGACGAGGCGGCGCGGGAGCGGTGGAAGAGCAGTGGGTGAGCGTGGAGAACGGAGGCGAGCGCCTTGGCGTGGAGCCGGCCCTCGTCACCGATTTTCTGGCACTTGTCGGAGACTCATCTGACAACGTTCCCGGGGTGGTCGGAATCGGTGACAAGACCGCGCGGGACCTCGTTCAGCAGTTCGGTCCTATCGAGTCGATCCTCTCCCATGCCGCCGAGATCCAGAAGAAGCGGCCCCGAGAGGCGCTGCTCGATCCCGAGAACGTCGCTCGTGCCCGACTCTCGAAGGAATTAGTGACGATTCGCGACGATCTCCCGATCACACTCGAGCTGGAGCAGCTTCGCGTTCAGCAGCCCGACGTCTCGCGGCTGCGCTCGCTGTTCGTGGAGCTGGAATTTCACAACCTCGCGCGTGACTTGCCCGCCGACGTGGTCGCTGCTCCGGAGCTGCCGGCGGTTCGGTACGAATCCGTCGACAGCGTCGAGCGCATGCGTGAAATCATCGCGCTGGCCCGGCGCGCCCCGTACATCGCGATCGACACCGAGGTGGTACCCGACATCGATTCGCCAACCGAGAGCGACCCCCTTCGGTCCACCCTCGTTTCTCTCTCGGTCGCCATTTCTCCGGGTGAGGCGTATTACCTGCCGCTGCGGCATCGCTCTCGAACGGTGACACAGGGTGAGCTGCTGATCGATCTTCCTGGCGATCGCGCCCCGACCGATGCCTTGGGCGATCGCGGACTGGTGATGGGCGGTGACGAAGCGGTGACGGCCGAAGGGAGCATGCGCGCGGGCGCTGCCGTGGATGAGGCGCCAACGAAACCACCTCGTCGAAAAAAAGCCGCGGCGACCGGGTCGCGCACGGAACCCGATTCCATCGCGGCACGAGCCCTGGCGCGCGGCAAGCCGGTGGTGCGCAATCTCCCCGCCCTCGACTCTCCGGAGATGGCACCGTTGCGGGAGCTGCTCGAGGATGATGCGGTGATCAAGGTGGCTCAGAATGCGAAATTCGACGTGCTCATCTTCCGACGCGCAGGCATCAACGTACGTGGCCTCACATTCGATACGATGCTCGCGAGCTACGTGCTCGACCCGGGGCGGCGTTCCCACGGACTGGACGTCCTCGCGCTCGAGTTCCTCGATCATCGAATGACCTCGTTCCAGGAGCTGTGCGGCCGGGGAAAGTCGGTGATTCCCTTCGACGAGTGTCCGATCGAGTGCGCGCGCGACTACTCGTGCGAGGATGCGGATATGACGTTGCAGCTGCGTGAGCTGTTCGCTCCGCAGCTGGAGACGTACGGTCTCTCCCGGCTTTTTCGGGAAATCGAGATGCCGCTGGTCGAAGTCCTCGCGCGAATGGAGTGGGAAGGAATCTCCATTGACCTCCAGTGGTTTCGCTCGCTCAAGACCAGGTTTCAGGCCGAGCGGCAGGCGGTGGAACGCGAGATCTACGACATCGCCGGAAGAGAGTTCAACATCAACTCGAATCTCCAGCTTCGCGAGATCCTGTTCGACAAGCTTCAGCTGCCAGTCCTGAAGCGTACTCCCACGGGGCCATCGACGGATGCGAGCGTCCTTCAGGAGCTCGCTGAGCAGGGGCACGCCCTGCCCGAGCGGCTCATGGAATACCGGGAGCTGTCGAAGCTCGAGAGCACATATCTCGATACACTTCCGGCACTGGTGCACCCCGATACGCAGCGCCTGCACACGTCCTACGGTCAGACTGTGGCGACGACGGGACGACTGTCGTCGAGCGATCCGAACCTCCAGAACATTCCGATTCGTCGCGAGCTGGGGCGCGACATACGCCGAGGGTTCATCCCCCGCCCCGGATGGAAGCTGCTCGCCGCCGATTATTCGCAGATCGAGCTGCGGCTCCTCGCTCACCTCTCGAACGACCCTGCCTTCGTCGATGCGTTTCGCGCGGGTGGCGATATCCACCGGCAGACCGCCGCGATCATTTTTGGTGTTCCCGTCGAGTCGGTATCCGCCGAGATGCGTGCACGGGCGAAGACGATCAACTTTGCGACGATCTACGGACAAGGAGCGCACGCACTGTCGCGGCAGCTCCGGATCGAGTTCGCGGAAGCCCGCGCATTCATCGCCGCGTATTTCGAGCGCTTTCAGGGCATTCGTCGATATCTCGACTCGATGGTCGAATTCGCCCGTGAGAACGGCTACGTGCAGACCATCTTTGGCCGCCGACGATACATTCCCGAGCTGCGCGACCGGAACTTCAATATGCGAGCGTTCGGGGAACGCACCGCCGCGAACTCTCCGATCCAGGGCTCAGCGGCCGATCTCATCAAGATCGCGATGATCCGCATCGATCAGGCGCTCCGATCTGGGAGGCTCCGTACGAAGATGCTGTTGCAGGTGCACGATGAGCTGGTCTTCGAGGCGCCCCCCGAGGAGCTCGAACAGGTCACCGACGTCGTCCGGCGGGAAATGGAGCAGGCGGCGGTACTTTCAGTCCCCCTGGTCGTCGATATCGGGGCGGGCGATAACTGGTTGGACACGAAGGGGTAACGAGCAGGAATCGCGAAACGTCTCGTTTTCAGCCAGCCCGGTCTCGCATTCTGCGCCGATTGTCGCATTTCGGCGTGTGCCTCGTGCCGAAACAGCTCCTCTTTGCATGCTGTAACAGCTTGTATTACAAGAGCTTAACGGAAAAGCCGCAAACGGCACCGGCATTGCCTTCCTGGAGGCTGGTTTCTGCCCCTAACCACCGAAGGTAACGGTCTCCATGGTTCGCCATAAACGCACCTCAGGGTTCACCCTGATCGAGCTCTTGATCGTGGTGGTGATCATCGGAATTCTCGCGGGGATCGCGATTCCGAAGTTCGCCAACACGAAGGGCAAGGCATACGCTGCCTCGATGCGCAGTGACCTGCGTAACCTCGCTGTCGCGCAGGAGTCGTACATGTACGACAACTCGACGTACGCGACCTCGCTCGCCGCGATGGGCGTGACGCCGTCCAACGGTGTTACGATCACCATCGGCCTCGCCAACGGGCAAGGCTGGAATGCGCAGGCCGAGCACTACATGGCGAGCCCGATTCGTTGCTACATTTTTGTGGGCAACGCTCCGAACCCGCCGGCCGTCACCGACGGCGTGGTGGTCTGCCAGTAACACGGAAGGCACGCAGCACGGGTGCAGAAACCGCTACGTATCGCAGGCTACGTCGAGTTCGTGAGGCGCCGTGATGGGATGATCCACGCGATGGACGGTGGGCTATGGCTCCATCGTCACGTGTGGAAGGGGCGGAGGATGGCCCATCTCGTGTCGACCGACCGCCAACGACTGCTCGAATACGGCCACACCGTCGGGCTACCCGAGGAGCGTCTTCAATTCAAGCCGTTGAAGGATCCCCGCACCGGCATCCGGCGCGACGCCTGGCACTGGGATCTCGCTGGAAAATGGCTGCCTCCGAAAGCGGATGAGGAATGAGGACCGAGGAGCGAGGAATTCGATTGGCGGCTTCGATCGAATTCCTCGCTCCGTTTCTCCTCGTTTCTCACTTTGCCGTTATGACTCGCTGTTCCGCCTCACGAGCGGCCGCTTCCCCGACGCGTACGTTCACGAACGCCAGCAGAAAGCCGCCGAGCGCGAAGAAAGCGATAACAGACAGAATCGCCTGTCGGCTCGACCCGGTCGTGCCAATGACGGACGCGAAGAGCAGCGGCCCGAAAATGCCGGCGAACTTGTTGAAGACGCTGAAGAAGCCGAAAAACTCACCGGACTTGTGTCGCGGAATCATGTTCGCGAACAGCGACCTCGATAGCGCCTGCGTTCCGCCCTGCACCATACCCACCAGCGCGGCAAGCACGTAGAAATGCGTCGCCGTGCTCATGTGGTAGCCGAGGATGCTGATGCCGGTGTAGACGAGCAGGCCGACGAAAACGGCTCTCTTGGCGCCGATGCGCCCGGCGACCATTCCGAAAAGAAACGAAAACGGAATTCCCAGGAACTGCACGATGAGAATCGCGGTGATGACGGCATCCTGTGGAATGTTGAGCTCGGTGGCATACGCCGCGGCCATCTTCTGAATCGTGCTGATGCCGTCGTTGTAGAAGAGAAAGGCGATGAGCATGAGAAACGCGTGCCGGTACCCACGCAGCTCATGGAACGTCTCGCCAAGTCGCACGAAGGCATGTCGCACGACACTCCCGCGCGGCACTTCGTCCGGTTCCAGTAACCGCGGGGGCTCAGAGACACCGCGGAAGAGCGGGATCGAGAAGAGTAGCCACCAGACCGCGACGGAGAGAAAAGCCAGACGCGCGGGAAGGGAAGCTTGATCCGGGGTGAGGCCGTCTCCCGACGGCAATCCGAACCAGGCCGGCTTCTGGATCCACGCGAGATTCAACGCGAGCAGCACACCGCCCCCCGTGTAGCCGATCGCGTACCCCGCGGTTGAAACGCGGTCCATTTCGCTTTCGCTCGCGATGTGGGGGAGCAGCGACTCGTAAAAGACGTACGTCCCCGCCACGGCGCTCATCGAGAGGACGTAGAGCGACTCGGCAAGTCGGAGGTCACCCGATCCGATGAAGAACATTCCCGCGGTCGAGATCACGCCGATCACGAGGAAAACCGCAAGCAGCTGCTTCTTGCGTCCCGAGTAGTCAGCGATCGCTCCCAGCACCGGGGAGAGGAGCGCGACAATGGCGACGCTTATCGCGTTGGCGGTGGCGAGATGCTGGTTCGCGACTTCCGGCGCGACGCCGGCGCCGGCGACCCTGATGAAGTAGATGGGAAAGACAGCGACCATAATGGTCGTTTGCACCGCCGATGCGGCCCAGTCGTACATCGCCCACGCTCGCAGCTCGGGTCGATGCAAGCCGAGTCGGTCGAGCAGGCGTGCCTTGATTCCGGGATCGCGTGGCGCGCGAATATCGGCGGCCGTCTCCATGTCCCTCCGTGCATGTGGCGTCCGGGCGTTGACGTCGTGTCCGCGCCGGTGGATGTTTGCGGCATGTCGAAAGCCTGGCGAGCGGCGGGTCACATCGTGCTTGGCTCGATCACCGGCATCCTTGCGGCGTGCGAGCCGACCGACCGGTCCGTGTCCGACACAACAGTGGCACCGCCCGGAGGCGGTGTCGAGGCGGGAGCGGATGCCGCGCCCACCGGCCAATGGGATGCCGGCGCGGGTTCCGTGTTTCTCGTTCGCGAGGACTCGGTTACGCGCGCCGTCTTCCCCTTGATCAGGCAGCTGGATTCCTCGGTGGTGCTCGATGAATCGATGGTCCGCGAGCTCGAGGCCGAGGGTGTCGCCGCCACCGGCGCGGCCGGGACGCTGCGCGTTCGAGGCTTTGCAGCCGCGGAAGAGATCTGCACCGCATGGCCGACTGTCGCGATATCGACTGACGCTCCACGGGACTGGAACGTCGCATTTCAGCGTGGGGTCGCGACACCACTGTCGCTGCGCTCGATCGAATCCTCGCGACCCGCCGACTCCGCGCGGCTCGCCGGACAGATCACCAACCTGGCCGCCTCGCTGCCTAACGACACGACGCGCGCGTTTCGCGGACTTCCTTTCACGATCCGGGCGGCGTATACGTTCACCCCTGCACCCGGCGTGGAAGCGCTCGTCGCTGAAATCGTTCGTCGCGTGAATGTCGAGGCGAACCCGCGTGAAGAATCGGTGCTCTTCATTGCCGAGCGGATGAGCGGCTCCGCCGAATGGCGAACCGCATACGCCGAGCACTCATCAGGTGCCGAGGACGACGTCGAGCGAGCCTCCGCGCTGGTCGCCGTGAAGCTCGCCCCGGCCGCTCTGCCGACGCTCGTCATCGAACGGACAGGTACCGACTGGGTTGCGTACGCCCTCATCCAGCGCGACGCCGACGGTCAGTGGAACGAAAGCTGGGAGAGCGCCTATTCGGGTTGCTGAGACGCAGCGGATGCACTTCTCCGCTCGGGCCGTGGCCGAGCTCGCCGCTCGGCGACGTCGTTCATGACACCGCGCAGAAAGTCGCGGAAGCGATGCGATGCGAGAAGGTGGAGTGAACCGTACCCGACAGCCCACAGTCCGAGGAGAATGCTCAGCAGGATGGAGCGTGGCCACGACCACCCGACAACGGCGATCGCGAGCGTCAGAATGCCGGTGACCGCCTGGAGCGCCCCGAAGTACAGCCGGTAGCTCACCCGCCACGGACCGCCGCCCCACGCACTGAGAACGGCGGTGCCTCGCGTGATGAGGCCGAGCCAGCCCAGCCGCGCGAATCGCCACGGTGGCGGCATCCGGAACGACACCTCTCCAGGTGTTCGCCGATGCGTCGTCGCTCCACGCTCCGCGAGCGCATTCTCGAGTCGCGCGAGAATGGCGTGCGTCTCGCGCACCGTCGGATTGCCACGCAGCACCAGCGACCGCTTCACGAGATCACCTGATTCCTATGGTTGTCCGAGCGCCAGCGGCGCTGCTCCGCGACTGCGCCGCATGCCAAGGAGCACGAGCGTGAGGAGGTAGGGCAGCAGCAGGAACAGCTGATACGGAGCACGCCATCCCATGGTCTGAAAAAAGAACTGAAGGGCACTGGCCAGCCCGAACACGAGCGCCGCAATCCCCACGCCGACTGGGTGCCAGCGACCAAGCACGACAATCGCGATCGCAATGAATCCCCGGCCTGCCGACATCCCCTCGGCGAACGTCCCCGACTGCGCCAGTACCAGCGATGCACCGCTCACGCCACCGAGCGCGCCCCCGAACAAAACCGCCCCGGCGCGCACCCGCCGCTCGCGAATTCCCACCGCACGGGCAGCCTCCGGGGCCTCGCCAACGGCGCGAAGCGCGAGTCCTCCGTGCGTGCGGTACATCCACCACCAGACCGCCGGAACGAGCAGGTAAGCCAGGTACGTAAACGGAGGCTGTGCGAATGCGGCCCGCCCCACGATCGGGAGCTGTGAGAGCAACGGGATCGGCACTGGCCCCACCGTCGGGATCGTCAGCGCCGCCCCCGATGCCCCGTAGATCGATCGATACAGCGCTCCCGTCACTCCTACCGACAGCAGCGTCACGGCCATTCCCGTGATGATCTGATCCGCCCTCGCCCCGATGGCAAAAGCCGCGAACACGGCGGCCGTAGCCACACCGGCGAGGATCGCTCCGGCCACGCCGCCCAACGTGCCCGTGCTCGCGCCAACGAGGGCTCCAAAGGCACCGGCGAGAATCACGCCTTCGAGCCCAATGTTCACCACCCCTGCTCGCTCGGCCACGGTTTCGCCAAGGGCGGCCAATGCGAGCGGCGTCGCCGTCCGGACTGACGCTTCGAGCAACGCCTCGAGCTCGTTCACACAACCGCCGGTGCCATGTCGCGCGATCCATCGCCAGCGTCCCCGGGGTCGTTAGGCATGGCGCGCGCGGCCGCGAGCCGGTCCGCGACCAGAAGCGCGAGGACGATCACCGCCTCGATCGCCGTCACCACGACGGACGGAATGCCTGCGTCGCGCTGCATTGCCAGCGCGCCCGATTCGAGCCCGCCGAACAGGATCGCCGAGAGCACGATCATGATCGGATCGAGACGTCCCAGGAGGGCGACGACGATCGCGGTGTAGCCATAGCCAGGAGACAGGTTCTCGTAGAGGGCGAACGTCACTCCGGACACCTCGACGGCCCCAGCGAGCCCGGCAAGCGCCCCACTGGTGAGGAACGCCATGCCGACGACGCGTGCGACGTCGATGCGCCCGGCCATTCTCGCGGCGTCGGGATTGGCGCCAACGGCTCGCAGCCGAAAGCCCGCAGCCGTGGATCGCAGCCACCACCAGAGCAAGGGCGCGATCATCAGGGCAATGAGAAAGCCTGCATGTAGCCGCGTTCCCCCCACGAGTGGTGGCAAACGCGCGGCCTGCGCGATGGACGAGCTCTGGGGATAGATGCCAGTCGGTTCCTGCAACGGACCGTGAACGAGAAACCCGACGAGGTGCAACGCGACGAAATTGAGCATGATCGTCGAGATTACCTCGAGGACGCCGCGTCGACGACGCAAGAGCTCGGCGACGCCGGCCCACAGCATCCCCGCACCGGCGCCCGCCGCGAGCACCCCTGGTATGAGCAGCACGCTCGGCATCTCGTCGAGAAGCAAGGCGAAGGCGGTCGCGGCAGCAGCGCCGGCCAAAAGCTGGCCTTCGGCGCCGATGTTCCAGATCCCCGCACGAAACGCCAGGCCGATGCCCAGGCCGGCGAGAAGGAGGGGAATGGCGCGGACGAGCGTCGCTGACAACAACGCGTTCGTGCTACCGAGCGACCCTCGCCAGAGCGCCACCAGTGCGCGGCCGGCATCGTAGCCACCGATGTGGAGCGCACCCGCGAGCACGACGAGGGAGAGCAGGAGTACGCCAAGAGCGAGCATGACGCTCGACCAGCGCGCGCGTGGAGTTCGCAGCACGCGGCAAGTCTATGCCCGAGCGCCCGGGACCGCACCCCCTGATGCCTCTGCGGGCGTGGATCCGTGAGGAGCCACGCCCGCGGGTGTGTCGCCGAATTCCGCGAACCGAATCAGTTCTGATGACCGTTCGCCGAAATCGTGATCTTCCGCGCCCGGGCGGTTTGCGCCTTGGGGATATCGATGGTCACGACGCCCCGGTCGAACGACGCCTGAATCCGCTCCGCATCGATGGTCTCGGGGAGACGAACGACTCGCTCGAACTCACCGAGCGTACGCTCCGCCACGTAGATCCTGTCTTCCTCGCCGTACTCTGAGGTCGGCCGTGTGCCGCGGATCGTCAAGGCGCCCTGGTCGAACGTGAGATCGATCGCGTCGTGCGAGACGCCGGGAACATCCAGCGTTACGACGAACGAATCGGGACGCTCGACGACGTCCATCGAGGGCAGCCAGGCGCTGGAGCTGCCAAAGCTGCGTGTAAGCGCCCGATCGAGCTCGCGATTCAGCGACAGCACGCGATCGAGCGTCGGGACGAGAGTGCGCACGGTCATCATACAGACTCTTCCTCCTGTCGGCTCCGCTTCGCGGAGGTAGTTGCGTACATCCGCACGTCGGGCCCATTCCCGTCGTGCATCGCGCCGATCGCGAAGCACTCGACATGCCGCCCGATCCGGTCAACCTGGCAAGGCAGCGGCCTTGACCGGCCACCAATCCGGCAGCCGGACTGCCATCATGAACGCGGGCTAGGTTTCCACGACTCGCCGATGAACCAGACGGCGGATCGCGATGATCCCCGCCAGTGGGCCGAAAGCAAGGACGGCGAAGGCCACCGGCCAACCCGCGCGCTCGACGACGGGCGGGATGAGCTGGATGGAGATGAGCGTGAGCAGAAAGCCAAGGCACGTCTGCATCGTCAGCGCGGTCCCGACGGCATGCGGCGGAACCGATTCAGTCACCAGCGCACTGAACTGTGCGCTGTCGGCTATGACGAAGAAGCTCCACAGCGCGAGGAGGCTGGCGGTCACCGGAAAAGACCTCCCGAAGAAAACGCCGGCGAGCACGGCGCAGCTTCCGCTCGATGCGAGAGCGATCGTGATCACGCGCTCACGACTCCGGCGGTCCGCGGCCAAACCGCCCCACACGCATCCGGCCGCTCCTACCGCAATGACGAGAAAGACCGTGAGTGCCAGCACCGACTCGTTCGGCGCTTTTCCGCTCGCTGCCACGCTCGCGGCGAGAAACGCCGGTATCCAGGTCCAGAACGAGTACAGCTCGAACATGTGTCCGAGGTAGCTGGCGGTGACCATCCGCCAGCGCGGGATCCGGGCGACGGTACCGACCAGTCCCCACGAGAACGGACGGGGCGCGAAGGGATACGGGCCGTCGTGATACGCGGCAGCGATCACTCCGCCACCGGCGAGGGCGAACAAGGATGACACCGCGATTACCGTCGACGTCTCCTGCCACGCAAATGCCTTTACGAGGAAGGGCAGCGCCTTGCCCATCGTCAAGGCACCGACGATGACACCGATCGCGAGACCGCGGCGCGATCGAAACCAGGTGGCGGCCATCTTCATCGCTGGCGGATACACGCCCGCGAGGAAGAAGCCGGTGAGGAAGCGTGATGTCAGTGCGAGGGCGTACGTGTCGCCAGCCAGCATCAGTGCGTTTGCCACGGCGCCGAGCGAGGCAGACGTCGCGACATAGTAGCGAGACGGTACCAAATCGGCGAGATTCAGCACGGCCGCCACGGCCGTCCCGACGACGAAGCCGAGCTGCACCATCGACGTCAGCCATCCGACCTGCGCCGAGTCGAGCGACCATCGCGCCTGGAGCATCGGTCCGACGGCGCTTCCGGCGAACCAGATCGACATCCCGAGAAGCTCCGCCGTCGCGAGCAGCGTGAGCGCTCGCCAGCGGTGCGGGTGCGAGTCGTCCATCACGGGGCTGCGCCTAACATTGCCCGCCCTATGGCGTCCGCATCCCGAGCGACCTCGCGGGCCGCGCCGCCGAAGACGACGACGATACGGTCGGCCAGCGACAGGAGCTCGTCCAGGTCACTCGAGTAAACAACGACGCCAGCGCCTGCATCGCGCACGGCGCGAAGCCTCGTGCGGATCGCGCTGGCCGCGCGAATGTCGAGGCCCTGGGTCGGGTTCACGGCGACGACGAGCGCGGGCTGCCCATCGAGCTCACGTGCCAGAACGAGCTTCTGCTGGTTCCCCCCGGATAGCGCTCGGACCGGCTGGCTCGCGCTCGCGGCGCGAATTGCGTTGTCGTTGACCAACTGGCGAGCGTGCCGCGCAATGTCCTTCAACGGCAAACGTCCGCGCGCGCGGGCGGCACCGCGCAACGCGATGTTCTCCGCCACCGAGAAGGCCGGAATGAGCGCATCGCGCAGGCGGTTCTCTGGAATGAAGGCAATGTCGCGGGGAAGGTGGACCTCACCCGACGCGGGCGTTAGGCGCCCCGCCAGGGCGAGCAGCAGCTCATGATGTCCCGATCCTTCGATGCCGGCGACGCCGACGATCTCCCTCTCGTGCACGACGAGGCTCACGCGCACGCGTGCGAGCGTACCTGACGGCGCGCGGCGATCCTGAAGCGTCACGTCACGAAGCTCGGCGACCACGGCCCCCGCCTCTTCGGACGTTCGTGCGGTGATCTCCGGAGCGATCCCTTCGGGAAACATCGCACGCGCCAGCGCGTCTTCGGACATCTCGCCGGCGGGACCGCTCAACACCGTGCGCCCGCGCTTCAGCACGGTGACATCATTGGCAACGGCGAGCGCCTCGCGGAGCTTGTGGGTCACCAGGATGACCGTCCCTCCATCGTCGGCAAATCGCCGGATCAGCGACATGAGCTCGTGCGTTTCCGCCGGGGCGAGAACACTGGTTGGCTCATCGAGAATCAGCGTATTCGCGTTCCTCGAAAAGATCTTCAACAGCTCGAGCTTCTGCTGTGCCGCGACGGGCAGGTCGGCGGCGCGGGCACGCGGATCGAGGTGCAAGGACATGCGGTCCGCCAGCGAGCGGACACGCTCCAGCATCTCGTGCGGATCAATGCGCCCTCGCCCGCCGAGAATGACGTTTTCGGCGACGCTCATCGGCGGAACGAGCGCAAAATGTTGCTGCACCATGCCTATGCCGTGCGCGATCGCGTCCGCGGGTGCGCGCACGGTTACCCGCTTCCCGGCGAGCTCGATCGTTCCTCCGTCGGGCCGCTCGAGGCCATACACGATGCGCATCAGCGTTGTCTTGCCGGCACCGTTCTCACCGAGGAGGGCGTGAACGGATCCACGGGTCACGGTCAACGAAGCGCCATCGAGCGCCGCCACCGATCCAAATCGCTTGATGACCGAGCGCAGCGACAGTGCGGCGATGTTCACAGCCCCGTCGGCGCGTCCACGAAAAGCCAGGGCAGATCGAAGGTCGTCGCGACATGCTCGGCGAGTGCACGGACGCCAAGGGTTTCCGTCGCGTAGTGACCGGCATAGATGATCGTTAGGCCGGCCTCGTCGGCGTCGATGGCCGTCCAGTGCGGGCCCTCGCCGACGATGAGCGTATCGATGCCCGAGCCGAGTGCCTCGCGAAGCGTTTCGAGGTCGGCGCCGGCACCGGTGCAGATGCCCCAGCGCCGTGTCACTTTGCCTTCGACGGGCCCGGCCGTTCGTACCAGATGTCCATGGCTGCGCGCGAACCGACCGGCACGATCCACGAGCTCTCTGGTGGACACCTCGGTGGATCCGGAGACGCCGATGTCCACCGTCTTGTAGCGGGCGAACCCGGCGGTGGGAGTGAGTCCCAGCTCGCGAGCCAGGAGCGCGTTGTTGCCGAAATCAGGGTGCATATCGAGCGGGAGGTGGGCGCTGTAGACGGCCACGTCGTGCGCGAGGAGCAGCTTCACTCGCTGCAGAAAGGCGCCGCGGAGTGGCTGCACGCCGCCCCAGAACAGCCCGTGATGCACGAGCAGCAAGTTCCCGCCGGCCTCGGCCGCGGCGCGAATCGTTCGTTGTCGCGCATCGACGGCGGCGACCACTTTGGTGATTGGGGACGCGGTGTCGACCTGAATGCCGTTCAACGCGCCGGCGAAATCCGGCACCTCGCTGAGGCGAAGCAGCGTATCGAGATGCGCGGCGATCTCCGCGAGGGTGGTCGGCATTACCGTCCGTCGGTGCTCGCGGTGTCGACGAACTCGATCCGCGGAGGGCGCAGCTCGCCGCGGATGATGCGTTGCTCGGTCGAGTCGACGCGGGCGAGAATCGCCGGGGGAACTCGCGCCCGCCATGCGGGATTGAGAACGAATCGCGTCACGCGAGCGGTGCTGCCCAGCCGCACGACACGGGCGCGAAACCGACCGTCCTTCACTTCGCGCGCGATGGAGAGAAACGCGTGCGGGAGATCAATGACCACGCTGCCGATGATGACGTCAGGCGCCACGGCATTCTGGTCAATGTTGGCGCCGAACACCGCGACGTTCCTGGCTTCGCGCGCCGCCTGAAAGATCCCGAGGCCGGCTGCGTCGGCGTTCTGAAAGATGTAATCCACGCCCTGGCGGATCTGTGCGATCGCCTGCTCCTTGCCGGCGCTGGCGTCCTCCCAGTTGCCGACGTACGAGACGAGCACACGCACGTCCGGGTTCACCGCGCGCGCTCCGGCCTCGAACGCGGCGAAACTGCTGCGAACCGGCGGGATCTCCGTCCCGCCGATGGCACCGATGACATCGCTGCGCGTGAGTGATCCGGCGAGCACGCCCGCGACGTACGATGGGTCCTCGAAGCCGAACACCATTGGGGACACGTTAGGCGCGACGCGATTGCCTGACGTCGTAATGAAGACCGTGCGAGGAAAGTACGGCGCGACGCGTTCGGCCGCATCCTGGAACTCGAATCCGTGGCCGAAGACGAGTTGATATCCTTCGGCGCCATAGTGCCGGAAGTTTTCCTCGAAGTCGGCCGGTGTGCGCGTCTGAATGTGGCTCACCGACGCGCCAAGGGAATCGCGAATGCGCAGGAGCCCCTGGTACGCGCCGCTGTTCCAGGCCTGGTCCGAGATCGGGCCGGGGGTGAGCAGCGCGACCTTGAAGCCGTTTTCGGTGGACGCGGTCTCGGCGCGTTGCGTTGCGTCGCCACACGCGAGGGCGAGCAGAAGTGGAATGAAGTGGAAAGGTGTGGAGAATCCTCGTCGGGTCATGGGAAAGAAAGGCGTAAACACCGGTGAACCAAGCTCATGCGCCATGTGGAAAAACGCGAGGCAGGCCGGGGTGGCCTGCCTCGCGGAAGTATACGATGGCGACGGTGGTGCGGTCAGGTCACCGTACGACGGCGACTGGCTGCTTTTCCTTTCCGGGGTGCTCCGATTGGCGGTGGCCAGTTTCGGAGACGTCGGCGATTCGAACGGTTCCGTTGATGCGGCCGCCTTCGGCGACCGCGATCGACTTCGTGTTGATGTCGCCGACGATCGTCGAGGTCGCCTGGACCTCGAGGCGCTCGGTCGCGCTCACGGTGCCCTGCACCTTTCCGCCGATGACGGCTTCTCGCGTCGAGATGTCACCCTTGACCTCGCCCTGGCGCCCGATGAGTACCTGGCGGCCGGCGCGGATCGAGCCCTCGACACGGCCCTCGATCTTGATGACGCCTTCCGTCTCGATGTCGCCGACGACGCGCATCCCGCCGGCGATGATGGAGAGGGTGACCTCGCCGTTACCAGCGCCGTGCTTCGCTTCGCCCGCCTCGGGCGTGTCCTTGGTGAAGATCGCCATGAGTCATTCCTTCTTCGTGGTGATGAGCGTCATCGGATCCACAGCCGCGCCGCCCTGACGGACTTCAAAGTGGAGGTGTGGTGCCGTGGACTGGCCAGTATTGCCGGACATCGCGATCGTGCGGCCGGAGGGGACCTTGGTGCCCTGCTTCACGAGGATTCTGCTCGCGTGCGCGTAGAGTGTTTCATAGCCATCGCGATGCTCGATTCTCACGAACAGGCCGTACTTCGCGTCGTTCCCCACTTCGACGATCGTCCCACCCCCGGCGGCACGAATGGGCGTGCCGACCGGTACGGCGACGTCGAGTCCGGGATGGGGGCTGCTGTAGTCGGTCGAGTCGGCGTTGCCACGTGTCACATAGCCGTCGACCTCGAGTGGCCAGAGCGACGGGACCGTTGGTGTGGCGGTATCCGGCCTGGGTGGAGGTGGTGGGGGCACGACCGTGTCCCGCGTGGCCTGGATCGGCGTGGTTGCGCCCATCATCGTTTGAACCTGGGCGAAGCGTCGCTCCATTTCAGCGAGTCGGATCTGGAGGGTGTCGAGCTGCCGCACTTCTTTCGTTAGGCCGGCTACGCGGTTGGTGAGGAAGGGGACGCGTGCGGCCTGTCCGGCGAAGTAGACCCAGCTGACGGCCCCGATGGCGAGGAGGACGGAGCCCAGGTAGAGGCCGATCCTGAGGAGTCGGACCTGGCGTTGGGTGAGGATGATGGTGCGGTTGGCGAGCCCTGATTCACGCTGGACCTGGATGATCATGGATCCGGCGTGCGGGGTGTAGATGTTTCCGTAGCCTTGGGAGCGGGAGTGGGTGGGGTCGGTCATGTGGTGTCGCGGGCTGGGCCGAGGATGAGGTCGAGGAGGCGCTCGAGGTCATCGGCGGAGTAGAACGATATCGCGATACTGCCGCGATAGTCTCGCGACACTGTTATGGCGATGTCGGTTTGAAGGTGCTTTCGGAGCTGGTCCTCCAGGCGTTGGATCTCCGAGTAGCTGCGGTTCTGGGTTTTGACGATCGGGTGACGTTTCTCGGGTCTCGTGCGGCGGGCGCGGGCCTCGACATCTCGGACGGACAGTCCTTTCGCGACGATCTCACGAGCGACCTCGCCAATCGCACGTTCGTCCTCGAACGCGAGCAGCGCCCTGGCGTGACCGAGGGTGAGCTCACCCTGCTCCACCATCCGCCGGACCGTTGGCGGGAGCTGTAGGACGCGGAGCGTGTTGGCGACTGTCGTGCGGTCCTTTCCAATAATGTCGGCGACCTGTTGCTGGGTCAGCCCGAACTCATCGATCAAGCGCTGGTACCCTTCTGCTTCCTCGACCGCGTTCAGGTCGGCGCGCTGGAGGTTTTCGACGAGAGCGAGCGTGAGAAGGGTGCGGTCGTCAATGTCGCGGACGATTACCGGGATGTCGGTCCAACCGAGGTCGGTCGCCGCCCGCAGACGCCGCTCGCCGGCGATCAGCTCGTAGCCCCCCGTCGCGCTTGGCCTGACCACAATCGGCTGCAGGAGACCATTCGCCTTGAGACTCGCGCGAAGCTCGGCCAGCTCCTCAGCGCGGAATTCCTTTCTTGGCTGATAAGGATTCGCTCGGATCTGCGCGATTGGTAACCGCTGCGAAACACCTCGCTCGGCGGTCGCAGCTGGCGGGGCGACCGTGGCGATGAGGGCCTCAAGCCCGCGGCCTAATCGGCGTGGCTTATCGACGGACATGGGGGAGGGGCAGATGTTGAGCCTCCAAGCGTCCGTGCGGGAATTCCGCTACCGGGCCGGCGGGACGCTTTCGGGCTAGGTACTGACGAGTGCGGGAACGACCCCGTCACCCTCAGGTGCATGGCGTTCGATCAGCTCCTTCGCGATGGACATATACGCTTGCGCACCTACCGACGCGACATCGTAAAGCAGGATCGGCTTACCAAAACTTGGCGCCTCCGCCAGGCGAATGTTCCGCGGCACCACCGTCTGGAAAACCTTCGATCCGAAGTATTCTCGCGCGTCGGCAGCAACTTGCCGAGAGAGATTGAGGCGGGCGTCGTACATCGTTAGAACGACGCCCTCGATGGCCAGGCGTTCATTCAGTCCGCGCTGCAGGAGATTGACCGTGTTCAGTAATTGCGAGATGCCCTCGAGCGCGTAGTACTCGCATTGAAGCGGAATCAAGATCGTGTCTGCCGCGGCCAGCATGTTCACGGTGATGAGGCCGAGCGACGGCGGGCAGTCGATGAGAATGAAATCGTATTGCTCGCGAACGGGTTCGAGAGCGTCCCGCATCGCCAGCTCGCGCGACTTGTGCTCGACCAGCTCGATCTCCGCTCCGGCGAGATCAGGCGTTGCCGGTGCGACATCGAGCATGGGAAACTGGACGGAGCGCACGAGAACATCGGCCAGGGGCGCTTCACCGATGAGCGCGTCGTAAACTGTCCGATTCATCTGCTCCCCGGTGACACCGACGCCGCTCGTTGCATTGCCCTGGGGGTCGCCATCGACCAGGAGCGTCTTCTTCTCAGCAGCCGCAAGACTGGCGGCGAGGTTCACCGCCGTCGTCGTCTTGCCTACCCCGCCCTTCTGGTTCGCGATGGCGATTACACGTCCCACGGCAGCACCCGCCTCGGTGAGGACCAATCGGTCGCGCAATATAAACCGCTGGTGTTCGAAGGCGAACACGGATTCTGGCGGACGGCCAACATAGGTGCGCGACCCACGTTCAGACTCGACGTGTCACGTGACACAATAGCCCCCGCGTGTCACGTGACACACAACAACGCGCGGACCCTGTTTCAAGCAGGCAATATGGCCAATGATGACGCCATAATAACGCCATATACACGCCGTAATCGCGTCAGTATAATGGGAATCATGCCTGAGATCCCCCACGCCGATCAGCGGGAGCTGTTCAGTCAGGCCTGGCACAGTGGACCCGAGCAGCCCTTTGGCAACGAGCGGACGGGTCACCCGCACCCGCGTACCGACTATTAGTGGCCAGCTGTTACCAACGACCCGTCTCGCCATCGCGCCTAACGGGACCCACTTCCGGGCACGAACGCCCACCGCCCCGACACCCAGACCGTCAACGTCTGCTGACCCGGCTCGATCGGTGTCTGCACGGCAGCCGCGTCCATGTTCACCGCCATCCGTTGCGCGACCAACGGACGTACCGGCGGCGACTGCGTGTTGAGCTCCAGCAACGCACCGAGCGATCCGCCCGCCGCCTTCGCCAGCGCCTCCGCATCGCCACGGGCCCGCGTGACTGCTTCGCCGAGCGCCGCGCGGCGTGCCGCGTCCACGTTCGACGCGAAGAACTGTATCGCGTTCACCATATTCGCGCCGGCACCCAGACTCGTGTCGATCACCTGTCCGACTTGATCGATCCGTCGCACCTCGACCCGTACGGTATTGTTCGCCACGTAGCCGATCACCCGTGGCGGCGCTCCTTCCCTGGCCGGCTCACGGTGATCGTACTCCGGGTAAATGTTGTACTCGCTCGTTGCGATCTGCTCGGCGGGAATCCCGCGCGCCTTGATGGCGTCAATGACCGTTTTCGTTTGGCGCGCATTGTCGGCGCCTGCCTGCGCCGCGGTCGCGGCCCGAGTCTGCACGCCGATCAGGATCTGCGCCCGGTCGGGCGCGACGCGGGCTTCACCCGTGGCCGACGTGATGATGTCGGGCCCCGCCCAGCCTTGGGAGGAGGGTGCGGGTTGCTGCGCGGAAAGCGGGACGGCGACGAGGAACGCTGAGACAAGCCAAAGACGACGCATGAGGGCTCCCTGCGAGAATGGTTCGCCGGGAATCTACACTGCTCGGCTCACCGAGTGCCGTGCAGCCAGTCAGCGCGGCGCGAGCCGCCGCCGCTTCTCCACCTCGAGGACCAGATTCTGTAGGTCGCTTGGCGACACGCCGGGGATCCGCGAGGCCTGGGCCAGCGTCAGGGGCCGGATGGCGGCGAGCTTCTGACGTGCCTCGAAGGAAAGCGAATGCATCTCCTCGTACGCGAGATCCACTCCGAGACTGAAATCCCCCATGCGACGAAGCCGCTCGGCCTGACCTCGCTCGCGGGTGAAATAGCCGGCGTACTTGATCTCGAGATCCGCCGTGACTGCCGCATCGTCAGGCACGTCCTGGCCGACGCCGACCGCGTCGAACAACGCGCGCAGCGACACGTCCTGCCGCTTCGCCAGCTCGATGAGCTTCACCGAATGCTGAATGGGCGCGCTCCCCGCGGACTCGAGCAGCGTGTTGACCAACTCCGGGCGCGCGCTGGTTCGCTGGGCGATGTCGCGGGCCGCGTCCTCGGCGGCCAGCCGCGCCTCGGCGATTCGCGATTCGCCGTCATCAAACATCCCCAGGTCCATGGCGATGGGGCCGAGCCGGCGAAGCGCATTGTCTTGCCGCACCGTCAGTCTGAATTCCGATCGCGAGGTAAAGAGCCGGTATGGCTCGTCGACGCCGCGAGTCACGAGGTCATCGATGAGCACCCCGATGTACGACGTCTCGCGGCCGAGGATGAGCGGTGGCCGACGAGCCGCGAAGCAGGCGGCGTTTATTCCGGCGATGACGCCCTGCCCGGCCGCTTCCTCATAGCCAGTCGTTCCGTTGATCTGGCCCGCGAAGAACAATCCACGGAGCGCCTTTACCTGAAGCGACGCGTCGAGCTGCGTGGGCGGATAGTAATCGTACTCGATCGCGTATCCCGCCCGCGTCATCCGAACGTCGGTGAGACCGGGAACCGCGCGCAGAAACTCGAGCTGCACGTCAGGTGGAAGTGAGGTCGAAAGTCCGTTGACGTACAGCTCGTGCGTATCGTGGCCCTCGGGTTCGAGGAAGATCTGGTGTCGGTCGACGTCGGGGAATTTGACGATCTTGTCCTCGACGGAAGGACAATAGCGCGGACCCCGAGCGCCGATCGCCCCGCCGTACATCGCTGAACGGGACAGGTTGTCTCGAATAATGCGCTTGACTTCTTCCCCGGCGTACGTGATCCAGCACGGGAGCTGGCGAGGATGCAGCGACGGCCGACTCTCGAGGACTGAGGAAGCGATGTACCGTTGCGCGCCTTCGCCGGCCGGCCAGAAGTGAGACCACCGGAATTCGAAGTCATCGAGCTCGCTTTCCTGCCGCTGCAAACGCGAATAGTCCACCGACCGACCATCGATGCGCGGAGGCGTGCCGGTCTTGAAACGAGCGACGGTGAGGCCGAGTTGCTCGAGCTGCTCCGCGAGATGCGTGGCCGGTGGATCGCCGGCTCGCCCGCCCGGCATCGCGGTGCCGACGCCGATGTGAATACGCCCGCGGAGGAACGTTCCGGTCGTAATGACGACGGCGCTTGCGGCGAAGCGCCGACCCTCGAGCGTCTCGACGCCAACGACGCGATGCTCGCCATCATCGATCGTGAGACGAGCAACCGTTCCCTGTATCGTCAGGAGTCGATCGTGCTGCTCCAGCAACGACCGCACTGCACGCCGGTACAGGCCGCGGTCGCACTGAGCGCGCGGCGCCCAGACAGCGGGCCCCTTGCTTCGGTTGAGCATGCGAAACTGGATCATCGCCAGATCGGTGGCGCGCCCCATGATTCCGCCCAGGGCGTCCACCTCGCGCGCGACGGTGCCCTTGGCTACGCCGCCAATGGCGGGATTGCAGGACATCTGTCCAATTGTCTCGAGCGCGCTGGTAATGAGGCCGACGCGCGCACCGCCGCGGGCGGCGGCGACCGCTGCTTCGGTGCCGGCGTGACCGGCCCCGATGACCAGGACGTCGAGCTCGAGCTCAGGCCTTGCGGGCATGTGAGAAAAATAGCTCAACGACGCGAGGATGACGGAGGACCATGGTCATGCGGCCACACCTGCGGCTTCCGATTTTTACTCTTATCCCGACCGATTCAATATGCCACTAGCACTCGCAGCCGGAGTCCCCTCGGTCATCATCCAGAAGTCCTCGTTCGAGCGAGTGGGGCTCACGCGTCAGGCCATCGACGAGCGTCTTCGCCTCACGCCTGACGAGTTCCGGGTGGAGGGAGGACTCGTGGTGATCGGGCCAATCCACGGCGATGACGAGCTGACGACGTTCGTCGAGGAGCTCGAGCGTGTCGGGCTCATCTACTTCGAGGATTTTTTCGACCTGAGCGGAAACTGGCCCGAGTGGCTCAAGGTCCTGGTCATGGCCGGCGGCTGACCGTCTCGCGAGAGCCGGACACCGGCACGGGATCGCGACTGGCCGCAGGCCCGCGGCGGTGCAGTCCCTCCCAGTTGCATCGCATGCACCAGCTCGTGCGGAACCACGGCATGAGGACGTTCCACCCCTTCGACTCTACGCGGAGGGTGACGTCATCGCAGATGGGGCACCGATCTCCATCCGGGAGGATGAAAAGAAAAACGATCGTTGCCACGACGATCCGCAGAACGAAGAAGGCAACCAGGACGACGGCAAAGACCACGGAGCCACATCCGGAGTCAGGCTCGACGACTATTGCACGGAAATCCGCGACTAGCGAGAACCGTACCGCTCACGGGAGCTCGAGCTGACGCTCGATCGTGCTCCACCGCTCCACCCATGCTACGCCATCCTCCACGCGATCGATAGCCACTTCAGTCCCGGCCTCGATGGCCGTTCCGTCGAGGCTGCGCGCGTGTGCACGATGCCATTGACCTTCCAACTGGTAGCTGATCTCGCCGACCTTACCGTCACCGATCGGCTGCGTCACCTTCCCGAGGAATCCCTGGAGAGCGTATCGCTCGTCCTGGGGCTCGCGTGCCGCGCTTGGGACCGCCCACCCGGCGATCATGGCGACAGCGAGGCCCCAGGCTGCGAGCCCCGCCGCGAGGGCGATTGCCGTCACCGCGACCCAGCCAAGCTCGGTGTAGCGCGCGACAGGATATCCAACCGCGCCAATGGCGGTGACGAACGCACCGATGGTCGCGAGGTTGAACATGGCCCGCGCGGTCCGTGGAGGACTGTCCTTCTGAATGCCGACGAGCATCGCGATCACGCCGAGCACGAGCCCGGTGAGAAACAGCGCCGCGAAGGCGAAGCGCAGGGTCACCGTCGCGATCATGCGTCGCCGAGGTGGCGGCGGAACCAAGCCAGCGTTGCCGGCCAGGCTCGACGTGTTGCCTCCATGTTCGCGCCGGATGGCGCGTCCTGCTGTCTGAGGAAGCCGTGACCCGCCCCGGGGAAAATCTGGTGCTCGTAGGTCTTGCCCAGCGCGCGCATGGCCGAGTCGGTCGGGGCGATCGTCGCGTTGACCCGCGCGTCGTTCTCGCCATACAAGCCGAGCACCGGTGCTCGAGCCGTCGTTAGGCGATCCGGCGCCGGAGCCGCCCCGTAGTAGGCGACGCCTGCACCGAGCGTCGGCGCGTGCACGGCGTGGTTGAAGACGACCGAGCCTCCCCAGCAGAAGCCGACGATCCCGTACCGGGGAAGCGCCGCTGGAAGCGCCATCGCCCAGCGCGCGACGGCGTCGATGCGAGTCTGAATCTGCTGGGGATCGAGGCGACGAATAGCGGCGCGCGCGGAATCCACGGGGAAGCTGTCCGGGTGAAACTGACCCATGTAGCCCGTCAGGAAGTCCGGAGCGACAGCGATGAACCCATCGGCGGCGAGCTGATCGGCGACGCCGCGGATCCAGGTGCTCAGTCCGAAGATCTCGTGGACGACAACGACGACGGGTGCCTTCGTGCTCCGTTCCGGATACACGAGCCAGACGCGCACGCTGTCGTCGGCCCCGACCCGGACCATGGCCCACTCCGCGTGCCGCGTGGACGACGCCAGCCGGGCGGCGACATCGTTCGCGCCGGCGGGGAGTTCCCGTGCCGACGGTTGCGTCGCCGCGGGCGCCGACACGGCCACCGCGGTGTGAGCGGTGTGGTCGTCGGGCAGCGCGGACTGGCGGGAGCAGGCGAGCGCCGCGCATGACG
This sequence comes from Gemmatimonadaceae bacterium, assembly GCA_035650335.1. GTDB lineage: Bacteria > Gemmatimonadota > Gemmatimonadetes > Gemmatimonadales > Gemmatimonadaceae > JAICNG01. Next base: position 71,076 of record DASRHU010000159.1, on the reverse strand, counting down.
CGAGCGGGATGAGAGGGCGCAGGTAGAGCATGAGGGCCTCAGCGGATGACGAGATCGAACCGCAGCGGATCGGGGACCGAATAGCTGAAGTGCCACCACTCCTTTTCGTAATTCACGAACCCTTCCGCCTCCATGAGACGCACGAGTAGCGTTCGATTGCTGGCAGCCTCCCCGGTGGCATTCACCGTATGAGCAGCCGACGAAAACGTATCGAAAGCCGTGCCCATGTCGAGTTCCCGGCCATCACCGCCGATGAGGGTGAGGTCGACGGCGAGGCCAAGGTTGTGCCGGCTGCGACTGGCGATGTAGCCATCGCGGACCAGGTCTTGACGCCCGGAGCGTTCCGTCCACTCGACCATGGCAAGCGTCGCACGAACGGGGCGATAGCCATCGAAGACCTTGAGAGCGACTCCCTCGAGACGCGCCCGCTTCTGGACGCGCGCGAGCGCCCGGGCGGCCTCTCGGCGCAGGAGAGCGCGATTCGCCTCATACCCGGGAAGGGGCGCGCCGGTGAAATTGTCGGCGGTGGCGTATTTTGCCTCGACCATGATGGTCGGTTCGAGCAGGCGAATGTCGACGAGGTGAACCCGAGCCGCGGAGTCGGGAGCGATGTCGACCTGGGGCGTCTCGACCGTAGTCGCCCGGGTGTCGAGATGCGGGGGCGGCTGAACGCACGAGGCAAGGGCGCCCAGGAGGGTGGCGGCGACCGCATGATGCAGCGAGGAGATTCTCACGGCCGGAAAAGTATCGTGCGCCCCGAAGTTGCGCAGGGCGGCGACATGCCGGAGTCGGCGTTTCGCGCAAAGGTCTTTCTGATTTCTCCCGCGACGGCGCATGGGCCGCGAGCCCTGTCATTGCGCAGGGCGGACGCGCGCTCACTCCTCGCGCGCCGGCTCCGCGAAGGGGGCGCTCCACTGGGAGAGGTATTCAGCTTTCTCAGCGGGCTGTACTTCCGCGGCAAGCTCGAATACGCACGAGCGTTTGCGCATGCACCCCAGGTCGAAGGTGGGGCGGTCCACGTGATAACGATGACGGACGGTCTGGTGTCGCCGGATGTATCCATTTCATCGTCCGACCTCGAGCGCTACGCGAGCTGCATCGACGGTACCGCCGCGGCGGTGACGCGGCTCGAGGAAACGGCCGCCGCTGTGGCTCGAGCCGTTGGCGAAGAGGGTGACGTGATTCTCCTGGGATCGGTGAACACGGGAAAATACACGGACCTGCTCACACCGATCTTCGGCGGGCGGCTCCTCTTCCCCCGAGATGTTCTTCACATCGGGCAGCTGGCGCGTGGTGCGCTGTTTCTGCGTCATGCTCGTGAGCGACTGGAGCTCGACTACGTGCCGGTTGCCGACATTCAGCGCCGCGGAGGCCGCGCGTCGATCACGTCCGGCGGGGAGCCGCCGAGACGTGTGTCTTCAGGAACTCCATTACCCGATGCTCCGCCCAGTACAGCGGGCGCCAGGGGAGAGTTCCCGCGATGAAGCCGACGTGACCTCCACGCTCCGGAAAGTCGCAGTGCAGATACTCGTTATGGCTCGCGGCTCGCCTGACCTCGTCGAGGACGTCGGATGGAAGGAACGGGTCATCGGCCGCGCTGACGAGCAGTGTTGGAACGCGAATCCGGTCCAGCCAGCGGAGTGAGCTCGACCGCTCGTAGTAGTCGCGTGCGTCGCGAAAACCGTGCACCGGGGCCGTCACGACATCATCGAAATCCCACATCGTCCGGAGGCGCCCGGGATGTGCGTCGGGAATGTCCGGGAAGAGCTCCCGTTTTTCGCGAGCTTTCCTCACCAGCGAGCGGAGGAAGTGGCGCTCGTACACGCGTGAGAAGCCGCGATTGATGTACCGCGATCCCCGCGCGAGATCGTACGGCACCGACACGGTCGCGGCGGCGCGCACGGCGGGTGGGACGTCAGCTCCGCATTCGCCCAGCCACTTGAGGAGGACATTACCACCCAGGGAAAAGCCCGCGAGCACCACCGGACTCGACGGCATCTCACTCGTGAGGCGGCGAACGACGAAATCGAGATCGCTCGTCTCCCCGGAGTGGTAGAATCGCCGCGTCCGGTTCATTTCCCCGCCACACGTGCGGAAGACGATAGCGGCGGCCGACCAGCCATGTGTGTGAGCCCGATGCAACAATCCGCGTGCATAGTGTGAGTTCGGAGATCCCTCGAGCCCATGAAGCAGCACGAGTAGCGGGCGGCCGGGCGCGCCGTGGAGTCGATGGACGAGCAGCACGTCGTCGTCGGGGGTTTCCCAGCGCTCGATGGTCGCCGGTGCTTTCGGACGTCGTCGGATGAACTTGCCCCAGAGTGTGCGCAAGTGGCGTCCGGGGACGAACCAGGCTGGCCGATAGGGCGGGAGCGTCGTCATCCACGAATCATAAGTCGCCTGGATCGCCATTTGACATGCGCGCCGCGACTGCCGAGTTTTCGCTTCTCTCACACCTGCGCCGAGTTTTTCGGGGGCGACCGATCGGCCGCCCCCTTTGGTCGCCCTGCCCGGAGTTTTTTCTCGTCGTGTCCAGCTCCGACCCTCGCTATGACGTGATCGTCATCGGCAGCGGCTTCGGCGGCGCCATGGCAGCCCATGCGCCGGCGCTGGCGGGCGCTCGCGTGCTGATGCTCGAGCGGGGGGGATGGGTCGAACGCGGCCCCCACAACTGGGAGCCGAGCGGCGCGATGGAGCTGACGCCGTTCTACTCGAAGGAGACGCCGGTTCGCGTGCATCAGGGAAGGCGGGCCTCGACCATCGGCATGTATCACTGCGTGGGCGGACAGTCGGTGTTCAGTGGGGCGGTCGCTCTTCGCTTTCGAGAGCACGACTTCGTGCCGGATCCCGACATCGTCGGGAAGTCCGGCGCGGAATGGCCATTCGGCTACGCGGAGCTGGAGCCTTACTACACGCGGGCCGAGCGACTGCTCGATGTCGCGGGGGAGTCAGGTGTGGATCCCACCGAGCCACCGCGTACCGCGCCGTACACGCACGGACCGGCGCGGCTCTCCGGCACCTCGAGCATCATTGAGCGCGCCGCACGCGAGCTCGGACTGCACCCCTTCCGACTCCCTCTTGCGATCAACTATCAGAACGGGCCGCGGCACGCGTGCCAGGCATGCACCACGTGCGACGCGTTCGCCTGTGCCGTCGAGGCGAAGAACGACGTCGCGACGACGATCATCCCCGCGCTCATGCGGGCGGGGATGGAGCTGCGTGCGCGCACGGTCGTCACGCGGATGGTCCTCGACGGCGAGCGCCTTGTGGGAGTAGAGTGCATCGATCGGGACACCGGGCGCGCCTGGCAGGCGCGCGGGGATACGATCGTGCTGGCGGCCGGCGTACTCGGGACGCCACACATCCTCCTGGCGTCAGGCCTCGAGCGCGCGAATCCGGCGGGGCACGCCGTGGGGCGCTATCTCATGCGGCACTGCAACGGCCTCGTGTACGGGTTCTTCCGATATCCCCCCAACCCGACACGCGAGTTTCACAAGCAGATCGGGATTCACGACTTCTATTTCGGGGACGACGACATCCCGGCGCCGCGCGGGAAGCTCGGCTGCATCCAGCAGGTCATGGCGCCGCCGATCGGGCTCGTCAAAGCGCGGGTCCCCGACCTCATCGGGCGCATTCTCGCGCTCGGGGTCGATTATGTGACAGGGTTGCTCGCCATCGCCGAGGACACGCCCCAGCTGGCGAACGGTGTCACCGTCGACTGGACGAAGCGCGACGCGTACGGCCTGCCGCTTCCCATCGTCCGGCACGATTACACACCGCGGGACGTTCTCGCGCGGCGCGCGCTCCTTCGGCAGTGCAAGCGTGTCCTCCGCCGTGCGGGTGCACGATTCTTCTACGTGCATCGCATCGAGACATTTTCGCATGCGGTCGGGACCGTGCGCATGGGTACCGACCCAGAGACGTCTCCACTCGACGCGCTCGGTCGGTATCGCGGGGTTCGCAACCTCTGGGTGACGGATGGCAGCGTGATGCCGACGTCGGCCGCCGTGAATCCCAGCCTGACGATCTCGGCGATCGCGTTGCGCGCGGGTGATGCAATCGCCAGGGGCATCGCCGCGTGACGCGGGATCGTCAGCTGGGAATCGTGTTTCTGGGTTGTGGCGCTGTCACCCAGGCGCATACGCGGACGCTGCGCGGTCTCGACAAGGGCGTGCGGCTGTTCTATGCGAGTCGCGATCCGGCACGGGCGGCGGAGCTCAACACGCGGTCAGGGGGAGCGGGCGCGTTCTCGTCGTACGAGAGCGCCCTCGTGGACCCGCGCGTCGACGTTGTGCTCGTCGCCACTCCTCCCGCCTTCCACCTCGAGTGGACGCTGAACGCGCTGGAGGCGGGGAAGCACGTGATCGTCGAGAAGCCGCCATTCCTGCGTGCGGCCGATTTTTCGCAGGTCGACGACGCCGCCCGACACGCCTCCCGCCAGGTCTTCGTCGGCGAGAACTATTTCTACAAGCCGCTCCTCCGTGTGGTGCGCGAGATGGTGCGGAACGGGACGATTGGAGCACCGCGCTTTCTGGACATCAAGGCGCTCAAGACACAGCGCACGGCAGACTGGCGCGACGACACGGCGCTCGCTGGTGGTGGCGCGCTCTACGAGGGCGGCATCCACTGGATCGACTTCCTGGCCAACGTCGGCCTCGAAATCCTCTCGATCCACGGGTTTCGCGTCGGCCAGCGGTCGGGTCTCGATCGCGAGATGGTCGTCGTGACTCGCTATGCAGAGGGAGCCGTCGGAGTTCTGTTCTTCTCCTGGGCAACCCCTGCGCTGCTGAAGGGCGTACGTCTCTCGCACATCTACGGCACCGAAGGTTCGATACGGTTCGAGTCGAACGGCCTGTTCGTCGCCGCGACCGGTCGCCGGACCCAGCTCCGGTTTCCCGGGGTGCGCGACCTCACGGGTACCCGCGGCATGTTCCGCGACTTCCTCGGCGCCCTGCGGGAGGGCCGTGCGCCCGAGTTCACGCTCGCCCACGCGCGCCGCGACCTCGAGTTGGTCGAGGCGGCGTACAGGACCGCCGATCAACTTTCTTCGCCATCGTCCATTACCCGCCCACAAGGATCCTGAACGGATGGGAACCACGCTCGCGCTGTCGATCGGCCTCCTGGCCGGAGCACACACCTCCACCTGGGGGATGTTCAAGGATGCGCCTCACGAGGGGTTTACGTACGCGAAGTACTCCCGCTCGATTCTTCTGGCGGCGATCGTCGCGCTGATCACGTATCGTGTCACCGGGCTCGACCTGACGAACTGGTCGCACGCGGTCGTGTTCTTCGGGATGGTCTACGTCATCGAGCGTGCACTCACCGAGTTCTGGAAGACGTTTCTCCGCGTGGAAGACCAATCGAAGTATTTCATTCCGATGCAGTTCCACATCAAGGGCACGGTCGTGCACGACCGGAAGGTGCAGCTGCTCGCCGGGGCCGGCTGGCTGACGGCTGTGCTCCTCATCATCTACGGGATCACCTGGGCGCAGCGGAACGTCGCACTGCCGACCTGGCTCGTGATCATCGCGATCGGCGGCATTGGCGGCTGGATTTCGGCATTCGGCGGAGCATGGAAGGATGCTCCGCTCGAAGGGTTCGAGACCTTCAAGTTCTTCCGGAGCCCCGGCATCGCTGCGTTCTTCGCCCTCCTCCTCGCCTGCTTCACCGACACCTGGCTCTTCATGGCCCTCGCCGCCGAGGGCTACACGGTGGCGACGATCGAGACGTACAAGACGTTCTTCCATCCGAACAAGCCGCGGGGAAAGTGGGCAGGCAAGCCGATGCCTCACGAGGACATGCTCAAGCGGCGCTGGAAGTTCGTTCCGGTGTACGTCCTCGTCTGGGTCTTCGTCATCACGGGTTTCGTGCTCGGCTATGTGGGTCCGCATCGAGGACTGCTCTGTCCGTGACGCAGTCGGTCCCGGTCCAGATCTTCGGCACGAAGAAGAGCTCGGACACGCGAAAGGCCCAACGCTTCTTCGCGGAACGGCGGATCCGGGTGCATTTCGTCGACCTCATGGAGCGCGCGGCGGCGCCCGGGGAGCTTCAGCGTTTCGTGCAGAAGTTCGGCGTGCGGGCGCTCATCGACCAGGACTCGAAGCGGTTTCGCGAGCTGGGACTCGGGGCCGCGCTCCTCTCCGACGAACGCTGGTTTCACACGCTCGTGGAGGAACCGCTGATACTACGGATGCCTCTCGTGAGGCACGGACATCAGCTGACGGTGGGGCTCGCCGAGTCCGAATGGCGCACCTGGATCGGCCGGTGATGCGCGCCGCATGACGCAGCTGTCGTTGGGTGGGGTCACCGTGCAATTCGGTGCGCGGACGGTCTTCGAAGACATCTCGTTCACGGTCGCCCGTGGCGAGCGATGGGGAATCATCGGCCGCAACGGCACCGGCAAGACGACTCTCTTCAGGCTCATTCTCGGGGACGTCACGCCGAAGCGCGGCAGCATCAGTCGCGCCTCGGGGCTTCGGATCGCGCACCTCGAGCAGCATCGAGACTTCGGCGACGCTGTGACCGTTTGGGAGGCAGCGGCCGGCGGCTTCGCGACGCTGCTTCGGCTCGAGGAGTCGCTCGCGAAGCAGGCCGCGCGGCTCGCGGAACTCGGCGAGCGAGCGACGCCGGCCCAGCTCGGGCAGTACGATCGCGATTTGGAGCGCTTTTCCCGTGACGGCGGCTATATGTACGCGCCGCGTGTCGATGCCGTGCTTCATGGACTCGGTTTCGACCCGGACGAGGCCCGGACGCGTCCCCTCGAACGCCTTTCCGGTGGCGAACGCGGACGCATCGGACTCGCTCGCCAGCTCGTCGCGCCAGCCGACGTTTTGCTTCTCGATGAGCCGACCAATCATCTCGACCTCGAGACCACGGACTGGCTGGATCGGTATCTCAAATCGTCTGGTGAGACAGCGCTGGTCATCAGCCACGACCGCGCGTTTCTCGACGGCCTCGTCGATCACGTGCTGCATTTTGAAGGGGGCACGGCCACGGGGTACAAGGGAACCTTTGCCCAGTTCGTGAGGCAGCGCGAGGAGCGACACCTCGCCCAGCAGCGCTCGTTCGAGCAACAGCGCCGCTTCATCGAGAAGGAGGAAGACTTCATCCGGCGAAACATCGCCGGTCAGAACACCGCGCAGGCGAGAGGACGACGCACGCGATTGGCGCGGTTGCCACGCCTCTCGCCTCCTCCCGATGCCGAAGCCACGATGGCACTGCGCCTCGACGCCGGACAGCGTGGAGGCGACCAGGTTCTCGTTGCCGACCGCGTCACGCTGCGAACGGACGAGCGCGTGTTGATCGCGGAGTTCAGCGCTCGGGTATCGCGAGGAGACGTCGTAGGCTTCGTCGGGCCGAACGGCGCGGGCAAGTCGACACTGCTGCGTGCGATCGTCGGAGAACACGGGGCTGCACGTGGGTCCTTGCGACTCGGCGCGTCCATTGTCGTCGCTCACTATCGGCAGGACATGTCGCAGGTTCCGACGAACAAGACGATCTACGAAATCATCCAGGAGCTCCGCCCCCGGTGGGAGCGCGGCGCGATCCAGGGGCACCTCGGCCGGTTCGGCTTTTCGGGGGATGAGGTTCAGCGCAACGCGGGGACACTGTCAGGAGGCGAACGCGCGCGCGTGGCGCTGGCGATGATCGTTCTCGCGCGCGCAAACCTCCTCCTGCTCGATGAGCCGACCAATCACCTCGATGTGGAGTCGATCGAGGCGCTCGAAGACGCGCTCGAGGCGTACGATGGGACCGTCATCCTCGTCAGTCACGATCGAGCGCTGCTGCGTGCGACGGCGACCCGGACATGGGTGCTGCACGGCGAGCGCATTACCGACTACGACGGCACGTTTGCCGAATGGGAAGAGGTGAGTGCGGAGCGAGCGCACGCCGCGGCGGTCGCTGCCGAGGAGGAGGAATCGCTTCGTCGTGCGCGAGAGCGAAAGCAGACACGTCGTCCCGCGTCGCCATCGCGCGACGACCGTGCCGCACGCCGGGCCGCCCAGCGGGAGCTCGAACGTACCGAGGCGGATGTCGCGCGTCTCGAGGCGCGGGTCGCCGAGCTGACGGATGCCCTCGAGGACCCTGACCTGTACACGACACCGGCCGGCGTCGATCGCGCCCAGACGTTAGGCGCCGAGCTCGACACCACGCGGACCGCGCTGGATGAGATGATGGCGCGGTGGGAGCGGGCGGTCGCGATCGTGGAAGCTGCCGGGCCGCTGTCGGAGGTCGATCGCTAGCCGAAGCGCGGGCCGAGCAGGAACACGATGAGGGCGATGACGACCACCGCGATGGCATCGAGCAGCAAGCCGGCGCGGACCATTTGTCGGACAGTAATGGTGCCCGATCCGAACACGATGATGTTGGGCGCGGTGGCGGTGGGAAGCGCGAAGCCGGCGGATGCGACCAGTGTCGTCAGCAGCATGAGCGTCAGCCTTGGCTGGCCGACGGCATCGGCCAACGAAGCGACAATCGGCATCGCCATCGCCGCGACGGTCGTGTTCGAGGCCAACTCGGTGAGCAGCAGGATGATGAGCGCAACGCCGAAGAAGATTCCGATCGTCGGCCATCCCGCGAACCCCGTCATGAGGTTCCCCAGCCACGCGGCGACACCCTTGGTCTCCATCGCGGTCGCGAAGGAAAAGCCGCCGCCGTAAATCAGCAGGACCTCCCACGGAATTCTTCGCGCCTCTGTCCAGGTGAGAACGGGTCGCCGCGTTCCATCGGGTGCACGGGCGATGATGATGAACATGGCGAGCGCCCCGATGAGCCCGACCGATGCGTCGTTCAAGCCTGCGACCAGGTCGGTGAGGCCCGGGATGCGAAACGCGCCAAAGTCCTTTGGCTCGCGCGCGATCCAGGCGATCGCGGTTAGCCCGAAGATCCACAACGCAACTCGCTCCCCGCCCCTCAGCGGACCGAGTGCCGCCCGCCGGGCGCGCAGCACCTCACGGGCGTCGTCGGTGAACGTGACGCGCCCCGGGAAGATCGCCATGAGCAGCAGCCAGCACAGCGGCAGGAGCACCGCCACCGCCGGAAGGCCTATCGCCATGAAGCTGACGAAATCGATCTGTACGCCGGCGAGATCGCGGGCGGCGCCGGCGAAGATCAGGTTCGGCGGCGTGCCGATCAGCGTGCCCATGCCGCCAATCGAGGCGGCGTAGGCAACACCGAGCATGAGGGCAGTGCGAAGGTTGTCGGCGTCCTTCGTCGCGCCGAAGAGCGCACCGACCGCGAGCGCGATCGGGTACATCATCGCCGTGGTGGCGGTGTTCGAAATCCAGAGGGACATGAACGCGGTCGAGAGCATGACGCCGAACACCACACGGCGCCCGCCAGCGGTGCCAACACCCCCGACGATCGCGTAGGCGACGCGCGCATGCGCGTTCCAGTGCTCGAGCGCCGCCGCCAGCATGAAGCCGGCGAGAAACAGGAAGATGAACTCGTTCGCGTACGGGGTCGCCGCCTCACGAGGCGACGCGACGCCGAGCAGCGGGAAGAGAACGAGGGGGAGGAGCGCGGTCGCCCCAAGTGGAACGGGACCGGTCAGCCACCACACGGTCATCCACGCGGCGACGCCGAGGACGCGAGCCCCGTCGGCGGTAAGTCCCGGCGGCGTGAGCCATGTGATGAGCAATAAGGCGAGCGGACCGGCCACGAGCGCGATGTGACGACCGGCGCCCGGGCGGTCGAGGAGGACCTCGGTCTCCGGGCGCTCAGCGGTCACGCGCGGGGCGGTTGCTACACGGCGATGTCGCTCGCCTCACGCTCGTGACGGAAATCGCTCGCCGCGGTCGTGAACGCCTCGAACAGCCGTGGCGCCCGCGGATCCGTCTCGGTGAGCGCTTCAGGGTGCCACTGCACGGCGAGCACGAACTGATCGCCAACGCCTTCGATCGCCTCGATCAACCCATCCGGTGCCGTCGCCGACACGACGAACGCGCTCGGCAGGTCCCGAATGCCCTGGTGGTGCATGCTGTTGACGTGATGCTCGCCAACTCCGACGATCTCGGCGAGGCGAGTGCCGGGCAGGACCCTCACCGTGTGAGCGAGGTGATCGCGCCGGAATCCGTCGCGGAATGGAAAGTAGTCGTGCTTGATCGACTCCGGCCGCTGCGATTCGAGATCCTGCCACAGCGTCCCACCCCCGGCGAGGTTGAGGAGCTGCAGTCCTCGACACACGCCGAATATCGGCATGCGATCGCGGATCGCCCATTCGGTGAAGAGCAACTCGACACGATCTCGTGCGAGATCGGACCCGTCGCAATTCGGGTGGCGCGGCTCGCCGTAAGCGGCGGGGTCGATGTCCGCCCCGCCGGGCAGGAAGAGGCCGTCGAGCTCGTGGTAGATGGCCCGGAGCGTCTCGGGCTCATCGGGCAGGAGCGGGATCAGCCACGGCACGGCACCGGCGGCGGTCAGCGCATGCACGTAGCGCTGGCTCATGGCCCAGGAGGGGGGAAAATCGGCGGGAATCCCACCGAGGCTCTGGATGACCTGCGTGGGGATCCCTATGACCGGTCGCTTTGACATGCGTGACGAATGAGAGGCGGGGTGTGCGGAAAGATACACGACCCTAGGCAGGAAGTTCGCCAGTCACGTCTGACGCGTGACGAGTCCCCGGGTCAAATCCGCGCGGCTCTCTCGAGCCCTCGGCACGGTCCGCCGGCGGGACATCGCGACGCTCGGCCGCTGGCGCCGGTGTCACGCCCTCCTCCGTTTCCCGGATCAACAGGTCCACGACCGCTTCGAGGCTTCCGGTCCGCTGATATGTGGCGAGCTGCCGGTCGGCACTCGTCCCCTCATCGAGAATGCGGAACGCGTACTCGACCTCCTTTCGACTGCCGAGGTCATCGAGGACGTCATCGATGAACCATTCGAGCATTTCGCGGATGAGCGTGCGCGCCGGCAAATCGACTTGCTTGCCGAAGTCGATCAGCTTGCCGTCCAGTCCGAAGCGCACCGCGCGCCACTTGTTCTCCTCGATGAGGGTCTGCGGATACACGCGGAACGTCAGATTGTCGCGCCGCAGCTTCCACAATTTGGCGACGACCGCCTGCAGAATCGCGGCGATACACACCGCCTCGTCGATGCGTGTGCACACATCGCAGATCCGGAACTCGAGCGTCGGGAACCTGTGATGCGGCCGAACGTCCCACCAGATCTTCGAGCCGTCTGGAATGCTGTTGGTGCGCACGAGGGACTCGAGCAGCGACTCGTAGCTGGCGTACGAATCAATGACCGGTGGCACGCCGGTGCGCGGGAAGTTCTTGAAGACGACGCTGCGATACGACTTGAGGCCGGTGTTGCGTCCCATCCAGAACGGCGAGCTGGTCGACAGGCAGAGCACGTGAGGAAGGAGATAGCGCGATACGTTCATCGCGTCGATGAGAAAATCGCGATCCTCGATGCCGACGTGGACGTGCGTGCCGAAGATGAGCAACTGCTGCGCGAGGTCGGCGAGGTCCTGCTTGACGCCGAGGTAACGCTCGAGCGGCGTGATTTCCTGGGTGATCCAGGACGAAAAGGGGTGCGTGCCGGCGGCGACGATGCGGAGATCCTTTCGGGCCGCCAGCTCCATCACCATTCGACGCAGCCGAACGAGCTCGCCACGGGCCTCGGCAGGCGTGCGACAGACCTTCGTCCCGATCTCGACCATCGACTGGTGCAGCTCCGGTTTCACCTCTTCGAGCACGAGGTGATCACCGTTGAGGATCTCGGTGATGTACGAGCGCAGCTCCCGGGTGCGCGGGTCGATGATCTGATATTCCTCCTCGATGCCTAACGTCAGGGAGGGCGGCTTCATGGGCACGGGCGGCTACCGTTTTTCCACGAGCCAGGTCGGCACCGATGAGCCGCCGCCGGCCGTGACGTTGAGGAGTGCGGCCGTGGACAGCCGCGTGAGACAACCATCGATGAACTGACCGTAGACGGCGTACGGTGCGGTGTCGAGCATGCGGTCCGCCACGAGAAGGCGGCCGTCGACGAGACTCGGGTACGGCTCGCTGGGAAGTGCGACGCGTTCCTGGACGATGTACGCTTCGCGAAGGGCTCCGTGCAACGCCTCCGTCCAGGCAGCGTCGTCCACCTCCCAGCCGAGCACGATCCCCTTCCCGCCGTACTCGTCGTTGGGCTTGAGCACGAGCTGATCCTTGTGCTCGGCGACGAACGGGATGAGGTCGATGGTATCGCCACCGAACGTGGTGCGACGCTCTTCGACCACCCGAGTCCAGGGGACGTTCGCCGCGATGACCTGCCGCTGCTGCGGGGGAAAGAGCCCCGCATTTCGCTCGTCGCTGAGCACCGCCAGGCTCGCCTTCTTGTGGAGGATCTTGCACGCAAAGGGATTCACCATGCAGACCGCGCGCTCCCGAACGGCGCGCACGACGGCATGCTCGACGCCGCAGCGCTCGATCAGCTCGTTGATCAGGACGCGCTTGTAGATGAGATCGACGGGAGTGCCATCGAGCGTCAGGGTCCCGGCCCGAAGCTCGGCGGAGCGGGGATCGGCGACGATGCACGGCACCCCCTGGCGCGCCGCATACTCCTGGAACAGCGTGAACTCGCGGCGAGTCGGCACGTCGAGCCAATCGAGAACGGCCACGCGCGGAATCTCCCGGGTGCCCGACCACGCCTCGTACGCCGTGAGCAGGGCGTGGAGGATGTTGTGCCGCGCGGGCAGCGGGCGCACGTCCCAGCGCCGCACGAATGCTCGCACCGCGGGAAGCGCGTAGAAGACCTCGGTGAGGACGTCGTTGAAGGACGGCCCCGCCGGGGTCTCGGCGTTGTACTCGGTGAACCGGAGTCCATCCTCACCGGCGAAGAAGGCATCGAGTCGGGAGACCGGGCTGGGCCACGGGAATCCCGGGTTCTCCAGGACCAGCGCCTCTTCCCAGCCCGTTAGGCGAAACTGGGCGCGGACCGACCGGTCGGCGACCGCGGCCTGATGAGCGGTCGCGAAGGCGCCGAGCAGCGCCGCACCGCGCTGCTGGAGTATCCGGTACTGAGCCGGCGACATGAACCGCGGACGCAGGACCGTGCATAACGGTCGGTCGCCAAAATAGAGATCGCGTCGGCGGATCTGCGCATCGAGGACCGTCTGGGAGTCGGCGGCGACGTCATCCGTAAGGATCTCGTGGTACGAGTCGATCGCTTCGCGGACGATCTCGTCCGCGGCCGCGGCCGGCGCGCGAGCGGTCGCAACGGCGCTCACGGCGACTCCTGCGTCGGCTGGCCTGGGCGCCTGGTCGCAAGCGCGGGGCTGATGGCCGGCTTCACCGCTGGTCGCGTGGGAGCGCGAGGGATGTCGACTGGTCGCTCTGGCGCCGCGGCATCGAGCTCGCGGCGGCCGAGGAGAAACTCACCGCGCCGGGGCTCGCGGGACGGGTGAGCGGTCTTCGCCAGGCGGATCGCGAGATCGGCCATTCGTGACACGGCCCAGTCGAAGTAGTGCGGCGTCAGCGAGTACACATCCATGTCCGGCGCCGGGTTCATGAAATCGATCGCGTAGGGAACCCCATCTCGAATGGCCCACTCCATCGAATTCATGTCGTAGCCCAGCGCCCGGACGAGCGTGAGCGAATCATCGACGATTCGCCGCCCCAACTCCGGGGAGAGGTGCTCGTGCTCGACGAGGTATTTTCGCTCGCGTGGATCGTACTTCATGGGCAGCACATCGCGCTGGCCGATGACCAGGCAGCGCACGAACTGCTCCCACTCGATGAACTCCTGCACGATCATCGTCAGGCGCCCGGACTGATCGTAGTGATGAAGCAGCTCCTCCAACGACCGGCAGACGTATACGTCGCGCCACCCGCCCCCATGGGCGTCCTTGAGAATGCACGGCATTCCGACGTAGTCGACGATTGCTTTCCAGTCGAGCGGATACTGGAGGTTGCGCAGGCTTTCCTCGTGGACAATCCCGGACACGTATTCCTTGTTGGGAAGCGCAACGGTCCGTGGACTCGCCACCCCGAGCCGTGTCGCGAGCGAGGCCCCGAAGAGCTTGTCGTCCGCCGACCACATGAACGGATTGTTGACGACCGTAGCTCCCTGGAGCGAGGCGTACTTCAGGTACGTGCGATAGTAGGGCACTTCATGGGAGATTCGGTCGATGATGACCGAATACGGGACCGGCTCATCCATGCGCGTGCCGCCGAGGGTGACGAACTCCGCCTCGACCCCGACATCGCGGCGGCGGATCTCATCGATGAACGCCGGGGGGAACGACCACTCACGGCCGACGAGGAGGCCAATCTTCGACATGGGAATACCCCTTGGGGCTGCGTGCCGCGTTCAGTCTCAGTCGTGCCCGCCGATGTACTTCGCGAGCATCCGGTGCCAGTATGGCCAGTCGTGGGCCCACCCGTCCCAGATTCTCAGTGCGTGCCAGATGTCCTTCGAGGACAGCGCGCTCGAGAGCCACTCGTTGTTCGGGCGCATCGGGTCGTCGCGCCCAATGGCAATGATAATGTCGATCTTCCGCAGCGCCGCCAGACGTGCCGGGTCATGTTCGTTCTGCAGGTAGTCGGTCGGGGAGTTGAAGTAAATGGTCTCGTCCGACCAGCCGCCCGTCTGCTCCTTGATGTCATAGAGCCCACTCATTCCCAGCATTCGTCCAACGAGTGACGGGTGGCGAAAGGCGAAATTCGCGGCATGGTACGCTCCGAAGCTCGCGCCCGTCGTGATGAGAAACGGGTTGGGATTCTGATGCTGGGTGAGCGGCAGCACCTCGTGCAGGAGGTACGATTCGTACTGCAGGTGGCGGCGGGCGCGGGCGGCAGGATGAAGGGTGCGGGCGTACCAGCTCTCTTCGTCGACGCTGTCGACGCACCACAGCTGGACCCATCCGCGCTCGAGATGGTCGCCGACCGCGGCGATCATCCCTCGGTCCTCCCATTCGTAGAATCGGCCCATCGACGTGGGGAAGACGAGAACTCGCGCCCCCGCGTGCCCGAACTGAAGCAGCTCCATGTCGCGATGAAGCGATGGACTGAACCAGCGGTGATGAGCGCGGTGCATCACGGAGCGGCGGACGCCGACCGATGGAACCCGAACGACGGAGCGCGAACGCGAATGCGTCCTCTAGCCGTTTCGCGGCGGGAAGAGAAAGCGCAGCACCCCCTCCACCCTCGCGGCCCAGGACAGCTCGTTATGGCCGCCGCCCTCGGCTTCGAGATACGCGAGATCCCGGCCAACGACCCAGCCCTTGCGTACGAGCGCGTCACGGAGCAGCCGGGCATCGCGCGTGACATCCTCTCCTTCGTCGGTGCCCGCGTCGAGCCAGATGCGAAGCGGCAGCCTGGATCCGAGCGCGTCCACCTCCTTGATGATCTGACGATCATGCCACCACACCGAGGGCGACAGCGCGGCCAACCTGTTGAACACGGTCGGATAGTGCAAGCCGAGATGGAGCGTGAGCAGGCCGCCGAGTGATGACCCGCCGAGTCCCGTGTTCGCGGCACTTCGAAGGGTCCGATAACGACGGTCGATGAACGGCTTGATCTCCTGGACCAGCATTCGCCCGTATGCATCGGCCTTTCCGCCCATGTTCTTGTCAGGGTCGCGCGTCGGGGTGTATTCATCGATCCGACGCTCGCCCGCGTTGTAAATCCCGACGATGATGATCGGCTCGATCGTGCCCGCCTGGATGAGACGTTGCGCCGTCTCATCGACGGACCATTCCTGGCCGGTCGCCGACGTCGAGCGATCGAACAGGTTTTGCCCATCGTGGAGGTACAAGACCGGGAAACGACGGACACGGTCGTCGCGATAGCCCGGCGGGCGGTACACGAGCAGCGTGTGCTCGCTCGGAAGAAAGCGGGAACGAAACCGCGGGTGACGGCGGAAATCCCCCGTGAGCGTGTGCCGCGGCGCGGTCTCGGCCGGCACGTCCTCCTGCCGCAACTCCTCACGACGCGCGAGCATCGCTTCGTCAGAACTCGCCAACGAATCCGATCTCGGGCTCGATCGTCTGGCCAAAGCGCTCACGCACCGCACGCTGCGCGATGCCGATGAGCGCACGCACGTCGCTCGCCGTGGCCCGTCCGAGATTCACGATGATGTTGGCGTGGATGTGAGAGATCTGCGCGTCACCCACCCGATGTCCCTTGAGCCCGCATTGATCGATCAACCGGCCCGCGCCGACGCCCTCGATCTTCTTGAAGATCGACCCGGCGCTCGGGTGAAACTGCAGCCACGGATGCTTGCCGCCGCGCCAGCTGAGATTCTCCTGAAGGATTCGCTGCATCACGTTTTCGTCACCCGGCTGCAGCTGAAAGGTCACGGCGAGCACGACGTCGTTTCGGTGGTGGAGGATGCTCGTGTCGTAACCGAACTGCATGTAGTCCTTGGTGACCGTTTCGCGATGCCCGTCGTGCGTGAGCAGCTCGCATGACTCGAACACTTCCTCGATGAACATCGTGCGCTCGCGCGCCGGGGCTGGCGAGAGGAAATGCAGATTCTGCCAGACAGCGCCACCGACCGTGCTCGGGATCCCGATGTAGTGCTCCAGTCCGGAAAGACCGCGGCGCACGGCCTCGGGAATGAGGTCGCCGATCACCGCACCACTTTCAGCCCGTAGCCGCCCGTCGGTATCGAAGGCGAACGCACGGGCCCGGTTGTGAATGACCAGACCGCGAAATCCGCGATCGCCTACCAGGACGTTGGCGCCGAGGCCGAGGACGAAGTGCGGAACGTTGGTCTCGCGCGCGGCGAGAATGGCGCGGGCAAGGTCGTCGGCCGTGTACGCCGCGAAGAAAAGGTCTGCCGGACCGCCGATGCGAAACGTGGTCAGCGGACCGAGTGGCACATCGCGCTCGAGGTGGGTGGGGTCGAGGCGAGCGACGAGCGCATCGATTCCAACGTCGCGTGTGGTCTTCGTCATGTGGCGGAAAGGAAACCGCGAGCGAGGATGCCGGCCAGGGAACGACGCGTCATTCCGCGAGCGCGCGCTCGAGGGCACGAACGAGCGTCGAATCGTTCGCGCGAACCGGTCCGACGTGCCGCCACCGCAGGATGCCAGCGCGGTCGATCAGGAACGTTGCCGGGACGCCAATCGCGAAGAACACTGACTGGATGCGTTCATCGGGATCGAGCCAGAGCGGATACGTCATGCGAAAGTCGGTCGCGAACTCGCGGATCGTATCCTCCTCGCCCCGGGCGTCCACGCTCACACCGACCAGGTGCAGGCCGCGACTCGCATAACGTTCGTGCAGGGCCTGGAGAACGGGAATCTCCTCCCGGCAGGGGTGACACCATGTCGCCCACACGTTGAGAAGGAGAACCCGCCCCCGAGCATCGGCGAGTGCGACGGAGTCCCCCGAGAGCGTGACCGCACGGTATTCGGGGACGGGCCTTCCGACCTCCGGAGCCCGAGTGGATGGCGTATCGCCGGTGGAGCAGGCAAAGGACACGAGCGCGGCCGAGTATGCCGTCCAACGAAGCACGCTCGGTCTCACGACGGCCGCTTGACGGATGCGCGCGCGACACGAACTCGCGCCGGGTTGCCCGGCTCCGTCCAGGCGAAGATGACGGCGTCGCCAACGGACGCCATTCGCGGGAAGCCGCTTGCGCGAGCGCCGCTCGATTGTGCGATGGTCAGCGACGTGCCCGGCTCCCCGCTCGCGGCGACGCGCCGCGCACGAACCTCAGCCTGTTGCCCGGACGTGAACTCCATCCAGCTCACGACCGTCGTTCCGTCGCGATCGAGGAGGACATCCACGCGGCCAACCGGATTGCCATCATCGATTCTGATGGGTGGGCCGAAGGTCGCGCCTCCGTCATCCGACTGCGCGAGATAGACGCGGCTCGTGTCGCCCGCGCTCGTGAACCAGGCAACGACGACGCGGCGTCCATCGGCCGCGATTGCCGGGCCGTTCACGGGGCAGGCGTCGATCTTCCAGCTGTCGCGGTGAACGAGCGCGCCGCGCGTCCACCCCGAATCCGACCAGCGAATGACGCCAATGTCGCGAATCTCTCCATCGAGTCGGTCGCGATAGACGACCACCGGGCCTCCGGACGCAATCGCGAGCGACGTCTGGCAGCAGTCGCAGACCTTCTCGTCGAGGACGCGCTCCGGTGCGGCTGTGCCGCTCGGCGAGACGCTCGTCATCACGAGCATCATGTTGGGCGATCGCCCCTTTTCGGCGCCGGCGAAATTGCGGCCATCGAGCCAGATCGCGCCTAACGAATCGCGGAAGGGAAAGAGGGAGACGAACCCGTGCTCGGTCGCGGTGCCGTCCCGGTGTGGAACGACCGGGCCGCTCCACGTCGTCCCGCCATCGAGCGATTGTGCGATGCGCACCTCGTAGGCGTATTTCGAGGTGCCGCTGCGCTGAAGCCAATGGGCGGCCAGGTGATCATCGGAGAGGGCGATGACCGAGGGGAAGTCCGCCCAGTTGACGAAGAAATCGGGACTCTGAGCGATCGTCTTCGCGGTAGACCAGCCCGAGCCGTCGAACGTCGCGAACCGAAGCGCGTGGGCCGTATCGCCAATCGGCTCCAGCCATGACAGGAGGACACGACCGTTGGGAAGCGTCGCGAGATTCGGCTCGCCGCTGCCCGAGGCCGCCGGCGACGCGACGGTGTCGATCTGATCGAACGCGACCCGCTCGAGCTCGGCGGATGCGCAGGCGGTGGATAACAGCAGCGAAACGCCGAAGGCGTAGCTGCCAGGGCGGCGGGTCATGCGGGCTCCTCGAGAGCGGTCGAGCGCTGAACGATCGTGGAATTGGGCTGCAGCGGCGACATCGATGATATCGGTCGCACGCGTCAGTTCCCAGCCCAGACAGCGCCCATCGCCTTGCGTTGGGTAGGGGGCGGCCGTTAGTCACCGCCGTGGCCGACGGTCACCGCATGCCCAAGGGCGTTCACGGGCCGCCGGCCGCGGTTCGGCGCATCCGGCTTCCCACCAGCTTACATAGGTCCTTACATACGTCCAAGTTTGATCGTCCGACCGTATGGACATCCCGAGATTGGAGATTGCATGAATATCGTCAGTCGCTCGTGCGTTGCCCTGATGGCGGGACTGGCGGCTTGCGGTGGTGGAGGTGGTGATGGCGGAACGCAGCCTCCACCCCCGGCCGTGTTCACGTCCCTGGTGGTCTCGCCCGCCAACCCGAACATGGTGGACGGGGACACGATCCAGATGACGGCGACTCCGCGCGATCAGAACGGAGCCGCAATGACGGGGCTTCCGGCCGCCACGTTCCAACTCGTAACCGGAACGGCGGTCTCGGTGTCCGGTGCCGGACGGGTGATCGCGCAGCAAGCGGGTGCAGCGACGATCCGCGCGTCCGTCACCTCCGGCGGCACGACGAAGGAGGCAACGGCGAACGCCACGGTGACGGCGCTCGCTGCGACGGCCGCCGTGGCGGCGACGACTGGAAACGCGTTCACTCCGGACACGGTCAAGATCGCGACGAACGGTCAGGTAACCTGGAACTTCGGGACGACGGCCCACAACGTGACCTTTCAGAGTCCACCGGCGCCTGTCGCGAACCTCGGCACGCAGTCGAGCAGCTCGGAAGCGCGGGTCTTCGCCACCGAGGGGCGGTATCCCTACCTGTGTACGATCCACGGCGGCATGAACGGTGTGGTAATCGTACGTTCACCGTAAGCCTCATCGTCATCGGGGTCACAGCGGGCACGCGCCATGCGCGTGCCCGTTTGCCATCCGGCGACCTTGTGAATAAGTTCACGAGTCCCGCGACAGTACGCGGATGGTCACTGAACGATTCGCCCGACAGCACGACTGGAGGCTTCACGGTATGCGGTTCTACGCTTTGACAGCTGCGAGCATTCTCATCCTCGGCGCCTGCGCCGGCGGCGATAACGCCGGAAGCACGACCGATACGGCTGCTCCGGCAGCCACGACCACGCCACCACCAGGGGGCGGGGCTCAGGCAACGACGGGAGCGCCCATCACGGGCACCACGCACGAGGTGCGGATGCTCCTGGATGGACAGACGTACAAGTTCGACCCGGCCGACTTGACCATCAAGCAGGGTGATGGAGTGCGGTGGATCATGGTGTCGGGCGGTCCTCACAACGTGGCGTTCGACCCGGCCAAGGTTCCCGATGACGTGGAGTCCGTGATCAGCGCGAACATGCCGAACCAAATGATGCCGCTTTCCAGTCCCTACCTGACGCAGCCGAACGAGAACTACACGATCTCGTTCGCGGGCGTGAAGCCCGGCACCTACGATTATGTGTGCACGCCACACGTCATGATGGGGATGACAGGCAAGATCACGGTGCAGTGACGCAGGTCCGCTTTTCCGATTGCGTTTCGAGGGGAGCCAAGTGGCTCCCCTCGTTGGTTTTGCACCGCACCGACCCGGTTCTCGGCGCCTGCCCGGACGTCGCGGCAACGTTCCTGCACAGGGAACGGGTAGACGCGGCATGGAGTCTCGAATGATTGGGTCGTGGAACGATCTGGCGAACTTCTTTTGGTGGGTAGTGACCGGTCGGGAGAGTCGGCCGCGTCTCGAGCTCAGCCTCCGCCCGTCACGGTCGGCCTTCGCCGCCGTCATCTGGGCGTGGGCGAGCTTCGTGGTACTCATGGGGGCCCTCGTGTTCACGGGCGATGTCAACAACCCGGTGCCTACCTGGGTCTTCATCGTGCTGGGCGCGATCGCCATGCTGTGGGCCCCCACGCAATACGCAGCCAGCGCCGACACCCGCCACCTTCGGCGGCTCGGCCTCATCGCCCTTGCGATTGGTGCCCCGGTCTGGATTCTCCCGATGCCCCCCGACGCGGCTCTTTCGGTCGCGCACCGGTTCGCGCTCTGGTCTTTGTTCGGGATTGCGACTGCTCTCGCCGCACCGCTGCTCGCCTTTCCGCTCCGCTTGATGCGTGCAGCGCCGTCGGAGCGGCGTTCGCTCCAGGACTGACGTCAGGCACCGTAGCGTACGGCGCCGCTCCCGAACCTGTCTCGCGCCGTGGAGCTCTGGCTCGGAGTCGTCACCTTCGTAGCCGGCGGTGTGCTGTGGCGCGTGGCCAGCCGTGAGCGCGCGCTCGTGGCGCCGTGGCTGCCGCGCCTCGGATTGGGCATTGCCGTGCTCGGCCTCGGAACGCTCGCCATTACCCGCGAGGGAGTGGGATGGAACGTCGTTTCGATCGCCGCGAGTCTCGTCGCGATCGGTGTGATCATCTCCGTCCTCCTCGAGATCCTGCGGCGGTGAAGCGGAGATTCGTGCGAGCCTTGCCCTCCCGCCCTCGCGCGCCGATTATCGCAACCGTCACAGCCCCTCGCGTCCTCTTCGACATGAGTCTCGCCTGATGGCGGGTCCGGACTCTCCAACCGGGACGGGCCCGGTCGATCCGTCAGGCCCTCCTCACGAATCGTTAGGTGCGGATGTCGCCGACCCGGTGAGCCTCTTCATGGGCGAGCCGGTCGCCCCGGCGTCGGTCGGCATCTGGCTCGGCCGGCGAGCCCGGAACGCCGTCCGGCGCACGGTCTTGCTCGGGGTGACGGGCGGCCTCGTGTTCGTCGGGATGCTGGTGACGTTGATCGTCATTCCCCACCGGGCTCGTCGCGCCGCGGCCGCCATCATGCCGCGCCCCACCGAGCGCCCGGACACCGCACGCCTCCTCGCAACCAACGCCCTGGCCAGGCAGCGCCTAGCGCTCGCCGAAGCGGAGCTGGCCACCACCCGGGCGCGCGCGGCACGGCGCGCACAGCCGCCGCCGCCCGACACGCTGCCGACAGCCGTCCGGATGCGGCGCGACTCGGTTCAGGCGGCGATCGCGCGGCTCACCGTGCTGTTGGAGCGCGCCGAGGCGGCCCCACTGTTCGCCTCGTATCGCGCGTTAGGCGCTTCCCCCCAGCTGCAGGGCGACCCGCGGGTGACGGTGTTGCTCGACTCGTTGGCGGAGATCGAGCGGCAGCGCGACGCCTTCGGTGCGAGCGGCGGCGTCGACCCCCTCTTCGTGGCGTTGACGTCTCGCGCGGGCGAGCTGGGCCGTGCCCTTCAGCAGATCGGTGCCGTTCGACGCGCGGCGATGCGCGAGGAAGTCGAGCGTTTGCGCCCAGCGGCACGGCCGGCGATCTCCCTGCCTCCGGTGGACACGATGCCGGCGGTAGCGGCGCGCGATACCGCTCGTGAGGCGCTGCGTCGCGCGAGCAACGCGCTCACGAGCGCACGAGAGCGGAACCGGCAACTCGATGCACGCCAGGAACGCGCGCGCGAGATTTCCGCGATCGCCGCGTCCCCGCTCGCGATGCTCGCGGCGGCGCTCGTGTTCGGGCTCGCCGCGGGGTTCGCCATTGCACTCGCGGCCGAGCTGCGGAGCCCGCGCGTTGCCGACGCGCGGGAAATCGAGCGCCTCGTATCGATCCCCGTGATCATGCGCGTGGGACCCACGGAACGTATTCCTGAACGTTCGCGTCGCCGTGCCGATCGTGAGGTTGCGCCGGTGATCGACCAGGCAACCGACACGTATCGACAGTTGTATCTCTCCCTCGCCGATGGGGCGTCGAACCTCCGAGGCATCACCATCACCGGTGACGAGCCTTCGGTGGTCGCGACGCTGTCGGTGAATCTGGCCGCCGCGGCGGCTGGTCAGGCGCGTCATGCGCTGGTGATCGACGCCGATGTCACCGTGCACTCCGTATCTGCCGCGCTTCACGTTCCTACCGCGCCCGGAGCGACCGAGGTCCTCGCGGGCGAAGCCGAATGGCCGGAAGTGATCGTCAACGCCATCGTCGGGAGGGACCGCGGCATCGATGTGATTCCTGGCGGCCGGCGCGTTGGCGCAGAGGAGGCAATGCCGGGATCGCTTCGCGATGCCGTTGCGCATCTGGCTCGACGCTACGACACGCTCGTTCTGAGTGCGCCGTGGCTCCGTGAGGTCCCTCTCGAGCGCGCGGTCTCGGCGGCGGCCGGAGTCGTCATCGTCGCGCGCACCGGCCGCACTACGGCCGTCGGGTTGAAGCGTCTCGTGGCAGCGATTCGGGAAGCAGGGGGCCGGGTGCGGGGCATCGTCGCGTGGGAGGCCCCGGATCCGGCGATTCCATTCCTTTCGGAGGTTCCGGAGCGAACGTCCCTGCTTCCCCGCTACGCCGCATTGCGCCGTGGTGAAAACGGATCGGAAGCCGAAGGGACGGAAGATCGGCATGCGCGCACGGGGGAAAGACAGTATCCTTAGCGATCATTGCGACGTCGCCTCGACTCCTGAATGACTACCGGCTACTCGGATCGCATCAATCACGCGCTCGCCTACGCCGCGAAGCACCATGATCAACAGGTGCGGCGCGGGACGCGCTCGCCGTACCTCACCCGTCACGCGAACGTGGCCGTGATCCTGACGCGATACGGTGGGGATGACGACACCGTCGTCGCCGGGATTCTTCACGATGTGGTCGGCGACAGCGTTCGCGGTGGCGTGTCGCGCGAATCCCTCGCCGCCCGCGTGGGGGAGAAGTTCGGCGAGGGGGCCCTCGACATTGCCTTCGCTGTGTCCGAACGGCGCACCGACGATGACGGGATCGAGCTCTCCGTCGATGAGCGACGTGAGGACTTGCTGGAGCGTCTGGCGCGCGCGCCGGATCGCGCGCGGTGGGTGGTCGCCGCCGATACTCTACACGAAGCGGGAACGCTCCTGGCCGACCTGCGGCGTACCGAGTTCCCAGAGTCGGTATGGGAGCGAAGCTCTCGCGACCAGGGGCTGGATTGGCTGCGGAGAGTCCACGAACGCCTTGGAGACGTGGGGTTCAGCGCGCCGATCATGACCGAGCTGGGACAACTCGTCGCCGACCTGGAGCGACATTGGCGCGCCGTGACGCACGGCAAACCAGCCGGACGCTAACGCCAGGCGCTCGACTCGATCCGAATCTCGCCGCCGGCCGCCGGATATCGCGTCGTCACGTAGCTTTCCAGAATCGCGAGAAACTCCTCGACGATCCGGTCGCCGCGCAGCGTCGTGACGAGCTTGCCGTCCACATAGACAGGTGCCTTCGGCTCCTCGAACGTGCCGGGCAGCGATATCCCAATGTTGGCGTGTTTGCTCTCGCCGGGTCCGTTGACGACGCAGCCCATGACGGCGACCTTCATCTCCTCGACGCCCGGGTGCGTGCGTCGCCACTCGGGCATTCGCTCGCGCAGATAGACCTGAATGTCCTCCGCCATATGCTGGAAGAACGTAGACGTGGTGCGTCCACATCCGGGACACGCGGTCACTTGCGGCGCGAAATGCCGAAGCTGCATTGACTGAAGGATCTGCTGGGCGACGAGAACTTCCTCGGTGCGGTCGCCATTTGGTCGCGGTGTCAGCGAGACGCGGATCGTGTCGCCGATTCCCTCAGCCAGCAGGATGGCCAGCCCGGCGGTGCTCGCGACGATCCCCTTCATGCCGAGGCCGGCTTCCGTGAGGCCGAGGTGGAGCGGGAAGTCGCAGCGGTTGGCAAGGTGGCGGTAGACGGTCACGAGATCGGGAACGCCCGACACCTTCGCCGACAGAATGATCCGATCGTGCGAGAGACCGGTTTCCTCGGCGAGCGCCGCCGAGCGGAGGGCACTCTCCAGCATCGCCTCGATGTAGACGTCCTTGGCGTCCACCGGCTCGGCTCGTGAGGCGTTCGCGTCCATCATTTGGGTCAGCAGGTCCTGATCGAGCGAGCCCCAGTTCACACCGATGCGTACCGGTTTGTCGTACTCGATGGCTACCTGCACGATCGTGCGAAAATTCTCATCCCGTCGCTTGCCGCCGACGTTGCCGGGATTGATCCGGTACTTGTCGAGCGCGCGGGCACAGGCGGGAAACCGTGTGAGGAGCAGGTGGCCGTTGTAGTGAAAATCGCCGATGATCGGCGCCTCGCACCCGTCGCCTCGCACCCGCTCGACGATCTCGGGGACGGCAGCCGCGGCTTCATCGTTGTTGACGGTGATCCGGACGAGCTGCGAACCGGCGCGGGCGAGTGCGACGACCTGCGCCGCCGTCGACGCCGCATCGGCGGTGTCGGTGTTCGTCATGGACTGCACGACCACGGGGTGCGACGAACCGACGGCGACGCCGCCGACGTGGGTGGTGACGGTCTGTCTGCGAGGAGCGAAAGCCACTAGTCTAAGAGTCGATATCCAGGAGCCGCGGCGAGTCGAGGTGGGCGGCTCCATTCGAAAGCTACCATTCCTCCGTACCCCGAACCATGCCCGACGACATCGAGCAGCCGCCGCGCGGTTACAACACCGAGGATGTGAAGGCAGTCGCGGAGGAGCAGCCAGCGGAGGAGCCGCCGCGGCGGCGACGCGTTTCGAGGTGGAAGCTGTTCCTGGTCGCTCTGGTTGTCATCCCCGCCATCGTGTTCGCGCTGTGGACGTGGGCGGCGCTGAGCTGGGTGTACTCGGAAGGTGAGCGCGTGGGCTGGGTTCAGAAGTTCTCGCGGAAAGGGTGGCTCTGCAAAACGTGGGAAGGGGAGTTGGCCATGTCGAACGTTCCGGGGTCCATGCCGGAGCTGTTCCAGTTCAGCGTCCGGAGCGATTCCGTGGCACGTCTCATCAATGATGCAGCCGGGAAGCGGGTCGCCCTGCACTACGAGGAGCACAAGGGAGTTCCAGGCTCCTGTTTCGCCGAGACGCCGTATTTCGTGACGGAGGTTCGGGTTGTGAACTAGCGAGCATGGGCACCGTACAGATCCTGGCGGGCAGCACGCTCCTTGCACTTCCGGAAGTGCTCACACCGGAGGTCGAGATTATGGACAGAGGCATGGACTTCCTGCGCAGTCAGGTCAACAACGCGGTAGCGCAACACCAGTCCTTCCTCGACTCGCTCGTCGATCACGAGCGCGAGGCGAAGGATCCGCGGTTCCGTGATCTGTGCAGCCGTCATATCCCGATGATGCGCGAGCATCAGCGGATGCTCGAGCAGTATCAGCAGCAGCTCGGCGCCCAGACAGGCGTCGCGAAGAAGATGCTCGGTCGCGCGATGGCGGTCGCGAAGGATCTGGCCGACGTCGCTCGTGAGAGCGATTTCCTGCGGCTCGTCTCCGACATCGTCATGGCACGGCAGTCCGAGGATACGTTCAAGGCGTTCCGGGAGGCCGGGCGGGAGCTCGGCAACGAGCAGCTGCGGCAGCTCGGGGAAGTCGGCGAGCAGCATCACGACGTGTACGTGAAGGAAGCGAATCGTCTGTGCGCCGAGATGTTCGTCGAGCATGTCCGGGCGGACGAGGTCGTGACGACCCGGGTCGAGACCCGAACGACCCCCGGCGCCTGACCGGCTGGGGGGCACCCCCGGGTATTGCCGTCTGCCCGAAAGTCAGTATATTCGGCTCCGGCGACACCCGAATGAGATGGACCCGGGCGACATTCGCCCGGGTCCTTTTTTTTCGGCCGCTGCCTAACGCGGGAGGCACAGGGTCCCGCCGTCACACATTTGTCAGGGTCGGCGCAGGTCCGCTCCCCGACAAACACATCTCAGGAGTAGGGCATGCGTACGACCGGCAAGGTGAAGTGGTTCAACGACGCGAAGGGGTTCGGCTTTATCACCCCGGACAACGGCCAGAAGGACTGTTTCGTGCACTTCAGCGCGATTCAGGGGAAGGGCTTCAAGTCGCTCGCCGAGGGCGACGCCGTCGAGTTCGACATCGTCGAAGGGCAGAAAGGTCCGGCGGCGGAGAACGTGAAGAAGATTGGCGCCTGACGCGTCGCACCGCGCCGCCAATGACGGGGCACCCCCAACGGGGTGCCCCGTTCGCCATCCGGGCGCCGACCTAACGGGTGCCGTTCCCTTTCCGAGGGGTGACGGTTTCCCCTATTGCGGTGGTCCTCGTCATGCCCAATACTGTGGCCAACATCCCGAATCGTGTGGCGGTTGTGGCAGGAGGAGGCTCCCATGTTTAGGTCGTCGCTGGTGCTCGTAGTCGCCGCGGTTGCGCTCGCCGGATGCGCTTCCGCGGGACGGCAGGTCGAGGTGGACTCCGGTGATCTGGCGACGGACCTCGAGCGAGCGCGACAAGACACGGCCCGGGCGCGCGCGGTCTTCGATACCCTGAAGGAACAGCGCCGTGTGGTCGATGCCCGGACGATGGCGTTCGAGGACAGCCTGGCGCGGGCCCGTGAAGCGGCCGCCGCCCGCGCGGCCGCGGCGCGCGACTCCGCACAACGTGTCGCGGCGGCGGCCGTTACGACGCCAGAGCCGGGCGGAGGGGAGCGCGCCCTCTCCGATGCCGAGATCCGCATCATGACGCAGCAGATCTACTTCGCGACCAACAGTGCGCACCTCACCACCGCCTCACGCGCTTTACTGCGGGAAAAGGCGGCAATCCTCGAGCGCAATCCGGGATTGACCCTCACGCTCACCGGGCACGCGGACGCCCGCGGGGCGGCGGACTACAACCAGCGCCTGAGCGAGCGCCGAGCCGCCTCCGTCCGCCGCTTTCTGACGGAGCTGGGCGTGGCGGCGGAACGGCTCACGAGCGAGGGGCGCGGCGAGGAGGAACCCGCCATCGAGGGCAACGGTGAATCCGTCTGGCAACGTAACCGGCGCGTCGAGTTCGTGATTTCCTAGCCGCCGGTTCGCGTGCTGGTGACGAGGGCGCGATCGCACCGCGATTGCGCCCTCGTCGCATCCGCAACGGGACGATGTCCGCCGCGCTGAGACGCTGACGCTATTCTGACGAATTGGGGCATGTTCCCCGCGTCGCGCACAGAGCCCGTGTCGGTGAGATGCTTCGCCGGGCTCGACAGGCAGCACTCGCGATGCGCGACCCACGACGGCGGATCGATGGAGCCGCGGCGTGGTCGCGGCGGTGGGTTACCCATCGCCCCACTCCATTGAACCATACACGGAGGGGTACATGCAACCGATCACCTCGCTCGGCCCGGCCGAGCTGTCGGCGGATGAATTGGGCGCCATTGCCGGCGGAGATGACTCCTGCTGGTGCGCCAGCTTCAAGCACGTGCTCGGATACGTGATTGGCTACGCCCTCGCGGAGGTCGTCGACGCCGTCACGAGCCCCGAGGATAGCAACTCGTTCCTGGGCAAATAGGCCTGATGCCAACTGGCGTTCGGGCCGCACCTAACATTTTTCGAGGAAAACGCCGATGCTCTACGACCACGCGCTCGCCGGTCGCGGCGGGCAGCCGATACCGCTGGATGACGAAACCATGGCGACGATTTCCGGCGGCGACGGACCGTTGACCAGGCTTTTTACGGAAATTGGAAGCCTGTTGTGGGAATGCATCAAGACCGGGATCGATGACGTGATTGCCGGTGCCGAGGAAGGCTACGCAGACGCTCAGGAATCATGAGGGCCAACGCTTCGGCGCTCCTGAGAAGGGCGCCGAAGCGTCAACACCGCACAGATGACTCGATGAATCGTTCTCGCGACGGAGCACGACGCCTGTCCGCCGTCGGCCGATCGGTGCTGGCCATCGGATGGACATTGCTGTGGTTCGTTCCCGTAGTGGCATCGCTCGCCCTGGGCCCCGCGCTCGCGACCGTCGCGCTCATTGCCCTGACGGTGCTCTTCCTGTGGCGAAACGTCGTCCGGCCGGCGCGCTCACGACCTCGCCTGGCGGCAATGCTGCGGCTGCGGCCGTGGCGCCACTACGGATGGCTCTCGGTTGCCGCAATAACGCAGCTCGTGCTCACGCTGGCGACGTTCGTTATGCACATACAGCTCGCGAAGTGGCGCCTCGTTCCACCGATACCCGATGCGCCGGACTTCATTCCGCCGGAATACTACACGCATCCGCTCGGCCCCGCGGCGATCTTCCTCGCCGTTGCCTTGATAGCTCCCATGGTCGAGGAGTTTGGCTTCCGCGGAAAAATGCAATATCGACTCGAGGTTGCGTTCGGTGTCGTCCCGGCCATCGTCGTCACCGCGGTCGTCTTCAGCTTTCTCCATGGCCTGCTGATTGGACTGCATCATTTACCCTTTTCGCTGCTGGTCGGGTGGCTCGCCTGGCGTACCGGCTCCATTTGGCCGGGTGTCTACATGCACGTCGTCAATAACGCCTTCGCGGTAGCGGGACTATATCTCGCGCGGGGCAGGGATCTCGATGATGGCACGCTCTCGGGCAACGGGCCATATGCCTTGATCATCGCCCCCGTCATGCTCGCCGTCCTTCTCGTCTCGGCGCGGCGTATCGATCGGCTCGTCAGGCGCGAGCGGCGCAGTCTGCGCCCGCACCTGGCGCGGAGCAGGCCGGAGAATGCCCTCCCCGCGGCGCTCCTCTGAAGAGGAGCCTGGCGCAGGGCTCGTCCCCGCGGGACTCGTCGAAGACTGCATCGAGGTCCACCTCGCCCGTCACGCTCCGACCGGGCGCTCGCTGTATCTGTCGACGTTGGCACTGACGCTCGCGGCAGCGGCGGCACTCCCGGTGGTACGGGTCCCGGTGACCGTACACGCGAACGGCATCTTGCGCCCAACGGTCGAACGGCAGGAAGCTCGTGCCGCGGAGAGTGGAATCGTCCATTCCGTCCGCACTCGCGATGGTCAACGCGTCAGGGCGGGCGATACGCTCATGATCCTGGATGTCCGGAGCATTGCCGCGCGCCTGGCGACCGTGGACTCGATCGCACACTCGCGTGAGCTCGAGCTGTCGGACCTCGCGAGACTCCTCGATGCCGGCGACTCCCTCGTGACGGTGGTCGGTCTCCACACCGCGCATCGGCGGCAGCAGCTGCGCGAGTACGCTGAGGTTCTGTCGGAGCTCGTGGCGCGGGAGGCAACCGAGCGTCGCGCAACGGACCGCCTGCGCATGCTCCTCGCGCGCGGCTTCGTTGCTTCCGAACAGCTCGATAGGCAGGAGGCCGCGCACCAAACGGCCAGCGCCGAGATACGTCAACACAGAGCGCGATCTCGCTCTGATTGGTCGGGGGCGCACGCGCGGCTCGCGGACGAGCATCGTCGCCTCCTGGCCGAACGTGCGGAACTCACCGATGCGCTCGCACGACTGGTAGTGGTGTCGCCCGTGAGCGGGACCGTCGAGATGGCGGCATCGTTCTCCGCCGGGAGCGTCCTGCAGCGCGGTGAGCGCGTCGCGACGATCTCGCCGAATACGCCGCTCATTGGAGAGGTCCTGCTGACGGCGCGCGACGTGGCGCTCATCGGCCCGGGGACCCCCGCGCGCCTCATGATCGACGCGTTGAACTACCGGGAATGGGGGACGATGGACGCCACTGTCATCGAGGTCGCGGACGATGCGACGCTCCGAGACGCCGGACCGGTATTCCGGGCGCGATGCCGACTCAGCGGGAGCGAGCTTCGCCTGCGAAGTGGCCAGCGGGCCGCGCTTGGGAAAGGAATGACGTTCCGCGCCAGCTTCGTCGTGGCCGAGCGATCGCTGTTGCAGCGGTTGTTCGACCGCGTGGACGGCTGGATCAATCCAGCCCGCGCGGACGCGACGATGCCGGTCGGAACGTGATGTGATCCGCCGCATACCGCGCCTCCGCCAGCGGGACGCTTCCGATTGTGGCGCCGCCTGTCTCGCGAGCGTCGCCGCGTGGTATCGCCTGCGGCTGCCGATCGCGCGCATTCGCCAGCTCGCGGACACGGACCGACACGGCACAACGGCACTCGGACTCGTTCGAGCCGCTGAAAAGCTGGGCTTCGAGGCGCGAGGTGTGCGCGCGACCCGTGAGATGTTGGCCGCGATGCCAGTGCCATTGATCGCCCACGTGCGTCGAGGATCGCTTCAACACTGGGTGGTTCTTTCGCGCGTTTCGCGGAGACGGGTGGAGGTGATGGATCCGGCGCTCGGGGAATGCAGGCGCGTGCAGCGCGACCTGTTCGAGCGCGACTGGTCGGGTGTGGCCGTGTTGATCGCGCCGACGCATGCGGTGAGGGTCGGTGATCATCGCACATCGGCGGTTCGTCGGTTTCTGTCGTTGATCGCGCCGCATCGTCGCGTGGCAGGCATGGCGCTACTCGGGGCCGCTGTGCACACAGCGCTGGGCCTTTCGACCACCGTGTACGTTCAGCAGATCGTCGACCATGTCCTCGTCGACGGCAATCGCAACATGCTGAACGTCATGAGTCTCACGATGGTGGGCCTCATCATCGCGCAGGCCGTCATCGGTGGGATGAAGGGAGGCCTCGTCATCCACACCGGGCAGCAAATCGATGCCACGCTGATACTCGGTTACTACCGACACCTGCTGCGACTCCCGCAGCGGTTCTTCGACACGATGCGCATTGGCGAAATCACCTCGCGAGTGGGAGACGCGGTGAAAATTCGCGCACTGATCAACGACATCGCGCTCGAGCTCATCATCAGCGTTCTCGTCATCGTGTTGTCCTTCGGCCTGCTGTTCCTCTACAGCGTGACGTTAGGCCTGCTCGTGGCGGCGGTCGTTCCGGTGTACGCTGTCATCTGGTCCGTCGCGACCGCACGCAACCGGCGTGTCGGTCGGGAGCTCATGGAGCGCGGAGCCGAGCTTCAGTCACAGCTCGTCGAATCCGTTTCCGCCATCGGGACGGTCAAGCGCTTTGGGCTCGAGACGGAAATGGAGTTGCGGACGGAAGTTCGCTTCGTGCGTCTGCTGCGGGCGGTATTCCGCACCGCCCGGACAGCGCTCCTCACGACCACGGCGACGGGGTTGACCTCGCGCCTGTCGGTGGTCGGCCTGCTCTGGACAGGTTCGGTGCTCGTCATCGATCGACGTCTGACGCCCGGGGAGCTCATGTCCTGCTACGCCCTGCTTGGCTATCTCACAGCCCCGCTGATGACGCTCATCGCCGCGAATCGCACCATTCAGGACGCGCTCATCGCCGCCGACCGGCTGTTCGAGATCATGGACCTCGAGCACGACCGAGTCACATCCCGCGCGACGATCACCCTCGCACGTGGCGGGGACGTCGAGCTCGAGAAGGTGAGCTTTCGGTACGGCGCGCGCGCCCCGGCGCTGCACGACGTATCACTCCGGATCGCTCAGGGCAGTGTCACCGCCGTCGTGGGCGAGAGCGGGTCCGGAAAGAGCACGATTGCCGCGCTGGTGCAACGGGTGTACGCCGCGGACGAAGGGCGCGTGCGGATCGGGGGCATGGATGTTCGCCACCTCAGCGACGAATCGATGCGCACGCTGGTGTGCACCGTACCACAACGAATCGATCTCTTCGCCGGGTCGGTGCTGCAGAATATCTGTCCGGGCGATGCCTCCCCCGACCTGCCCCGCGCGCTCGAGGCGGCACGGGCAGCCGGTATCCTGCACGTCATCGAGCGACTCCCCGCCG
Organism: Gemmatimonadaceae bacterium; assembly: GCA_035650335.1. Classification (GTDB taxonomy): domain Bacteria; phylum Gemmatimonadota; class Gemmatimonadetes; order Gemmatimonadales; family Gemmatimonadaceae; genus JAICNG01. The sequence continues at coordinate 38,899 of DASRHU010000159.1, read as the reverse complement.
GATTCGACACCGAGCTGGGAGAGCACGGTGCCACGCTCTCTGGGGGAGAGCGGCAGAGGATGGCGATCGCGAGGGCGCTCTACCGCGACCCGCCGATTCTCATCATGGACGAGGCGACGTCGTCGCTCGACGCGGCGTCGGTCGCCGGCGTCCGCCAGTTGGTGCAGGAGCGACGGCAGCGCGGCCACACGGTCATCGTGATCGCGCACGAGCTCTCCATGGTGCTCGAGGCCGACCAGATCATCGTGCTTCGCGAGGGGGCCGTCGTCGAACAAGGCACCCACGCCGACCTGATCGGCCGGCAGGGTGCCTATTGGTCGATGTACCGCAATCGCCAGCTGGACCGAGTCGCGTAGTGGCTACGCGGTCACCAACCTGAGCTCATTGCCGCGCGAGCTTTCCCACTTGTCGGCGAGCGAGGCGCGCGCCGCCTCGATCTGCGCGCGCACCGCGCCCGGCCCGGTGCCTCCCTCGACTTCCCGCCGCTCCACCGATCGGAGGGCCGACAGCGCATCGAACACATCGCGCTCGAACGCGGTATGCGCCGCCGCGAACGATTCGAAGGGAAGGGTCGTCAGCTCGGAGCGTTTCTCCTCCGCCTCCCGAACGAGCCGGCCAACCGCGGCGTGCGCCTCGCGGAAGGACACCCCTTTCTCCACGAGGTAGTCCGCGAGATCGGTCGCCATCATCGAGCTCGCCAGCGCGCTCTTCATGCGCTCCGGCCGGAAGGTGATTTCAGCGAGCGTTCCCGTGACGGCCGGCAGCACCAGCAGCATCGTGTCGACCGCGTCGAAGAGCGCGCGCTTGTCGTCCTGGAGGTCCTTGTTGTAGCCGGTCGGCAGTCCCTTGATCGTGCCGAGCAGTGACACGAGGTCGCCGAGGAGACGGGCGCCGGAGCCCCGCGCGATTTCGAGCGCATCGGGGTTGCGCTTTTGCGGCATCATGCTCGAGCCGGTGGTGAACGCATCGCCGAACTGCACGAAGCCGAACTCGCTCGATCCGAAGAGAATGAGGTCCTCGCTCAGCCGCGACAGGTGCGTGGCGAGCATCGTGGTCGCGAACAGCAGCTCGGCCACGAAGTCGCGGTCGCTCACGGCGTCGATGCTGTTCCGCGACATCGCCGCGAAGCCCAGGCTCCCCTGGAGAAGGACACGCGAGATCGGAAAGGCGCAGCCCGCCACCGCACCCGCGCCTAACGGCAGCACGGCCGCGACGCGGCTCGCGGTGTCGATGCGTGCCCGGTCGCGGTCGAGCGGCCAGAAATGAGACAACAGCCAGTGCGCCGCGAGCACGGGCTGTGCCCGCTGCAAATGCGTATACGACGGCATGAGCGTCGCGCCAAGCTCGACGGCCCGGTCGAGCATGGTGCGCTGGAGCATGCGAATGGAGGTGTCCAGCGCCGAACACGCATCCATCGCCCAGAGACGTGTCGCCGTCGCGACCTGATCGTTCCGGGAACGGCCGGTGTGGAGCTTCGACGCCACGTCGCCGATCTCGTCGTGGAGGAGTCGGTCGATGAGCGTGTGCACATCCTCATCGGACGCCACCGGCGCTTCACCCGAGGAGAGGCGCGTCGCCACGGCGTCGAGCCCCCGCTCGATCGCCGCGCTCTCCTCGAACGTGAGCACCCCGGCGTTCCAGAGCGCGACCGCCCACGCCTTCGAGAGCTTCACATCGAACGGCCAGAGTCGGAAATCGATGCCGATGGATCGGTTCAACGCATCGAGCTCGGCTGCGGGTCCGCTGGCGAAGCGTCCGCCCCACAGACGGTGCGTCGTGCGCGGCGCGTCGTCAGCGAGCTCGCCGTCGACGACGCGCGGCTCCACAGCGAGGTTGGGACTCATCTTGGCCTCAGGCGATTGCGAGTGACGGTTCCGGCTCGGGCGCGGTTCCCTGGTCCGCGTCGGCGCCGTTGGCGGCCTCCGCGTCCTTGAGCGCGCGCACCCTGGCGGGCAACGCGAACAGACGAATGAAGCCGGCGGCGTCGGCCTGCTGGTAGACGTCGTCCTCACCGAAGGTGACGAAGCGCTCGTCGTAGAGCGCGTGCTCGCTCGCCCGGCCCGCGATGATGACGTTGCCCTTGTAGAGGCGCAGGGTAACGCTGCCGGTGACCCGCTCCTGGGTCACCGAGACGAACGCGTCGTACGCCTCGCGCTCGGTCGTCCACCACCGTCCCTCGTACACGAGATCGGCGTAGCGCGGCGCGATGACGTCCTTGGCGGCCAGCGTGCGACGATCGAGGACGAGCTGCTCGAGCTCGGAGTGCGCGGCATACAGCAGCGTACCGCCCGGCGTCTCGTACACGCCGCGGGACTTCATCCCCACGAGACGATCCTCGACGAGGTCGATCCGGCCCACGCCATGACGCCCGCCAATGGCGTTCAGGGTCGCGACGAGCGTCACCGGATCGAGTCGCTCGCCGTTGACGGCGACGGGCGTGCCGCGTTCGAAATCGATCGTGACGTCTTCGTGCTCGTCAGGCGCCTCCGCCGGCGACGTGGTGAGCATGAAGAGATCGTCCGGTGGAACGCTGGCAGGGTCCTCGAGCATCCCGCCTTCGTGGGAGATGTGCCAGAGGTTGCGATCGCGGGAGTAGATCTTCTGCGCCGTCGCGGCCACGGGAATCTTCCGGGCGGCCGCGTAGGCGAGCGCATCTTCGCGGCTGCGAATGTCCCACTCCCGCCACGGCGCGATCACCGGCAGCTCGGGAGCGAACGTGGCGTACGTCAGCTCGAAGCGAACCTGGTCGTTGCCCTTGCCCGTGCAGCCGTGCGCGAGCGCGTCGGCGCCGACGGCCCTGGCGACCTCGCACTGGCGGCGTGCAATGAGCGGGCGGGCGATGGAGGTGCCGAGGAGATACTTGCGACCGTACGTCGCACCCGCGCGCAGCATCGGCCAGAGGAAGTCCTCGACGAACTCGCGGCGGAGATCCTCGACGTAGCACTCATCGGCGCCCGACGCGAGCGCTTTGGCGCGCACGCCGTCGAGCTCCTCACCCTGGCCAATGTCGGCGGCGACGCAGATGACCCTGGCGTCGTCGTAGTGCTCCTTGAGCCAGGGCACAATGATCGATGTGTCGAGCCCGCCGGAATACGCGAGGACGATTGTCCGCATGGTAACCCCAATCTGAGAGAATATGCAGTGCGGATGCATAATCTCTCGTTTGGGGCGGGATGTCAAGTGTAAGCGGGGGGCTCGTGCCGCCCGCGCCGGCCACCGGGCGCGCTACGTGCCGGCGAGCGCCCGGATGCGCCGGACGAGCCGCTCCCGAGCGGTCGTCGATCGGCAGATCAGCAGGATCGTGTCATCGCCGGCGAGCGTACCGAGGATGTCCGGCCAGGCCTCGGCGTCGATGGCGCGCGCAATGGGCTGTGCACCGCCGGGAACGGTGCGGATCACGACCATCTCACCGACGCCGTCGACGCTCCTGAACAGCGGCGGTAGCACCGCCTCGAGCACGGGGCTGCCATCCGTGCCCGCGGACGCGGCTCCCGAGAGCGTGTAGCGCGCCCCCTCCGGCGTCGACACGCGTGCGACACCGAGCTCTCGGAGATCGCGCGAGAGCGTCGCCTGCGTGACATCCCAGCCGCGCTGCCGGAGAAGCTTGCGGAGCTCCTCCTGGCTGCCGACTTCCCGAGCCTCGATGAGCTCGCGGATGGTCGTCTGGCGTGAGCGCTTGTTGGCCATGCGGATAAAGTGGAGGCTCGAGGGCTGCGGGTCGAGGGTCCGCTCTGGGCAATCGCGAGCTCGCGAAAGGGTTGACCGCGCCCGGATGTATGTATATACATTCAGCGTGCATAAACTTCCTGTCGGGGTGCTCGGCGCGTCCGGCTATGCCGGCCGCGAGCTGTGCGCCCTCATCGCCCGTCATCCATCGCTCCGCCTCCACTTCGCCACCGCCAACGAACGGAGGGGGGAGCGTGCGCGCCTCGGCGGACATGACATCGAGTTCATCGCGCACGATGACGCGGACCTCGATGGCTGCGCCCTGGTGTTCAGCGCGCTCCCTCATGGCGCATCCGCTCCGTGGGTGCAGCGCGCGACAGCTGCCGGCGCGAAGGTCGTGGACCTCTCGGCGGATCTGCGGCCAGGCGCCGCGGGCATGGGCGACACGGGGACCGGCCGGGACAACGCGGCGGACGTGGAACACCAGCCCCGGTCCCCAAGCGGCTCGCACAATGGAGGGATGTCGACATCGACGGAGGCCGCCTCGCTGACCACCGTCGCCGCGCCACGCTCGTATCCGTACGGCTTGACCGAGCTGTATCGGTCCGAAATCGCAACGAGTGCTGTCGTCGCGAATCCCGGGTGCTATCCGACCGCGATCCTACTCGCCCTCGCGCCGCTCGTCGAACGGCGTCTGGTCGCTTCGGGAGCGACGGTGGCGGTCACCGCGGCGAGCGGCGTCACGGGAGCCGGCTTTACTCCGCGGACGGACCTCCTCTTCGGTGAAGTGACCGAGGACTTCCGCGCCTACGCGGCAGGCAATACGCATCGCCATCTCCCGGAGATGGCGACGACGCTCGCGCGTTGGGGAGCCGACTGTGACCTGCTGTTCACGCCGCACCTCCTTCCCGTGGCGCGGGGCATTCTGGCGACGATCACGGTGCCGCTCACCGCGCCGCTCGTTATGCCGAACGCGCTCTGGCGCGAGCGTTTCGCCGGCGAGCCGTTCATCGAGATCAGCGATGAGCCGCCCGCGTTGCGTGACGTCGTGCGACGGAACGTTGTTCGCATTTGCGCGATGACCGCGGCCAATGTGCGCACGCCCACGCTGACGGTGTTCTCGGCGATCGACAATCTCGTGAAGGGCGCCGCCGGCCAGGCGCTGCAGAACGCGAACCTGATGCTCGGACGTCCCGAGCAGGAAGGGCTGCCCTCATGATCCGTGTCGTGAAGGTCGGCGGACGCGCTCAGCAGGATCCGGCGCTCATTCCCGCGCTGGCCGCCGCATGGCGGGCGACGTCGGGAGCGCTCGTCGTCGTGCACGGGGGAGGCGACGACGTCACCGCGGTGCAGCGCACCATGGGGCGCGAGCCCCGCTTCATCGACGGCCGTCGCGTGACGACCGACGACGACATCGCGATCCTGCGGATGACGCTCTCGGGTGTCATCAACAAGCGGCTCGTTGCGTCGCTGGTGGCGGCCGGCGTACCTGCGGTGGGCGTCTCCGGTGAAGACGCCGCCCTTCTCTCGGCCGAGCCGATCGACGAAGCAGTGATGGGGCGCGCGGGCGAGCCCGCGGAAACCAACGTGGCGTTGGTGAAGCACCTCCTCCGCGGCGGGTACCTTCCGGTGATTTCGCCGCTTGCGCGTGACGCGCGGTCGCCGAGTGGCGACGCACTCAACGTCAACGGCGACGACGCAGCGGCGGCCATCGCCTCCGCGCTGCACGCCACCGATTTGCTGCTCGTGGCCGACGTTGCCGGCGTGCTCGAGCAGGGGAAGGTCATTCCCGTCCTCGATGCGCAGCGCTCCCGCGCGCTCGTGACGACGGGTACGGTCACCGCGGGGATGATCGCGAAGCTCGACGCTGCCGAGCATGCGCTGGCCGGCGGCGTCTCATCCGTTCGCATCGGCGATCTCTCCGCGATTGCCGATCTCACGCTCGGCACGCGGATCGTCACCGCCGCGTCGGCTCACGCTCTCACGACCGCACTCGCATGACAACCGCTATTCCTGTCGCGGCACCGCCGCACGAGGGAGCGCTCCTCCCGATCTACCGCCGAGCTCCCCTCGAGATCGTCCGCGGTGAAGGCGTGCACGTGTATGACGCCGAGGGGCGTGCCTATCTCGATTTCGTCAGCGGCATCGCGGTGAACGCCCTCGGCTACGGCGATGAGGGAATTCGGGGCGCCGTCGAGAGCGCACTCTCGACCGGTGTGATGCACACGTCCAACCTGTATCACACCGCGCCTGCGCGGTCGCTCGCCACCGCGCTGGTCGAGCGCTCATTCGCGTCGAAGGTCTTCTTCTGCAACTCGGGCGCGGAAGCGAACGAAGGCGCGTTCAAGTTCGTTCGGCGCTGGGCGCTCGGCATCGGCGGTCCGGCGAAGCACGAGATCATCGCCCTGCGAGGCAGCTTTCACGGGCGACTATTCGCTTCGCTCGCGGCGACGGACCGGCCCAGCTATCGCGCGCCGTTCCGCCCGCTCGCCGGCGGTATCGGGATCGTCGAGCGTGACTTGAGCGCGCTCGAGATCGCTCTCGATCCCGAGACGGTTGCCGCGCTCATTCTCGAGCCGGTGCAGGGCGAGGGGGGCGTGCGAGTGCTCGATGGCGAGTTCCTGCGGGCCGTTCGAGAGCTGACCCGCGCGCGGGAGATCGCGCTGATCTTCGACGAGGTGCAGTGCGGTCTCGGTCGCACTGGGCATCTCTTCGCGTACGAGCGGCATGGTGTCGAGCCGGATGTGCTCACTCTGGCGAAGCCGCTCGCCGGCGGTCTTCCAATGGGCGCGGTGCTGCTCACCGACGAAATTGCGTCCGCAATACGTCCTGGCGATCACGCGACGACGTTCGGCGGCGGGCCACTGGTCGCGAGTGTCGCGCTTCACGTCCTGGAGCGTGTCAGCGATCCCGCGCTCCTGACGGGGGTGCGCGAGCGTGGTGCGTGGCTCGGTCACGAGCTCCACGCGATCGGGGCGCGCACGGGACGGGTGCGCGCCGTGCGCGGAACGGGCTACATGTGGGGGATGGACGTGACGATGCCAGCGTCCGATGTCGTTGCCGCGGCGCTCGAGGATGGGCTGTTGGTGTGCACGGCAGGCGAGCATACCGTTCGCTTACTTCCGCCGCTCATCGCAAGCGAAGATGACCTCGCGCAAGGGCTTACGATTCTCGAGCGCGTGCTGTCATCGGTCGGTGTGTGACGCGGCCCACGCGTTGAAAATGCGACCTGTCTGATTAAGTTGCGCGCAGCCGGGAGACCTTCGGGGTCGATTCGACCGCGGAGTCCCGGCAGAATGAATCTCCAATGACTCAAGGAGCGTGATTCATGAAGCGCGTCATTTCGTTGTTTGCCGCTCTTGTCGCGGCCGTCGTAGTGAGTGCGAGCGCGGTCGAAGCACAGAGCCCCGTTCGGTTTGGTCTCGCTGGTGGTCTCTCGATGCCGCAGGGTGATTTCAGCGATGCGCTCGAGAACGGGTTCCACGGCCAGTTCATGCTGGGTTTCGGGATGATGGCCCTCCCCGTGAAGCTGCGCGCGGATGTGACGTACCACAGCATGGGGCTCGAGGAAGGAGGGATTGGGGTCAGCGCCGATGACAACATGCGGGTGATCGGCGGTGCTTTGAACGCGAACATCGGGATGGGTGGCATCGGCGTGAAGCCGTACCTGTCTGGTGGAGTCGGGTTTTACAACTCGAAAGTCGCCGACTTCGATGCCGAGAATGACTTCGGGATCAACGGTGGTGTGGGACTGGAGTTCGGCCTGACGGGAATGAGCACTTTCGTCGAAGTGCGGTACGTGAAGGTCTTCGTCGATGGCGATGCGGATTTCGCGATCGTTCCGATCACCTTCGGCATCATGTTCTGATCGTTTCTCTCGGGTAGTACGCTATTTCGGCTGACACCCCTGGGCGGCTCCCGTGACGCAATGGAGCTTCCCAGGGGTGTTCGTTCGGGGAGGAGCCGATCGCGCCCATGTCTCTCCCGTCGGACGAGTTCGCGTCCCTCCGCGTGGGCAGTCGTATCGCCCGCCCGGACCTGGGCGTCTATAAGTAACGGCGGCACAACGGGCTAGCGCAGCCACCACATCGGCATCGGCCCTGCGTCGCTGAGGTCCCGACCTCATTAGCGGAAGCGACACCATGCGGCCGACAATCTCGTCCTGCGCTGTATTCGTCTCCGTCCTGTCACTCGCCCCCATCGCCGGGATGGCACAATCGCGTCACGCCATCGCGTTCCACGTTGGGCGAAACGACGCGCTCCCCCTGGAGACGACACTTGGCGGCATTTCGTACACGTCGTGGGCCGGGATACTCGGCGTGCGCGCAAGCGGTGCGCTCGGGCTCGGACGTGTCGAGAGAACGGCGACCAACAGCGACGGGACGCTGAAGATCACGGCGTGGACGGCGGATGGGGACGTGATTCTCTCGCCGTTCCGAATGGTCGGGCCGACGGCACTGGGCGGTTTGCAGCCGTTCGCGCTTGGCGGTATCGGCGGACACGGCGCCCGGTATCCGGACGGCGACCGCGCCTCGGTCGCGACGGTGAGCTACGGGTGGGGAGTGGCGTGGCAACTGTCTCGCGCGCTCGCGGTGGAAGGCACTGCTCGCCGGCGCACGCTCCTGCAGGAGGAGTTCGACCTGCCGCCGGGGTTCGCGAACGATTGGGAGTATCGCGTGGGGATCGCGTTCGAGTTTGGTGGCCGGCGCCAGGCCGAGCGGGCGCGTTCGCCTCGCCGCCGTCGCGGACCTGTGCGAGTGGAGCGGGAGCCCGAGCACGAGGCCGCTCGTGAGGACCCACGAGACGATGACACGCGCACACCCGTGCTGGCGAAGCCCGGCCGCATGCCGGGCGCGTCGGTCAGCGCGGCGAGCGTGATCAGAACCGCGAACCGATACGAGGGCATCAGATACGCCTATGGCGGTGCGACGCCGACCAAGGGATTCGACTGCTCCGGGTTCGTGCAGTATGTGTTCGCCCGTCACGGGATCGATCTTCCACGGACGGCTCGTCAGATCGCGGACGTCGGCGAGCCGATTTCGCTGGATCGCGGCGATCTTCGAGAGGGCGACCTGCTCTTCTTCGCGGGCAGCGGCACGCGAATCGATCACGTCGCCATATACCTCGGCGAGGATCGTATCATTCACTCGACGGCGAGCGGCGGCGGTGTTCGCGTCGAGAGCTTGACGACGCCGCGCGGTGAATGGTTCGACCGCCGGTTGGTCGCGGCGCGCCGCCTCGTATCCGGGGGACGCGCGATCGTGCGGCCACTCGAGGTCGAAGGGGATGCGCCGCTCGATCCTCCGGACAACGCGCCGCCGCCGGCTCGCTAAGCCGTCCGAAACGCGACCATTGCAGCTATCGTAGGGATCCGGGTAGCCACCAGGAATTCACAATGTCACGCAGATTCTTTCGCGGATCGATCGGCGCGCTGCTGGTCGGCATGGCGATGACGCCCGCGATGCTGCACGCGCAGTACGTGCACCCCGAGGAGCCGCGCGGGCCGAGCCGCGGCTTCGCGACCATCCATCTCCTCGTCGCGCAGCCGTTAGGCGAGTTCGACGACTACATCGACTGGGGCGCGGGGATCGGCGGCGAGTTTCTCTACGCGTTCGACCGGCAGGGCGCGCTCGGACTCCGACTGAGCCTGGGCCTCATGATGTACGGGCACGAGACGAAGCGTGTTCCGCTCAGCGAGACGCTCGGGCGCATCCGCGTCGACGTCAGCACCAGCAACAACATCTTCATCCTGGGCATCGGGCCGCAGGTCATGCTGCCGAGCGGCGTGATTCGTCCGTATCTGAACGGCACGGCGGGACTTTCGTACTTCTTCACCCGCTCATCGGTGGAAGGCACCGCCGATCTCGAGCCATTTGCCAGCTCGACGAACTTCGACGATGCGACATTCGCGTGGTCGGCCGGCGGGGGCCTGTACATTCCGATCCGGCGCGGACGGAAGAATCCGATATCGATCGACATCGGCGCCCAGTATCACGCCAACGGCGAGGCGCGCTACCTCCGCGAGGGAAGCATTCAGGAGGATGGCACGGGTGAGATCTACTTCGACCCGATTCGGAGCCAAACGAACCTGATCACCTACCGTCTCGGCGTGGCGATCGGGCTCTGAGATTCGAGTGGGGGGAGAGTCGAACGCGGAATGCGGAGGTGTTCATGCCGCATTCCGCTTTTCGCGTTCGGCGATAGAATTGACGGCCATGACTACCTTCAGTGTCCTGACCGTCGCTGTCGCGTTGCCGCTGTTCATCGGCTGCGCGAGCACCGGCTCAGCTCCAGTGTCGTCTGCAACTGCCGCGAGCGATACGGCCGAAGCGCGCCGCGTCTTCGAGGGAAACATCAGCGCGATTCACCAGCGTGATCGTGCGCGCTATCTCTCGTACTATCTCGAGTCTGACCAGCTGGCGAGGACCGGGCCAGGCGGGCTCGAGATGGGCTTCGAGGGGTGGTCGGCGCGACGCGACTCGACGTGGCCGGACACGTTGATCGCGCGTGATCTCCGGCTCGTGTCGGTGGCGCCGGGCGTCGTGTACGGCACCTACCACTACCGCGTCACGCAGCAAGGATCGACGAGCGAGGGCATCTCGGAGCGGGTCTTCGTCCGAACGCCGCGGGGCTGGAAGATCGCGGTAAGCACGGCGTTCGGTCTGCCGATGAACGCGGCGCCGCCACCGATCGCGATCGTTGGTGGAACGCTCGTGAATCCCGGTGCGGCGCCGGTTCCGAACGCGACGGTGGTCGTCGTGGGGGGGCGCGTCGTTTGCGCGGGGCCTTCATCGAGCTGCGCTCCGCCGCCGACGGCGGAGGTGGTTCAGGCATCGGGGGCGTTCGTGATTCCGGGGCTGATCGATGCGCACGTCCACTACTCGCAAACCGGGTGGGTGGATGGCCGGCCCGATGCCATCGATCTCCGCGCCGAGTTTCCCTACGATTCGATCAACTCGGCGCTCCGGGTAGAGAAGGGGCGCTTCGATCGCGCTTATCTGTGTTCGGGCGTGACCGCCGTGTTCGACGTGGGCGGATTTCCGTGGACTATTCCGCTCATGCAGAACAACGAGCGCGCGCTGAATGCGCCGCGGGTGGTCGCGGCCGGGCCGCTGCTGGCGACGGTCGATCACTGGCTCAACACGCCGACGATGCGGCAGTTCATCCACATGGCCAGCGATTCGGCGACGCGACGCGGAGTTCGGGAGAACGCATACTTCGGGTCGCGCGCGATCAAGGTCTGGTATCTCCAGCGCCCCGACTCGTTGCGACCGGCGATGCGGGCGCAGCTGGAGCTCGCGGGAGCCGAGGCCAAACGCGCTGGGCTTCCGCTCATCGTGCACGCCACCCAGCTCGAGCGAGCGAAGGAGGCGATACGCGCCGGTGCGAGCGTGCTCGTGCACTCCGTTGCGCCGGAGGCGATCGATGATGAGTTCATCTCGCTCGCGAAGCAGCGAGGCACGATCGTGATTCCGACGTTGACAGTGTACGAGGGATACGCGGATGTATTCGCGGGGCGCTCCCCTGCTGCGCGCTACCCCCTCGAGTGTGTCGATCCGGCCACGCGAGCGAAGGTCGAGCGTGTGCTGCCGGAGGAAAAGCGGTCGGCGGGTCTCCAGGGGCTCGTGCGGAGTGGGCGCGCCGACACGGTGTTTGCCGCCACCGCGCGGAACGTGCGGCGCATGCGCGATGCGGGGATTCCGATGGCGATGGGGACCGACGCCGGCAATCCGGGGACGGCGCATGGGCCGAGCGTGTATCGCGAGATGGAAGCATTGCAGTCGGCGGGCATGTCGCCGGCGCAGGTGCTCGAATCCGCGACGATCGTGGCGGCGCGCGCGATGGGGCGGGAGCGCGAGCTGGGCTCGCTTCAGGCGGGGAAGCTGGGAGACCTGGTCGTGCTCGACGCCGATCCTCTCGCCGACATCGCGAACGCGCGACGGGTGCGTCTGGTGATGAAGGGTGGAGCGCTCTACGGGCGCGCCGAGCTGCTGCCGCGTCGCTGATCCCGGACGGCGGCAGCTCGGCGCCCGACGGAGAAACCTAACGAGACGACCGCTTGCGGGCCGATCGTTGCCGGCTTCCCGACGAGCGCTTGCGCCTGCTGCGCCGACGAGGCGGGACTTTCGCGCCCTTCTTGCGGGCTTCGGAGAGGCCGATCGCGATCGCCTGCTTGCGACTCTTCACGCGTCCGCCTTTGCCGCCTCGCCCGCTGCGCAACGTTCCCTTCTTCCGCCGGCGCATGGCGCTCTCGACGCGCTTGCTCGCGGCGCGACCGTATTTTCGGCGACCTCCGCCCTTCTTCCGTGCCGCCATATGACCCCCGGTGAATGCGACGCGTCAGGGAGGTGCAATCGGCGCGCCGCACGTGGGTGCGGGCAAGGCCCATTTCACAGGAAGGGTGACGCGCATGACGACGCGCGCTAACTTCGACACCATGCATCGCATCACTCGATCGCTCATTGTCGCCACCGCACTCGGATGCACGGTCGCACCGGTGGCCGCGCAGCGACCCGTCCAGGGAAGACCACGTCCGCTTCCCGACCCTGCTCGTGTCCCGACGCTCGTCGTGTTTTTCACGGTCGATCAACTCCGGGCCGACTACCTGGATCGGTGGCGCACGCAGCTCACCGGCGGCCTCGGTCGGCTGGCCACACGCGGCGCGTTCTACACGAACGCCTTCCACGATCACGCAATTACGGAGACGGCGCCGGGGCACGCGACCACCATGTCGGGACGATTCCCGCGGCGCACCGGAATCGTGCACAACTCGGCCGGCGTGCAGGATCCACAGCAGCCACTGATTGGTGCACGAGGGGCGGGCGCGTCTCCGTTCCGCTTCCGTGGCACCACGCTGACCGACTGGCTGCGCTCGAAGAATCCACGTACGAGAGCTCTGTCGGTTTCGGGCAAGGATCGCGGCGCCATCCTGCCGATTGGCCGCGACGCGCAACAGGTATTCTGGTTCGCTTCACCGGGCCTGTTTACCACCAGCACGTACTACGCGGACACGCTGCCGGATTGGGTGCGTCGCTTCAACGACCGGCGTCTTCCCGATTCGATGATGACTCGCCCCTGGACGCTGCTGCTGCCGGAGAACGCGTATCCCGAAGCGGACAGCGTTCCCGAGGAGGCGAACGCGCGTGACTTTCGCTTCCCACACGTCGCGGCGAATGATCCGGAGTGGGGACTGCCGGCGACTCCGTTCTACGATGAGCTGACGCTCCGGTTCGCCGTCGACGGTCTTCGGGCGCTCGACCTGGGTGCCGGACCGCAGACCGACATCCTCGCGATCGCGCTGTCGGCGACCGACTACGTTGGGCACAAGTACGGTCCCGATTCGCGAGAGGTCCACGATCAGATCCTCCGTCTCGACCGAGCGCTCGGCGCCTTTCTCGACACGCTGTTCACGCTTCGCGATTCGACGAAGGTGATCATCGCGCTCACCGCGGACCATGGTGTCGCGCCCTTTCCGGAAATGCATGTGCGTCGCAGCGGCGAGGATGCGTTCGAGGTCGATGTCGAACCGGTCTTTGCTCGCGTGAGATCGCAGTTGGCCGCGCGCGGTGCGGACACCAGCGCCCTGCAGATCGACGCGGGGATGATACTCCTCGATCGGCGAGCGATGACGCGAGCCCGCATTAATGCCGACTCGCTGCTCCGCGCGCTCGCGCGCAGCCTCGTTTCCGTTCCCGGGATCGCTCGCGTCAACCGGCCGAGTGACCTCGGCATGCGTGACACGAGCGCTGACGCATCGGCTCGACGGTGGCTGCACACGATCCCACCGGATGTCCCCGCAGAGCTCGTGATTACGCTTCGACCGTACAGCGTGTGGAAGACGACGCCGCGCTACGCACAGCACGGCTCGCCCAACGACTACGACGCGCACGTGCCGGTCATTCTCTATGGTCCGCCGTTCGCGCCTGGGCGGCGCACGCGTCCCGCGCGGGTCGTCGACATCGCCCCGACCCTGGCGTGGGCGACCGCGACCGTTCCGCTCGAGGCGCTCGATGGGCGCGTGCTATGGGACGCCATCCGGTAGCCTCCGATGACGCAGCGTCGTGGGGGTGACCGTCGTCGCAATGGCATCGTGGCGCTCCACCAGGCGCTCGATGACGCGCGCTTCGGCCGTGAGCGGACGCTGAACCTGCGCGCGACGCTCCCGCGGCCAAAGGAAGCCGAGGCGCGTTGTGAGGCATGGCTGCGTGAGCGCCAGGTGGCCGCGGCCGGCGAGCTGCTGGTGATCACCGGGCGGGGGATCAACAGCTGGGACGGACAGTCGGTGGTGCGCGAGGCGATCATGCGTCTCCTGGGCTCGCTCAGACGCCGGGGTGTCGTGGAGTCCTGGCACGAGCACACGCCTGGGTCCTTTGTCGTGAACGTGGCGCCGCTGCGATCGCTGCGCGAAGCACCGCGGCGCTCGCGGGAGCGCCCGCGCATCACTCCCGATCCCGCCGCGCTGCGTGGGCTCACTCCGCCGACCCGTGCACGCCTGCGCGAGCTCGCGCTCCTCGCGCTCGAGCAGCTCGGTATTCGGGATCCCGACGCGTTCGTCGAGGAAGAAATGGTGTCGCAGTTCACAGCGTTGGCCCGTGGTGTTCCCGAAGGTCCGGAACGCGAGCGACGCCTTCTGGCCGCTATTGAGCGCACGATCGAGGAGTACGTGGCGCGCTGACGGCCGTACGCGTTATCTTCCGGCCCTCTCGCCTCCGCGAAGTCGCGGGCTATCTTCCAGCGCCGTTCGCTTCAACGAGACCGTCATGTCCTTGTTCGACGACGAGCAAGACCCGCAAGCGCGTCGTGATCGCGCATCGCTGCCGGCGAACGCTGGCCCGTCGCCATACGAAATACTGCTCGGCGGCGTGGACCGGGTGATCGCGGAGTGGCGTCACCTCGTCGCTGATGAACCGTGGGCGAAGCTCCCCGCCTCGCGACTCGTCGATTCCTTTCCGGAAATTCTTCCGAAACTGCTGCGGCTCGCTCGGTCGGGCGCGACGCACATCGACGAGCCGCTTCGTGTCCTCATCGCGGATGCGCACGGGCATTTCCGTCGGGTCGACGGCATACCATTGACGTCGGTGACGGAGGAGTGGGCCTTCCTCAAGCGGGCATGCCGTCGCGTACTGGAGGATCACGGTGTCAACAACGGCGACGCGGACCGCGCCATGGAGCGTCTGGATGTCCTGGTCGACGATGCGGTGGGATATACGCTTCGCGGCTATTACCGGCCGGAGCTGGACTCGCTGCGTGGTCGCGGACTCGAGCGCCGCGAGACGCCCGAGCGTCGGAGCGGCACATCTGATCGGCGAGATCGTGGGCAGGGCTGACGGCGCTTTCAGGTCGCTCGGAGTCGCGGTTTGGCTGGCCTTCGCCGCAACGTCCCTCGGTGCGCAGGAGATGGTGGGCTACGGGCCGCGAGCCGCGTCGGCGCAGCGGGCGCTCGAGCAGAGCGTTGTTCGACGCCCCGACTCCAGCCGCGCCGCGACGTATTCCCGCGCCCTCAGCGCGCGGAGCCACGTTGCGGGAACGCCGGCACAGGCGATCACGCGCGACTACGTGCTCGACCGGATGCGCGAGTGGGGCCTCGAGACGACGACGCGCGAATACGACGTGTGGCTGCCTCATTCGACGGAGACACGCGTGTGGCGCGTGGCGCCCGACACCCTCGAGCTCGTGCTCGCGGAGGGGCCGATCTCCGGCGATCCGGTCACGGCCGAGTCGGGGCAGCTCGTGATGGCGAATGGATACTCGGGTGCCGGGGACGTTTCCGGTGAGCTCGTCTACGTCAACTATGGACTGATCGAGGACTACGCCCGGCTCGACTCGTTAGGTGTGTCCGTCCGTGGCAAGATCGCGATCGCGCGCTACGGCCGATCATTCCGGGGCGTCAAGGCGCGGGAGGCGGAGCGTCACGGCGCGACGGCTCTGCTCCTCTACAGCGATCCCGCCGACGACGGGTTTTTCCGTGGCGACGTGTATCCGGACGGTCCGCTCCGCCCATCGACGGCGGTGCAGCGTGGCAGCGTGATGAACGGAGCCGGCGATCCGAGCACCCCAGGATGGGCGAGCGTGAAGGGCGCACGTCGGCTGCCTCCGGATTCGCTGCGCGTCCCACGCATCCCGGTGGTGCCGCTGTCCTGGGCGAACGCCGCAGAGCTCCTGCGCGAGGTTCGGGGGTCCGCCATCCCCCAGGATTGGCAGGGCGCACTGCCGTTTCGCTATCACATTGGCCCGGGACCCGTGCGGGCGAGGGTGCTCGTCAGGCTGGACACCGCGAGTAGCGCGCGGAAGCCGATCTGGAACACGTACGGTTCGATTCGCGGCACGACGTATCCCGACCAGCTCATCGTGATGGGAGCACACCGGGACTCCTGGGGCCCCGGCGCCGCCGATGATGTCAGCGGGGTGGTGAGCGTGCTGGAGGCGGCCCGCGCGGTCGCTGAGGAGGCGCGCGCGGGGCGGCGGCCGAAGCGAACGATCATCTTCGCGACGTGGGACGCCGAGGAGTGGGGACTGATCGGCTCCACCGAGTATGTCGAGGACGATTCGATCCGCCTGACGAGCGGCGGGATCGCCTACCTCAATCAGGACGTCGCTGCGCAGGGGCCGAACTTCGGTGGCGGAGGCTCGCCCTCGCTGCGCGCGACGTTGCGCGACGTCGTGAAGGGCGTCGCCGATCCGTCCGGCGCCGGAAGCGTGTATGCGGTGTGGCGCGCGCGGGCGGCCGCCGACACGGCCGAGCCACCGATGGGCGACCCCGGTGGCGGGTCGGACTTCGCCGGCTTCTACAACCACCTGGGGATTCCGCACCTCGACTGGGGATTCGGCGGCCCGTACGGCGTCTATCACTCGGCGTACGACACGTACGAGTGGATGTCGCGATTCGGCGATCCCGGATTTCGGCGTCACGCGACGGCCGCACGTATCGGTGCTGCCCTGGCGCTGCGACTCGCCAACGCCGACGTCCTTCCCTATGACTACGCGGAGTTCGCGAGGACCCTCGAGCACCATCTCTCGACGGCGGAGCGAGGCATCCGGGGACGCGGGTGGACGCTGTCGCTCGATACGCTGCGGCAATCGATCGCCGGAATGGAGCGCGCCGCGGCGGCGTTCGCCCGCACGCGCGATGACGCTCTGGCTCGCTCGTCGGTTCCACGGCGTTCGCTCGACCGGGCAAATGCCGCGTTGATGCGGGTCGAGCGCGCACTGACGCGCCCCGAGGGACTTCGGACGCGCCCATGGTCTCGTGGACTGATCTATGCCGCCGACGAGAACAACGGCTACTCCACGATGGTATTGCCATCGGTGAACGAGGCCATCCGCGCAGGGGATGAGGCGCTGGCGGCACGCGAGGTCGCCGACCTCGCGGCACGCTTCGCGTTAGCCACTCGTGCCCTCGAGGAGGCTGCCGCCGCGCTGCGGTCCCGCTGAGCGAACCTCGATCGTCGCAGCGGGGTACGATCGTGCAGATCACTCTCCGAGGAGTCAGCAATGCGGACGACACGGGTTCTGCGCGCGGCGGCGTTGCTCCTTGCGCTGGTCGCGTGTCAGCCGCGGGATGACTCCGCCGAGGACAGCATGAGCGCCGACAGCACTCCCACCGACGACGTCACGCCCGATTCCGCGGCCGCGGAAAGCGCCGACACGAGTGCGTCAGCGGCGAAGGCTCCGCGCCCATCGCGTTCTGGGGGCGGCGGTGACACTGCTCGCGATTCGAGGCTTCCCCCCGAAGACTCCATCCGCGCGATGCGCCCGAAAATGCCGGAGGTGCTGCCGGATTCGCGGCCGGGACGGTGGCGCGGCTTCAAGCTGCCGGAAGAGAGGCCGGTGCAGCTCCCCATCGAGCAGGTACCCGACTCGGTGATGAAGGGAGACTCGACCCGGCGACCCCCGCCGGCGCGTTAGGCGGGACCTTCGCCACGTCGCGCGAGGGCGACGGCACTCAGCACGACCGCCGTCGCGGCGCCCTCGCGCAGGCCAAAGCGCTCCTGCAGAATGAGCGCGCCCACGACTACGGCGACGATCGGATTCACGTACCCGTACAGCGACACCGTCGCCACGGGCAGGTGCTGGAGCGCGTACACGAAGGCGAGATAGCCGAGCAGCGAGCCGAAGATCAGCAGATAGAGAAAGGCCTGCCACCCTGCCCGATCCGGGTGCAGCCTCGTCCACTCCCCAAGTGCGGTTCCAACGAGGATCATCACGATTCCTCCGGCCAGCATCTGGAGTCCGGCGCTCAGCATCGGCGTGACGTTCGTGCGATGACTCGCCGCATATACTGACCCGGCGGCCCACGAGATCGCCCCCAGCTGCAGCGTCACCACTCCCCAAAGGAATTCACGATGCACCGGGAGCGGTCCCGAGAGCTCCGGCCAGACGAGCAGCACGACGCCGGCAAGTCCGCCGATGAGGCCAATCCAGTTCAATACGCCAAGGCGGTGGCCGCGGGGCATGAAGGCGGTAATGAACACGGTCCAGATCGGCATCGTACTCGCCACCACCGCCGTGATACCGCTCGGAACGTGTCGCTCGGCGAGAATGACCGCCGCGTTTCCACCGACGAGCAGGAGAATGCCGGTGATCGCCGCATCACGGAGCACGCGTGGGTCGCGCGGGATGCGGCTACCGCGCACGCGGATGACGAGCAGTACGATCGTTCCCGCGGCGGCGAAGCGCAGACCGCCGAAGAGGAACGGCTCCCAGGTGGCGACCCCGATCCGGATCGCGAGATAGGTGGTGCCCCACAGGACGCAAACCGCGCCCCAGGCGGCCCACGCCAGACGTCGTTCCCGTATCAGCGGTCGGGCCGACTCGGATTCGGCTGGAGCGACCGCGCGATCGAGTCGAGCCGTGCGCGACGGTGCTCGAGCTCGCGTCGAATCGCGTCACGCTCGATGGAATCCGCGTTCGCTCTCCGCGCCGCGGCGGTGTCCGCCGCGATCACGCCGGCGCGGCTGCGTCGCGGTGGAGTGCGTCGGCGCGCGCGTGGCGGTGTGGTCACGTTCGGTGCGGCTGGCTGAGCGACCGACGTCGACTCGACCGCTGACGCCGTTGACTGCGGTGGCGTTTCCGCGGGGGCGGTCACCGACGTGTCGGCGGCCGGAGTCGGTGCTGAATCGGGCAGCGGGAACGTGAGTGGTGGAAGGCTCTCGAGCGTCACCGGCACGGGAGCGGCCGTGCCTGACGATTCGCTCGTGACGTGACCAGCCCCGTCTCGCAGAGCGAGCAGGGCAACGAACGCGATGACGACGGTGACGGCCGCCGCCACGACCGCGGCTTGCCCGTGGTTCGGTTCAGGCGGTGGTGGAACGGGCTTCAGCTCTTCCGAAGGCAGGGGAACAGTTACCGAGCGCGGAGTGGGTCGCGGGGCGGCGGACTTCTCGGGGGACGGCGCCTGTGCCGGCTGCGGCGGCCCGGGAAGCTCAGGCACTGCAACCGCGGCTGGCGAAGGAACCGCGGTCGGCTCAGGAGATTCGAGGAGGGGAGCATCCTTTACCCGCGTCGGAGCGATCGCGGCGGCCCCCTCCGAGGGTGTACGTCGTCGAGCGGCGTACGCGCGCGGAACGACTTGTCCTCCCTCGGTGCGCGCCAGCGGAACGGTTTGCGCCGCCCGGGCGACGACGGGAGCGGCCGCCTTGTGGCGCGCCGCTTCCTGCTCGCGATGGTCCTCCATCGCCGTGCTCTCGTCAGGCACCGGCACGGCGACGGTAGCGAGCGGCGTCGCCAGGACGTCCGCCGTGTCGGGAACCGTCTCCACCGCCCTCGGGTGCGTGATCGGTGCCGGGCTCTCGTGAGGCGGAGGTGGCGGGGCTGCCGGTGGCGCCGCACGCACGACGACGAGCGGCAGCGTGCGATCGAGATCGATCGCCACGCTCTGGTCGACGACCTCGCTCGATGCGCGGGGCGGCTCGAGCGCGACAACCGATGGACGCGCCGCGGCCGGCGCCACTCCGGGACGAGCGCCCGCACAGTGACAGCCGAGCGAGGGAGCGACGTCGAACAACGTGCGCTGGCTCGAGAGCAGCCGCTGCGCGAGCTCGGTCTTCCACTCGGCGTCGGTGATCTCCTCGAGTGCGCGCCCGCCGCCTTCTCTCGCGAGTGTCTCCGCGGTCGGCGCACCGCCGGGAATGGAGCGATACCGACGCCGGTCGGGGGGTAGCACCGACTCGAAAATCTCCGGCTGTTGCTGGAGGTCGATCCCGAGCTGCGCGAGCACGCCGAAGAACTGAATCGGCGTCAGGTGCGCGTCGATCGCGGGATCGTGCGCGCCGGGGCAGGCGCCGATGTACGTGATGCGAACGCGGTTGTAGCCGTACAGTGCGCGGAGATAGCGAGCACAGGCGACCGGCGGGGCAACGAGGGGAACGAGAAACCGCGCGAGATCGGGCCCCACTTCGAGGAGCGCGTCACTCACGTGCGGGCACGCGCAGAAGATGGCGGGACCATCGCCGCGTGTGGCGACGCGACGCACGCACGCCGTCGACAACAACTCATCGCCCCACGTCGCGGGATATGCAGCCGCATATCCCGCGGCCTGGCATGCGTGCGCCAGTTGCACGGGCGTTGCCGGCCGCGCCGCGAGCAGCGCATCGACGCCGAGGATGGCGACTGATGGCAGCGGCACGCCCGGAGGATTCGAAGCGGGCGACATCGTGGGTTTACGTGTCCCGGGGGGAGACACCCCAATAGAAGCGAATATCGGCCTCCTGTCCAGCGCGGCCCATTCATTGCGGAAGCGCAACGCTGGGTGCGCGGCGTTTCGCGCCGCAGAGTGTTCACCTCAAGCGCAGTCGCCTGCAGGTCTGACGTGACAGCAGTAGCCGCAACGAGGATCGCGCGACTTTCGCGCGAAGAGCGAGAGGCACTGGCCGCCTTCGGGGCGCGAGCGACCTGGCCGAGCGGATTCGCGGTCTACGAGCGTGGAGCGCCGGCCGACGGAATTTTCATGGTTCTCCACGGCCAGATCGTGCTGAGGAATCGGCTTGGCGCCGGCCGGAGCTTCGTGCCCTGGATCGCGACGGTCGGAGAGACGTTCGGCGGCGAGGGGCTCGTGCAAAACGGCCGATACGTGAGCGACGCACGTGCCGAAGAGGAGAGTGAGACGCTCCACCTGACCACGTCGCGCGTCAGTGCGCTCATGCGCGAACAGCCCGTGGCCGCTCTCGCGCTGATGCGCCAAATCATGGCGGAGCGGTCCGAGCTGCTCGAGCGCTTCGGCGAGCATGCGACGCTCACCGTCGAACAGCGGCTGATCGCGGCATTGCTCCGGCTTGCACAGGGTCGCGCCCAGAACGACGGCGCCGCCGTCCCGTCCCCCGTTCTCCCGCGCCGCCTGCTCGGCGAGCTCGTTGGCGCGACACGAGAATCCATCTCGCTCGTGCTCGGGCGCTTGACGGCCGACGGTCTCGTCCAGCGCGAAGGTAACGGGCTCATCATCACCGACCTCGACGGACTCGCCCAACGTTTCGAACATTCCGGTCGCGGCGCCGTGAGCCCGCTCGAAGTGCACGACGAGCGTGGGTCGTTGCGCAGCTCGATCGGGTAACGCTCCCGCCGGTAGCCTTCTCGAGCGCGCCGCTGCGAATCCTCGCAGCGGCGCGTTACTATTCCGGCGATGACGCCTCCGACAGTGCTCCCGGCGTGACGGCAACGATCGTCGCGCTCGTCGTGATGGCCGCGGCTCTCACCGCGGCACGACAAGCGCGCGTGTGGTGGGTGGCCCGCGGGGTAGCGCTGCGACTTCCGGTGGGCGCGAGCGGCATCATCGAGGGTGCCGGGCCGATCGTACACGAGCGGCGCGGCGCGCGCGAGGCCGTGCTCCTGCTGCATGGCTTCGGCGACACCCCGCAAACGCTCGCGTACCTCGCGGAGGCGCTACACGCGCGCGGCTGGGACGTGCACGCTCCCCTCCTCCCCGGTCACGGTCGCACGCTCCGTTCGTTCGCCTCATCGCGCTCACAGCAGTGGGTCGGCGCCGCGCGCGAGGCCCTCGATTACCTGCTGGCGCGATATGACCGTGTCGCCCTCGTCGGACTGTCCATGGGCGGCGCGCTCGCCGCGATTCTGGCGGCCGAGCGCGATCGTATCGTCGCGCTCGCCCTCCTGGCGCCGTACGTCGAGCTGCCCCCGCGCTTGCGCCGCCTCGTCAGGCATTATCAGCTGATCCATCTGGTGACGCCGGTGCTCCGCGGAAACACCGAGCGCTCGATCCAGGATCCATCCGAGCGAGCGCGCAGTCTCGGTTACCGCGCGATGACACCAAAGTTGGCCCGCGAGCTCGCGCTCATCGCGGAGCGCGCGCGAATGGCGCTCCCGCGCATCCGGGTGCCGACGTTGCTTGCGCAATCGCGAGAAGACAATCGTCTCGCCACCACCGTCGCCGAGCGCGCGTTCGCGGCGCTCGGCGCCAAGGACAAGGAGATCCTGTGGCTCGATGGCGCCGGTCACGTCATCACCGTGGACTACGGGCGCGACACGCTCATCGAGGCGGTGGCGAATTGGCTCCGGCGATGGGCGGACGCCGGCGGTGCCAGTCAGTACGATCTTGATACGCCGACGCCGCCGCGATGAGACGATTCTCCTCGAAGACGCGGCCGGTGAACGTGATCGATGTCGGGAGTCCTTCGCGACCGAAGCCATTCGGTACCGCGAGCCCAGGCAGCCCCGCGACGTTTGCCGCGGCGCCAAGCGGCTGCGTCCTCGTTCCCGGAGGTACCGGCACGTTCGGCCACGCCTCGTTGAACGGTTTGCCGATGGGAAACGCCACCGTGCCGCGCGTGGGAGACACGACCGCATCGTAACGCGCGAAGACCGCGTCGAGGTCGCGGCCCATGGCGCCGCGCAAGCGTATCGCCTTCAGGTAATCCTTCGCGAACACGGTCGTGCCGGAGTAGCCGCCATGCCGGTCTTCGGGCGCCGTCAGCAGCGCCGCACGCCCCGCCTCCAGGAGATCCTCGAATGCGCTCGCGCCCTCGGCGTCGATGATCAGCGAGGCCGCCATGGCATACGGGTGATCGGGCAGCTCGACATCGGGCACGAGATCGGCGAACTCCGCGAGCGCGCGGAGTGAAGCCTCGAAGCTCGCTGCGACCTCCTCCTGCACTCCGGCGGTCGCATTCTTCAGAACACCGATGCGGAACCGCCGAGGCGTCGACGAATCGCGAGCGTAGGCGTACTCGCGTGTGCTGGCTGACGGATCGAGCGGATCGGGTCCCGCGATGGCGGCGAGGATGAGTCCACAATCGTCGGCGGTGCGGCACATTGGGCCAAGCTTGTCCATCGACCACGAGAGCGCCATCGCGCCGTGGCGGCTCACGCGACCATACGTCGGTCGCAGTCCGGTGACCCCGCTGAACGCGCACGGCGTCGTGATCGAGCCCCACGTTTCGCTTCCGATGGCGAACGGAACGAGTGCCGCGGCAACGGCCGCCCCCGGCCCGGACGACGAGCCACCCGCCCAGTACCCGAGATTCCATGGCGTGCGCGCCGGTCCCGTGAACGACGCATCCGCCTGACGATAACCAAACCCGCCAGCCAACTCGATCATCGCCAGCTTGGCGACGAGCACCGCGCCGGCCTTCGTGAGGCGCTGGACAATGGTCGCATCGAAGTCGAAGCGTTGCTCGCGATATGGCGCCGCGCCCCAGGTGGTGAGGTCCCCAGCCGTCGACAGCAGGTCCTTCACCCCGTACGGCACACCGTGGAGGGGGCCGCGCCATTGCCCGCCGGCGATCTCTCGCTCCGCCGCACGCGCCTCACGGAGCGCGCGTTCCCGGGTGATGGTCACGACCGCGCCGAGCCTGGGACCGAGCTGCTCGAGTCGCTGCAGATACGCCTCGGCCAACTCCACCGGCGAAAGTCTCCGCGTGCGGATCGCTTCGCTCAGCTCCCGGATACTTCCATAGAGAACGTCTTCAGGAACGCTCACCGGTCGCCTCCGCGGTGCACCGTGAACACCACGTCGGGTTCCGCGGAATTCGGTAACAGGATCGCGCGAAGGCGATCGGAGGTGCGCAGTCCGCCGCGGATGTCATCGCGAACCATCGTGATCTGCGCTTCGGACAAATGTGCGCCATACCTGTGCCTGACGAGCTCCGTCAACGCATCGACGGCGGGGGCGTTAGCATCGGCGGCCGTCGGTGTCGCTGGCGTGGTGGTCGGCGTGGGTGCGGACGGCGGTGCTGACGGTGTGCGAACGCACGCACCGAGTGTGGCCGCTCCAACGGTGAGCGCGAACTCCCGGCGGGTAGGCATGCGAGGCTGGGCTGAGGGTGACAGATGCAGAACGGGGCGGCTGTCGCCGCCCCGTCATCGTGCACCACGGTCGCCGTGCGATCAAGTCACCCGGTCGACGAGATTGCCGATCACTTCCGGCACACGCTGCACGGCATCACCGGCCTGCTTTACGACCGTCGTCGCGACGCGCTTGGCGCGCGCGACTGGCGACTGCTTCCGTGCGCGCTTGCGACCGCGAGAGCTCTTTCGCGCCGATGACTTCCGGGCTGAGCCCCGCGCGGACGATTTGCGGCGGGTCGATTTCCGCGCTGCCGACTTCCTGCCGCCTTTCTTACGCGCGGATTTTCTTCCGCCCGACGACCGGCTACGCCGACCGCCCGACCGTGACTTCCCGCGAGACGACCGCTTCTTCGTCGCCATGGCATTGCTCTCCCGTTTGAGAGTGTGGTGCCCGCACGTCTTGGCAAGAATCGCGCGCGCGCCGCACCTGACGCCGCGCATGACCCGCACCACACCGCGCGCGGTGCGGGCCGGAATCGCCCTTCATGGAGCATCAGGGCGGGGACGCCGCTGCATGGCCGTCCAGCGTTCGAGGCGACGTGCCAGCTCGACGTCATCGTTCGCGAGCGCGCGCAGCTCGGCCAAGACCGCTTCACGCGATGCCCCGCGCGCTTCCGCGATCAGCGGTGGCTCACCGATGCCCTGGCGCTTCGGATCAGTGCGCCGCTCCACCTGCAGCCGGGCGACGACGTGCATCGGATCACGTTCATCGACGGTGATGATCACGACGCGTCCGCCCGGAGAATCATGACGGTAAACGGTGAGTCCACGCTCCATGAGCGCCCAACATGGATGCGGCGCGGGCCACGCGGAAGAGCGAATGCTGGAAGCTCGAGCTCGCGATTACTCCAACTCACCTTCACCGTACTCGAGTCTCGCCATGCGCGAGGATCCACAGGTGCTTCTCGGAAAGCCCGGCACGCGACCACGCTTCGCGAGCGCGCCTGGGGGGATCCAGCACCGGCTCGTCCGTGAGCCGGAACGTACCCCAGTGCAGGCCGACCATGACCGCGTCCGATGCAGATTCGTGATGCGCATGGAGTGCGCGATAGGCCGTCACCGCCTCGTCCGGATCGATGTGCACGGGGCGCATGAACCACCGGGGCTCGTACGCGCCGATGGGTAACGCGGCCACATCGAACGGGCCGAATCGCTCGCCAATGCGAGTGAATTCCGGATGAACACCCGTGTCGCCCGCGTAATAGAAGCGCCGCCCGGCGCTCGCGACTGCATACCCGCACCAGAGTGTGCGGTTACGGTCCAGTGGGGTGCGTGCGCTGAAATGACGCGCCGGCGTACAGCCTATCGTTGCGTTGCCGAGCTGCCGTTCCTCCCACCAGTCCAACTCCTCGACGGCGCGCGCACCGAGCGAGCTCACCAACTTGCCCAGGCGCAGCGGCACGATCCATCGCGCTTCCGCGTGAGCCGAAGCCAGGGTGCGAACCGTCCAGGCATCGAGATGGTCGTAATGGTTGTGCGAGAGGAGCACGACGTCGATGGGAGGCAACGCATGGATCGCGACGCCCGGCTCGACGAGACGGCGGGGACCTATCGCGCGCCACGGGGATGCGCGGTCGCTCCAGATTGGATCGGTCAGGATGTTCAGCGTTCCGAGCTGGACCAACAGCGTGGAGTGTCCGACCCACGTCACCACGATCTCATCGGCCGCCGCACGCGGCGATCGGATCGCCGGGCGTGCCCTGGGGAGCGCGTGCGCGCCATTGTCCCGAGGGAGCGGATGCCGAATGCGATCCCAGCGCCACTTGAGCAACCCGCCGAAGCGCGCTTCGTCGAGCGCCCAGGGATTGCGAAAGGCGCCATCCGGTGTGTGATGGGAAGGAGCCACGCCAGGACGAACGTCAGGGCGCCTTCCGTGGTTCACTCGGTGAATGCCGCGAGATTCTCGTCGAGGTGCGCGATACTTCGCATGCCCACCAGTGCCGTCGACACGGGAAGGCCACCGACGAACGACAACGCGCGCTGCGCGTCGGTGGAGAATCCGGGGAGCGCTTCCCGGACCTCCGCCGGCAGTCCCACGGCCAGACGTGCCTGCAGCAGCGGCGCACTGGCGACCACGGCGATGCCGAGCTCCGTCGCCGCATGGAGGAACGGCATGTCACGCCCTCGCACGCGCTGCGTCGACAGCCGGACTGCCTCTGGCATGGCGAGATTGATCGGGAGCTGCACGACACGGAACCGATGGTCGTCGCCGCCGACCTCGCGGGCCGCGGCGACAACCTCGGCCAGCTCCAGATGTCCGCGCGTTCCGCGGGCGGCACGGAAGCCGTTCCAGGTCGCGCATCCGTACCGCGCAATATGGCCGTCATCACACCGCGACTCGAGCATCGCGAATGCCTCGCGCAGCCGATCGAACAGCTGCGCGGGCTTGATCGAGTCGAGCTGCTGCTCCGGGTTGTGCACGTAGTAGACGTCTACCGTGTCGAGACCGAGGTTCTCGCGACTGCGGCGAAGCTGGTCGGCGAGAAACCCGGGCGCGATGCTGTGCGCGTCACCAACGACATCGTCTCGCGTCACGACGCCGGCCGCGAAGTACTCCCGGTCGAGAAACGCATGGTACTCTTCGCGGGAGGCTGGCGGCCGTCCGTCGAGCGGAATGTAGCCGCCCTTCGTGCACACGACGATCTCGTCGCGTGCCACGACGCCTCCGGCGAGCGCGGCCCGCACCGCGCGCCCCAGCACCCGTTCCGAACGCTGGCATCGGTAGTTGATGGCGGTGTCGAGCATGCTGACTCCCCGCTCGAGCGCCGCGCGCGCGACCACCTCATAACGAGTGTCATCGGCGTCATCGCACTCGCCGAGGTAGGTGCCGAGTCCGACGGCGGAAACGCGGAGCCCGCGCTCGAACGGGCGATGGAAGCTCGCGCCGCGTTTCTTCGCGTATCGCTCCGCGTGGCGAACCGTCCCCTTGGCGGTCGCACGGCCCGCCAGTTGCGGCATCGTAGCCGCGTCACTCGCGCGTGTCTTCACGCTGCTGACGCTACGCTTGGCGTGCACGTCCGCAAGGGCGAACCCGCGCGCACCCGTGTCACGAATGACGGAAATACTCGTCTTTTCCTCTGGAGGTAGCTTCGGGCATGGAGCGTGCTTAACTTACGATACCCGGCCCGGGCCTCGCGTATCGAGACCGGGCCGTTCCGTCGCCATTGCGGCCGTCGCTACAGGGAGGAATACGAGGAATGTTGGACTTCGCCAGCTGGGCATCGCATTGGTGGATACCGGTGCTGTTCATCGTGATTGCCGGGCACCTGACCAATGTCTGCGTGACGCTATTCCTGCACCGTGACCAGACGCACCGTGGTGTGAAGTTCCACGCGCTCGTCGCCGTGCCGATGCGTCTCTGGCTCTGGCTCTCGACGGGAATCGTCACGAAGGAGTGGGTTGCTTGCCACCGCAAGCACCACGCGTTCGCCGACCGTGAGGGCGATCCGCATTCGCCCCTGCTCGAGGGGTTGCGAAACATCATCCTCAAGGGCGCCCTCTACTATCGACAGGCGATTCGCCAGCCGGGCCTGCTCGACAAGTACGGGAAGGGAACGCCCAACGACTGGCTCGAGCGACGGCTGCTGACGCCGCTGAACTGGCTCGGCATCGTCGTGATGCTCACCGTCGACATCTATCTCTTCGGCATTTACGTCGGACCGCTCGTCTGGGGCGTGCAGATGCTGTGGATCCCCTTCTGGGCCGCGGGCATCGTCAACGGCGTCGGTCACGCGCTGGGCTACCGGAATTTCGATGTGAAGGACGAAAGCCGGAACATTTCTCCGATCGCGATCTGGCTTGGCGGCGAGGAGCTGCATAACAACCACCATGCCGATCCGCACTCCGCGAAGTTCGGAGCGAAGTGGTACGAGCTGGACATCGGGTGGGTGTACATTCGGCTCCTTCAGGCGTTCGGGCTGGCGAAGGTCAAGTACGCCCGATAAAGCAGGGGCCAGGGGCCAAGGGCCAGGGGCCAAGGGGAGGGTCGGGGGTATATCGTACTACGAGCACCTCGACCCTTTTCTTGGCCCCTGGCCCTTGGCCCCTGGCCCTTTCTCTTGGGGAGATGAACGAGAATGAGCGACATAACCTGCTCGCGCTGTGCGAAGACCCGCGCGGGATTCGAGCGGCAACCCTTCCCTGGCCCCATCGGCGAACGCGTGCAGCGAGAGATCTGCACGGTGTGCTGGGCCGAGTGGAACCGCCAGCAGATGATGCTCATCAATCACTATGGCCTGAACCTGATGGATCCTCAGGCCCGCCAGTTCCTCACCAGGAACATGGACGCGTTCCTGTTCGGCGCCGGCTCCAGCGAGCAGGTCGACACCACCAAGCAGGGAACCATCAACTGGTGAGTCGCGGCATCCACCGCGTCGTTGGCCTCATCGCGCTCGCGACGCTCGGCGCGTGCGTCGACTCGTCGTCGATCAGCATCGAAGACGAGCGGGAGATGGGATCGGCGGTCGCCGCGCAGGCCTCTCGCGAAATGCCCCTCCTCGAAGACGAGCCGGTCGTGCGCTTCGTGCGGGAGCTCGGCGGTCACATCGTGAACCGCGCCGACACGACGGGACGTGACTACGAGTTCCGCGTCGTCGATTCCGAGGTCCCCAACGCGTTCGCCGTTCCCGGCGGGTTCATCTTCGTGAACCGCGGGATCCTCGAACGTGCGGAGAGCGCCTCCGAGCTCGCCGGAGTGCTCGCGCACGAAATCGGGCATGTCGTCGAGCGTCACGGCCTCGAGCAGATGGCCAAGGCGCAGAACACGAACGCCGCCGTCAGTCTCATTTACGTGCTGCTCGGCCGCGCGCCCGGTGCCGCGGAGCAGGTTGCGCTGCAGGTCGCCGGAAGCGCCTGGATGGCGAAGCACAGTCGGGAGGCGGAGATGGAGGCGGATCGCGTTGCCGTGCGCTACCTGACACTCGCCGGCCTCGATCCTCGCGGCATGCCGCGATTTTTCGAGCGATTGCTCGAGGAAGAACGCGGTAGCCCTAACGAGCTGCTCGCATGGTTCTCGACCCACCCGCTCACCGCAGATCGCATCGCCGACGCCGAAGCGATGATCGCGCAACTTCCGCCCGATGCCGTGGAGCGGGGAGCGCGCGATCTCCCGCAGTTCGCGCAGATGCGTCGGCGACTCGACGCGCTGCCCCCGAGCCCTCCGGAACCGCTGGCGCTGCCGTGAGAATGGCCGCTCCGGGCGCACCGCTGAGATTGCGTGCTCAGCACCCAAGCAGCGTGCTGAATAGAAACGCCTGCGCATTCCCGCGCCTGTGCGTCGGTCTCGTTGCCGCGGTCGTGGCAGCGTGCGGCGGCTCGACACCTCCACCGGCATCGGCGCCCGCGGTCGCGGCCGAGTCCGGGAGCGTGGCGCTCGCCTCGCCGATGACATCCGCCGACTGGGTCGACTCGACACTCGCCTCGCTTTCGCTCCGGGAGAAGGCGGCGCAGATGGTGTGGCCGACGGTGTATGGCGACTACTCGCCGGCGGACTCGCCGCAGTGGGAGACGTTGAGGCGTCTCATCCAGGAGGACCGGGTCGGCGGCTTCACGATCTCGGTCGGGTCGCCGGTCGAGATCGCGGTGAAGCTCGACGCAATGCAGCGATTGAGTCGGGTGCCGCTGCTCTTCGGGGCGGACTTCGAATTCGGCGCAGGATATCGTGCCCGGGGCGGGTGGTTCCTGCCCAACGCCATCGACCTCGGTGGCGCGGTGGTGTTCCCACCGCAGATGGCGCTCGGGGCCTCGGGTGATACGGCGCTGGCCTACGAGCAGGGTCGGGTGACGGCGATCGAAGGACGCGCGCTTGGAGTTCACGTCGCGTACGCGCCGATACTCGATGTGAACAACAATCCCGCGAATCCCGTCATCAACACCCGTTCCTACGGTGAGGACCCCGCGCTCGCCGGGCGACTCGGAGCCGCGTTCGTGCGTGGAATGCAGGAGCACGGGATGATCGCGACTGGAAAGCACTTTCCGGGACATGGTGACACCGAGGTGAACTCGCATCTCGCCTTGCCGGTCGTGGGAGTGACGCGAGCGAGGCTCGACAGTGTCGAGCTTGTGCCGTTCCGGGCATCGGTCGCGGCGGGCGTCGGAGCGATGATGACGTTTCACGGATCGATGCCCGCGCTCGATTCCGCCGGCGTGCCGGGTACGCTGTCGAAGCGAGTGCTCGGCGATCTGCTTCGTGGCGAGATGGATTTCGACGGTGTCGTGATTTCCGACGCGATGGACATGCGCGGCGTGCTCGACAGGTATGGCGCCGTCGAGGCCGCGATTCGCGCCGTCGACGCTGGTGCCGACGTCCTGATTCAACCGGTCGATGTGCGACAGACGATCGACGCGATCGTCGCGGGGGTCGAGAGCGGGCGGTACGACCAGGCGCGCATCGATGCGTCGGTTCGCCGGTTACTCGAGGCGAAGCGCCGCGTGGGACTCGATCGTCGGCGCTCGATCGCGATCGACAGCGTGCGGTTCGTCGTCGGCGACTCGGATCACGTGGCGGTGGCTCGTGCGGTGGCCCAGCGGTCGATCACGCTCGTGCGCGACTCTCTCGGCCAGGTACCGTTGTCGAGGCTGCCGCGCTCGCGGCGAGTACTCTCGATTACGTTAGCCCGACGCACCGACCTCGCCGCCGGGACCGCGTTCGATGCCGAGCTCCGTCGTCACTTCACGAGCGTTCGGTCGGAGCTGGTGAACGCCGATGCGCCCTCGAGCGCGGAGTGGCAGCGCCTGCTTCGCGCCGCGCGGTCGGCGCAGGTCGTCATCGTGAGCTCCTACGTCTCCCACGCGTGGAACGCGACCAGCGCGGAGGCCCCGCGAGAGTTCGCGAGCTTCGTGCAGGCACTCGTCAAGCAGCGGAAGCGACCGATCGTGGTATCGCTCGGTAATCCGTATCTGTTGCAGCAGATGCCGAGCGTGCCCGCCTATCTGGTGGCGTGGAGCGGTATCGGTGTCTCGCAGCGCGCGGCGGCTCGTGCCTTGCTCGGATGGAGTCCGATCACGGGACGGTTGCCGATTCGCATCCCCCCGCGTACATCCATTGGAGCGGGGTTGATGCGCAGCGTCGATTCTGCGACTGTTCGTCCGTCGGAGGTGCGTCGCTAACCGGCGAGAATTCTGATTGACGGCTGAGAAGGAAACCGCTATATAGTCGCGCTTCGCGACGAGCGACAACGATAGATGCGCAGCGCGACGAATTCTTCGGGAGAGTCTTGACATTAGTGACCGAGTGTGACTAATTCGCGCCCGATGCGCGATCGTCCTCAAACGTCAGCCCCCGCCGGCCGCCCCGCCGTTGCTGCTCGTCCCGTCATTCGGCGGGCGCTCCTCTCCGTCGACGTCGTTCTCTTCACTCCGCATAGCCGGCGCCTCACGGCGTTGCTGGTGCGCGCGCCGGATCCGCGCGCGCGTGAGCGCTGGGAGCTCCCGTGGGATGCGGCGCGATCCGATGAGCCGCTCGATGTCGCGGCGGCGCGCATCGCGCGGTCGGCGTTAGGCGCGGGCGCGGCGTGGACGCGGCAGGTGGTCGCATCGGGAAGCGAGCATCGCCATCCCGGGGAGACCGAGTTTTCGATCGCGTATCTCGGCCTGGTTGCGGCGGGGACGCCACCACCGGTCGGCGGCGAGGCGAGCTGGTTCCCACTCGATGAGCTTCCGCCGCTCGCGCCGCGCCACCGCGCCATGGTGGACTCCGCGCTCTCGATGCTGCGCCTCGAGCTCGATCAATCGCCGGTGGCGTTCCGCCTGTTGCCGCCGACGTTCACGCTGAGCCAGCTGCAGGAAGTCTACGAGGTCCTGCTCGGTCGCAAGCTGCACAAGGCGAGCTTCCGCCGCGCGCTGCACGCCGCCTGGCTAGTGGAGCCTATAGATGAATGGCGCAGCGAGGGTCGCGGTCGTCCCGCCCAGCTGTTTCGCTATGCGCCGAAGAAGCGACGGAGCGGCCGCCGAGGAGTGAGGTTCGACCTGCTCGGGTAACCGCTGCAGCGGTTGAGGTATCCGTCGTCAGTGGCGGACGCGGGGAAAAAAGCGTGGGGAGCCGGCTTCCGGCTCCCCACGCGTGCTTCCCGACCCCGAGATCTGGCGCCGGATATCTGCCGTCGGCGGCCATTGCCGGATACTCTCGCCGGAACCAGGGGCGGATCTCCGGGTACACCCCTTGCGTTACCTTATTAGTACCAATACGTATATTACTACGAAACACACGGAGGGAGCCGTTTGCTCGCCTACCTGGACGCGCTGTGTGCCGCATTGCTTGCGCGTGACACCGAGGAGCTCGATCGCCTTGGCCGTCATCCACTTGCATACGCCCTGCCGCGGTCGGTACGTGAGGAGGTCCTCGCGATTCGTCGCGTCGGACACGGCTCCCTCCGCGCGCCTATAGAGACCCTGCGGCACTACCACCGAACCGCCCACCTGCTCGGGGTGGCCCGCGACCCAGCGTCCGCCGGGGATCAGATGGAGCTCCCGCTCGCAGCACAGGGAGGCAGGTGATGGGCGTTCTCCGCCGCAAGCGCCAATCGGACCCCGGTCCGCCGAGCCGCCCTGCCAGAGCCGCGTCCGCGCTCGGTGATGTCGCGTTCCGGCAGCTGTCGGATCAGCGCATCAGCGAAACACCGGTCCCCGCTCGCGTCATCGAGACGTCGAACGGGCAGCGGTGGCTCGTCGTGCTGATCGCCAAGCTCTCGTCGATCGATCCCACCGGCGAAGCGCGCGGTGCGCGACTGATCGTCCGCGTCGAACCACTCTTCGGCGGACACGACCGGGCGCGAATCCTCACCGTGCGTGCCGCTTCGCTCGATGAGATGGACGGCGACGCGCTGAGGGATGCTCTTCTGCGTCGCCGCGGTGGCGATGCCCCCCGCAAACGACGCACCATAGACAAATGAAAGCGGCGGCCTGGTGGCCGCCGCTCTTTTTTTTCGGTCTCACTTTCAGCCGGAGCCCCTCCGCCACCGAAGCAGCGCGTGCGATATCGCGGTGTTGTCGCGCGCGATCGCGTAGAGCTCCCTGAACACGGTCGCGCGCGACGGCCCTCGTGCCTCGGCGATCACTGGCGGCTCGTGCCCAGCGCGTCGCGACGGATCGGAACGCCGCTCCACGGCGAGGAAAGCGTAATGTAACCCGCCCTCGCCGTCCTGGGCCTCGATCATCACGAAGCCTCCCGAGGGTAGCTCGCGACTATACAGGAGCACGGGTTATCCTTCATTGGATTCAAACGGGGCCGCCGGCGTCGGCAGCCTCGCGCCGCAGCCTAATATACGACCGGCGGCTCCCGGTAAAGCAAGGTCGTTTCCATTTCCGGTGGGACTCCACGCTCGGTCGAGAGGGCGCTTAGCGGCAGCTCGACGACTCCCTCGGCGGGGAGGATGCGGCGCACGGCGATGAGACGCTGCCCGAACCAGGTCGGACGTCGCCTCGTGCCGCCAAACCGATCGAGCTTCACCCGCTTGCCGCTGCTCGAAGCATGGATGATGGTGTCTCCGCCGACGTAGACGGCGATGTGCTGCGCGCCACGGCCACCGAAGAAGAAGAGCAGATCGCCGGGTTGCAGATCACCGGGCGCGGGAGCGTCTCCGACAGCAGCCTGCTCTTTCGCCGTTCGCGGCATGTTGACGCCGTGCTGCGCGAAGATCCATCGGACGAAACCGGAGCAGTCGAACGCGCGAGGCGTAGTCCCGCCGAGTACGTAGCGAACACCGAGATACTGCTTCGCGGTGCGCACGACATCTTCGCCGCGCACGCGCGCGCGCACCTGGACCGTGCGCGACGCCGTGGGCGTCGGTGCCTGTCGCGCTTGCGCCGGGGCCGTGATCGGGGCGGCCAGCAAGCTGCAGAACAGGAAGGCGAAACGAGCGTTGACAGTCGTCATCACGGCGATGACGACCACGACGCCGTGCGGAAACGGGACCCGAATGCGGAGCGAACCGTGGGCGGCCCGAAGAGCGGCCGATTCAGGCGTGCTTGCGGGGCGCTGCGTCGAGCAGCGTCCGCATGGAATTCCGCTTCTTCATGACGCGTCCCCAGATATCGCCATGGCGGCGGAGCCGCTCGGGCAGCGTCTCGATCGTGAAATCACGGGGATCGAGCGCGCTTCCCACTTCCTTCCATTCGAGCGGCGCGGATACCGTCGCACCAGGGCGCGCGCGCACGGAGTAGGCAGCCGCAACCGTTTTCGCGCGAATGTTCTGGAGATAGTCGACGTAGACGGCGCCGGCGGGTCGCGCGCTCACCGATCGCTCCACGGTCGCGATGCCTGGTGCTCGCGCCACGACACGCGTCGCGATGATCTGCGCGGCGAGCACGGCGGTTTCATCCGAAATGCCGGGCTCGAGCGGGACGACGACATGCATTCCGGATGAGCCGGAGGTCTTCACGCCGCCGACGAGACCGAGCCGCTCGAGCTCCTCGCGAACGAGCATCGCGACTTCGACGACTCGGGTGAATGGCGCCTTGGGGCCGGGGTCGAGGTCGAGGATCGTGAAGTCCACTTCCTCCAGGTTGGGCACGCGCGAGTGCCACGGATCGACCGAGATCGCGCCGAGCTGCACCGTGTACAGCAGGGTGATGAGATCTCCGCCGATCAACCGCCGCTGGCGCTCGCCACGCTCGTTGCGGATCGTCTCGGCGCGCACGCCGTCAGGGACGCGATCGGGCGCTTTCTGCTGGTAGAAGGACTGTCCGTCGATGCCGTCCGGATGTCGCTTCAGCACCAGCGGGCGGTCGCGCATGATCGGGAGAATCGCTTCCTCGACCTGCGCGTAGTAGCGCATGACGTCGCCTTTGGTGAACCGCTCGCGTGGGAAGAACACCTTGTCGAGACTCGAGACGGACAGGGTGACGCCCCGACCCAGCGCGACTGTTCCGTCACCGCCCGACGTCTGGATCTGCTCGAGCTGCTCCACCACGCTCCCGGTCGCCAGCCCCGTGCGCTTCGAGGCGGCGCGTTTCGAGGTGCCGCGCGCCGGTGTCGCGCGCTTCGACGCCGCCCTCTTCGACGAGGCTCGCTTCATCGGGTTCCGTGTTGCACGCTCTCGGGCTCGCGGATGACTTCGCGCGCATCCTTGTCGTCGCGAACGCCAAGGAAGATCGGCTGTCGCAACTTTCCGTCCGCCGTCCACTCGTTGAATTTCACTTCGACGACGACCTCGGGGCGTGTCCAATGCGCTCGCTCGTTGGTGCGGGGAGCCTTCTCGAAGGGCGGTGTCTTGCGCTCGAGTCGGGACAAACGCCGATGCATCTCCTTGAGCCCCTGCCGCGTGAAGCCCCCGCCGGTGTGGCCGACATACACGAACTTGTCATCATCGAAGTGGCCGAGCAGGAGTGCGCCGATGTGTTCGCGCGTGTTTCGCGGATCGGTCCAGCCGCCGACGACGAACTCTTGCCGGTGCTCGACCTTGAGCTTCAGCCATGATTTGGAGCGTACACCCGGATGGTAGAGCGAGTCGGTACGTTTGGCGATGACGCCCTCCCATCCGTCGCGTCGCGCGCGCTCGACCATTTCCTCGCCATCACCAGGGACGGATTCACTGAGGCGGACGCGATCGTTGGTGCGCCGGCGCAGGACCTTCTCGAGGTGCTTGCGGCGCGTGGCCCAGGATTCGGTGAGCAGGATGTCGGGCCCATCCACGAGGATGTCGAACAGAACGATGGACGCCGGCTGTCGGCTCGCGAAGTCCTGAATCGTGATGGTGTCCTTGACGTGCATGCGATCCTGAAGCGCCTGGAATCGCGCGACTTCCCCGTCGATGACGGCGATGATCTCACCGTCGAGAACGAGGTCGCGCTGCGCCTTCTTCGCGAGCGTACGGAGCGCATCGGCGATTTCGGGAAACTGCTTCGTCTTGTCGTTGCCGTTGCGGGTGATGAGGCGGGCGGCCTCCCCGGTCGCGAAGCCGAGGACGCGAATGCCATCGTACTTGGGCTCGAACGTCCATCCCTCTCCGTCCGGAAGCGAAGCGCCGATGCTGGCGTACATCGGTTGCAGTGACTCGAGGCGTGGAGCCGCATTCGGCGGAGACGCCTTACGAGCCGCGCGCGGCTGCGTCTTCACGGGCGCCTTTCGCGTTTTGGAGGGACGCCTCTTGCCTGCCGCGATGTCATCCATGGTTCTCGCTGTCGCCACGGAGGTCGTCAACTCGGCGACGATGTCGATGTCATCCCGCGCATCGTCGTCCCGGTGCTTGATGAGCAGCCACTGCGGTTTCGACGAGCCTCCGTCGCCTCTCCGCATTCGGACGAGCACCCACGACCCGTGGAGACGCTCGCCGTCGAGGGTGAACTTTATCTCGCCCTTGGCGTAGCCGCGACGGATGGCCGTTTCGTGGTCCCCCTCGGCCGGCTCGTCCGCGCCGTAGGTCCCGCGGTCCCAGAGCATGACGGTCCCGCCTCCGTACTCGCCCTTGGGGATCGTGCCCTCGAAGGTGTTGTACTCGATGGGGTGGTCTTCCACCTCCATCGCCAGCCGCTTGACGGATGGATCGAGGCTGGGCCCTTTCGGGACGGCCCAGCTTTTCATCACGCCATCGAGCTCGAGACGCAGATCGAAATGCAGGTGGCTGGCGTCGTGCTTTTGGATGACGAAACGAAGGGTGGAGGGCCTGGTGCGCGCCCGCGGCTTCGCCTTCCCGCCGGCAGGCTCCGCCGTGCGCGAGAAATCACGCTTTCTCCTGTACTCCGCGAGCGGCGCCGAGCGCGTGCGCGGCACGGCGCGTTAGGCGGAGCGGCGGGATTTGGGAGGCGTGCGCTCGCGTGAGGCCGCCGATTTCCGGGGTGCACGGACGGCGCCCGAGCGTGCTCGCTTGCCCTCGCCCTGCTTCTTCCCCTGCTCCAGGCTCTCGCGGAGGCGGGACATGAGGTCGATCACCTCGGCGTCCGCGGGGCCGGCGTCCTGCGCCGGCTCGAGGTCGACCTTCTTCCCCTTCAGCTTCGCCTTGATGATCCGCATGAGGTTGGCGCGGTAATCATCGGTGTACTTGTCAGGCGAGAACGGCTCGGCGAGGTTGGCGATGAGCTGCTCGGCCATCGTCAGCTCCTGGGGCTTCACGACATCCGAGGTCGGGAAGGAAAACTCCTTGGTGTCGACGAGCTCGTTGGCGAAGCGCATGAGCTCGAGGACGAGTGCGTCGCCGACGACCTTCACGGCGGCGAGGTTCTGCTTCTGTCGGATGATGATCTTGCCGATGCCGACGGCTCCGGTGCGACGCATTGCCTCGCGAAGGAGCGCGTAGGGGCGCTCGCCGCCCTTCGACGGGACGAGGTAGTAGGGCGTCTCGAAGAAGCGGGGATCGATCTCCTCCTGCTTGACGAAGTCGAGGATGTCGATGGCGCGAGATCCCTCGAGCGCAGCGCGCTCGAAGTCCTCGTCGCTGAGCACGACGTACTTGCCCTTGGCGTACTCGTAGCCTTTGACCACTTCATCCCAGGGGACGGGCTGGCCGTCCTCTGCGCAGATACGCTCGTACTTGATCGGCGAGAGATCCTCGGCGTGGAGCATCCGGAAGGAGATGCGATCTCCGCGAACGGCGGTGCGCAATTCGACCGGGATGCTGACGAGCCCGAAGGTGATCGCTCCTTTCCAGATCGCCGCCATTGCTGCTCTCCGCGTGTGGGGCCGACAGGATCGTGGACGTGAAAGAGGGCAAGAGAGAGGCCACCTGTGGATAAGAACATTTGTGACCTCGAAGCGCGGTGGAGGTGGGGGGAAAGAAAAAGCCCGGGCGTGGGCCCGGGCTCTTTCTGGATCTGAAGGTCGGATCAGGCCTTCGTTACATCTGCCGCCTGTGGTCCCTTCTGTCCCTGGACGATCTCGAACTCGACGCGGTCGCCCTCGGCGAGAGACTTGAAGCCATCGGACTGGATCGCGCTGAAGTGGACGAAGACGTCGGGACCACCCTCTCGCGAGATGAACCCGTAGCCTTTCGCGTCGTTGAACCACTTCACGGTGCCGGTGATACGAGCCATGGTGCGCTTCCTCTTCCCCTACGGGGCTGACGGTGGTGCCTGATCCCCTTGGAGCGCCCGAATCGACGCTCGCCGCGGATCGTAAACAGGTGTCGCCAATACTAAACACCTGGGACGCAAGGACAAAGGGCGAAGCGCAAAATCCGCTCCGCCCCTGGTGTTGGCCGTAAGACGCCGATGCTCATGTCCCGTCAGGCGGCTCCCGCGATATACTTGGCGATTCGCCCGCACTTGGAGCACCGCAGGGTTACATGCGAGCGGGGCGGCGGGGGAATCTGCTGCGGGTCTCTCACTATTTGCCCGGAGCACGACGGGCACGAGAGTGGCGATCCCGTGCGATCGTGTGAAATGAGCTGCAGGGCCTGCGCAGGGTTGTACGTCGCCGGACGGGGCTTTCGCATGGGGACCTCCATGGTTGTACGACCAACAATTCCGGCTGGCGCGGCGACTCCAGCCGGAACGCTGCTGCGGACTGCGTGAGACGACGGCTGCCGGCGGGCATGAGACGCGTGCTCGTCTCCATGCTCTTCGCCGCCCCATCGGCGGGTTGCGGGCCTCGCCTGCATCTGCCGGTACTGCCGACGGTTCTCCCTACCGCGCTCTCACCGAACGACACTGGCGCCACGCTGGCAAGACAACTGGCGCCAGTCTTATACCTCCAGGCCGATGAAACGTTCCCGGTGATTCGGGCAGTGGGGGTCCTGCACCCGTTCCGCCCGCTGATCGCCTATCACCTGCTCTGGCGGGATGATGCGCACGGGGCGTGGGCACCGTTCACCAATCCTACGGACCAGGAAATCGTCTGGGTGGGGTATGACTCGACCGGCGCCCCAGTGGATCTATGGACGTACTGGCACGGGAACATCCTCCACATGGCGTGGCCGAGACGGCAGGTGGTTATCGATGTCCAGTGGGGAAAGCACGGCCTGATGCCGCGAGGCGTTCGACCTGGCTCGTTGCCCGCCGGGCGCTCACT